>JBAZYO010000003.1:0-300000 GCA_041659285.1 Vicinamibacterales bacterium | reverse complement strand
CGGTTCGGCAGTAGCTTTGCTTACTGACTAGTTAGCCTGCGCGTCGGCCAGGCGGTTTGTCGCATCAGGCTCCCCGTTGTCGCTCCTTGTCAGCCCATCCTTGATGCGTGTCCCATTTGTAAGCATGCGCCACTTCAACTTCTCGTAGAGCGCGAACGGTTTTCCGGAGGCAATGTCATGAATCGAATGCGAGTATTTCTGGCGACTATCAGTCTGATGACTGTGGTGGCTTTTCCTGTTGCCGCCCAAGTCCAGACGGGATCGATCCTGGTTCGAGTGACCGATGAGCAGGGCGCCGCCGTTCCCGGCGTCGCGGTGACGCTGACCAGCCCCGTGCTGGTGGCTGGCACCATGAGCGGCGTGACGGACAACGGCGGTGTGAACCGCTTCCCGTCCCTCTCGCCTGGCATCTACTCGGTGAAGGTCGAGTTGCAGGGGTTCCGCACCATGATTCGCGAAAACGTGTCGGTGCAGGTCGGCGCCACGGTGCCGCTCGACCTGTCACTGAGCGTGGCGACGGTGGCCGAAACGGTGACCGTCACCGGCGCCTCGCCGGTCGTTGACACGACCAGCGCCAACACCAGCGTCAACCTGAGCGAGCAGCTGCTCCAGGGCACGCCCGGCGGCCGCGACATCTGGTCGTTGGTGGAATACAAGGTCCCCAGCCTGCTGATCACGCGGCCCGACGTCGGCGGCACCTCAGGCGGGCTGCAGGGCGTGTTCAACGCGCGCGGCACCACCAGCGCGCAGAACTCCAGCTATCTCAACGGCATCAACGTCGGCGACCCCGCGGCGATTGGCGCGGCCGGCTTCTACTACGACTTCGATGCGTTCGACGACATCCAGGTCTCGACCGGCGCGCATGACATCACCGTGCCGACCAGCGGCGTGTTCCTGAACATGGTGACCAAGAGCGGCGGCGAGCAGTGGCGCGGCCGCGTGACCGGCGCGTGGCTCGGCGATTCCACCCAGACGCAGAACATCGACGACAACCTGCTGCGCTACGGCTTCCGTCCGGAAACCAACGCGGTCGATTTCGTCTCCGACATCAACGTCAGCGGCGGCGGCCCGCTCATCGCCCGCAAGCTGCGCATGTTCGCCTCGTTCCGCGACTGGCGCGTGCACGTCAACGTGCCGGCGGCCTTCTCGACGCTGGTGCTCGACAAGACCGACATCACGTCAGGCCTGGTCAACTTCAACTATCAGCTGAACGACAAGAACCGGCTGACCGGCCTGTACTCGCGCCAGTACTACAAGAAGCCAAACCGCTTCCTGGCCGGCTCCAACACCCTCGTCAAGGACTCCACGAGCAACGAAGACGACGTCTTCGACATCTACCAGGTGCTGTGGAACTCGGTGGTGACGCAGAAGTTCTTCCTGGACGCGCGGGTCGGCCTCAACAAGATCTTCTTCCCGACCTACCTGAACGGCAACGACCAGACGCTGCTCGACTCGGCCACCGGCATCCGCACGCGGAACTTCACCGCCGGCACCGAGCGCTGGCGGGACCGCTACCAGGCGAACGCGACGGGTCAGTACTACATCGACGAGCTGCTCGGCGGACGGCACGAGCTGAAGTTCGGATTCGATCACGCCCATTCGCCGGTCGAGAACCGCACCAGCCGCTTCGACGACGTCGACATGACCTACAGCAGCGCCACCGGACTCGCCCAGAACGTCACGCTCTACGCGACGCCGTTCTATACCAAGACCGCCGTGGACGTGACGGCGCTCTACGCGCAGGACAGCATGGCCTACAAGCGCCTGACGGTGACCGGCGGCGTGCGCTGGGAGCGGCTGAACGGCTACCTGCCGGAACAGGGCAGCCCGGCCAGCCGGTTCTTTCCCAACCTGGTGCGGGAATTCGCTGAGAAGCCGGACGTCGTCAACTGGACCACCGCGGGTCCGCGCATCAGTGCCGCCTTCGACGTCACCGGCACCGGCAAGACCGCGCTCAAGGCCGCGGCCGGCCGCTACTACTACGTGATCGCCTCCGGCGGCGGCATCCTCGACGGCGTCAACCCCAACGCCAATTACCAGGAGCAGTACAGCTGGAGCGACCTCAATGGCGATCGCCACTTCCAACCCGGCGAGCAGGTGGGCACGCCCGTGATTTCGCGGGTGGACACGACGACGATCTCCGTCGATCCCGACTACCGGCGTCCCTACACTGACGAGTTCACCGGCGGCATCGACCACGAGCTCTTCCCTGCCTTGCGCCTGAGCGCGGTGCTCACCCACCGTAGCGAGCGCGACCCGCAGGCCACCTCGAACCCCGCCAACCCGTACGACACGTTCCTGACGACGCGCACGGACACCGGGCGTGACGGCAGGGCCGGGACGGCAGACGACTCGACGTTCCAGTTCTACAACCGCACCTCGACCGCGGTGAACCAGACGTTCTTCACCAACGACCGCGCCTTCCGCCAGACCTACAACGGCCTCGAGATCACCGCCACCAAGCGGATGTCGAACCGCTGGCAGATGCTGATGGGCTACACCTACTCGGAGACCCGGGTGAAGGGCGTGAGCGTCAACGTCAATCCCAACGCGTTGATCAACGCCGAGGGACCGGTGACCGGTCAGATTGGCGACCGGCCGCACCAGTTCAAGGTGACCGGCACCTACGTGCTGCCGTTCTACGAGATCGGCGTCGCCGGCAACCTCAACATGCAGAGCGGCGCGGCGATTACGCGGCAGTTCACCACGGCGCAGACGGTGGGCGGCAACTCGACCCTCAACGTCGAGCCGCTGGGCTCCTACCGGCTCGAACGCCGGACGGCCGCCGACCTGCGCGTCTTCAAGACCGCCCGCTTCGGCGACCGCTCGTTCGAGGTGTCGGTGGACTTCAACAACGTCACCAACACCAACACGCCCTGGGATGCGCGGACGCTGAGCGGCACCATCAACCTGCGGCAGAACGGCGACCCGGCCGGCGCGATCAACACCGTGCCGCAGTTCGGATCCCCGGCGCAGGTCTACGCCCCGCGGAACATCCGCTTCAACGCGGCGCTGCGCTTCTAGCAGGCCAGGAGTTCTAACCGGAGATCACGAGATCAGGAGAACAATTCGTTTCTTCTGATCTTCTGATCTCCGGTTTCTCTTTCTACTCGTCGTGATCGTGCGTATGGTCCGGGATCGGCATCCCCGTCACCGAGACGCTCCCACTCCTGAGCTTCAGCAGTTCCAGGAATTCCATCCGTGTCCGTGACTGATCGCGGAACGCGCCCAGCATGGCGCTGGTGATGGTGTAGGAGTTCTGCTTCTCGACGCCGCGCATCGACATGCACAGGTGCGTGCCCTCGCACACCACCGCCACGCCGAGCGGCTTGATCTTCTCGGTGATGGTCTCGGCGATCTGGTTGGTCATCCGCTCCTGCAGCTGGAGCCGCCGCGCGAAGATGTCCACCAGCCGCGGGATCTTGCTGAGGCCAATCACCCGCTTGTTCGGGATGTAGGCGACGTGGCACTTGCCGAAAAACGGCAGCAGGTGATGCTCGCACAGGCTGTAGAAGTCGATGTCGCGGACGATCACCATCTCGCTATAATCCACGCTGAACAACGCGCCGTTCAGCGTGTCATCGATGTCAGCCTGATACCCGCTCGTGAGAAACCTCAACGCCTTGTCCACTCGCCGCGGCGTCTTGGCCAACCCTTCGCGATCGGGGTCTTCGCCCAGTTCGATCAGCAAGCGGTGGATGAGATCCTGCATCTGCGTATTGTATCTAGTCGCGGGTGCGTCAGGTGCCGCACTCGATGCACCTGCCGTCCAGATTCCCGCCGACGATCCCGACGCCCTCTACAAGGACCGGGAGAACCAGGCCGGCGCCCGGAAGGCCACCGACATCTGGACGGCTCGGCTGACAGCGAATCCGCAGGATTTCACCTCGGCGTATCGGCTGGCGCAGGCACGCTATTGGCTGGGGACCAACGGGTTACCCGAGCCGCAACGCAAGGGCGCGCTCGAGGCCGGCATCGCGGCCGCGCGCGCGGCGATTGCGATCGACGCCAACCGGCCGGAAGGCCACTTCTGGCTGGCGGCGAACATGGGCGCGCTCGCCGAGTCGTTCGGCCTGCGGCAGGGGATCAAATACCGCAGCCAGATCCGCAATGCACTCGAGAAGTCGCTGAAGCTCGACCCGGCGTTCCTGCAAGGGTCAGCGGACCGCGCCATTGGCCGCTGGTACTTCAAGGTGCCGGGCCTCTTCGGCGGCAGCAACCGGAAGTCCGAGGAGCACCTGCGGAAGGCACTCACCTACAACCCGCGGAGTGTCATCTCGCACATCTTCCTGGCCGACACGCTGGCGGATATGGGGCGGACAGACGAGGCGCGCAAGGAGTATCAGGCGGCGATCGATGCGCCACCCGACCCGGACTGGATTCCCGAGGACCGGCGGTTCAAAGAGCAGGCGAAGCAGATTCTGCAGCGACTCTCGCGCAGAGGCCCATGACCATCGGCCTCAGCGCGAATGCGACGGCCGATGGCCTGGGCGCCCGTGCGATACTGAGGCCATGAAATCGGTCGCTGACGACCTGCGCGCGCAGACGACAGCCGCGGTCCTGCAGTTGCCGCTTCAGGCGCGGATTGCCCTGGCGTTATCGCTGGGTGATGCGGACCTCGATGTGTATGTGCGGACCAGCGGGCTCGATCGCGCCACGGCGCTGGCGCAGCTTCGGGCGCAGCGGTCACGCGACCGCGCCAGCTACAGCCGATCGGCTGACCCCTTGCGATGACCGTGTTCGAGCGTGTGTGCGGCGTGCTCAACGACTCCGGCATTGCCCATGCGCTGATCGGGGCTTCCGCGCTCGCCGCCCGGGGTGTGGCGCGATCCACTTACGATATCGATCTGTTGACCACCGACGGGCAGGTCCTGGAGCCGGGCCTCTGGCAATCGCTGTCGTCCGATGGCCTTCGCATCGACATCCGGCGCGGCGATGCGGACGATCCGCTGGGCGGCGTCGTCCGGGTCGAGACGGCAGACGAGCGGCCGGTTGACGTGATTCTCGGAAAGCTGGCCTGGCAGCAGCGTGCGGTTGAACGCGCGGAACTGGTCGCCGGCGGGCCACCCGTCGTATTGGCTCGCGACCTGGTCCTGCTCAAGCTTTATGCGGGTGGACCACAGGATCTGTGGGACGTGCGGGAACTGCTGCGGCAGCCGGAGAGAGTGCAATTGGCCAGCGACGTCACGGCCGATCTCGCCGAACTGCCGTCGGAAATGCGCGAGCGCTGGCAGAGCCTGCGCGCATAGGCGGGCGATGAACCAAGCCTACGTTCACGGGTATCACGAGCGCGAGAACAAGCGGCTGCGCGACCAGGCCGGCTCGCTGGTGGATCTCCTGCATTGCGATACGTCCTATCCGGCCGGCAGTCTCGTCCTCGAAGCCGGATGTGGCGTCGGCGCGCAGACGATCACGCTGGCGCAGCGGAGCCCGGATGCGCAATTCATCTCGGTCGACCGCTCCGCGGAGTCGCTGGCTGCGGCCCGCCGCCTGATTGACGGTGCCGGCCTCACCAACGTCGAGTTTCAGCAGGGCGACCTCTTCGCGCTGCCCTATCCAGAGGTGTCGTTCGATCACGTGTTCGTCTGCTTTGTCCTCGAGCATCTTTCGCAACCCGTCGAGGCGTTGCGGGCTCTGAAGAAGCTGTTGAAGCCGGGCGGTACCATGACAGTGATAGAGGGCGATCACGACTCGGCTTATTTCCATCCCGACAGCGCCGCCGCTCGCGAGGCAATCGACTGCCTGGTGACGCTGCAGGCCCGGGCCGGCGGCAACAGCCTGATCGGCCGGCAGCTCTATCCCCTGCTGACCGCGGCGGGCTTGAACAACATTCGCGTCACGCCACGGCCGGTGTACGTCGACGGCAGCCGTCCCGACCTGATCGACGGCTTCACGCGCAAGACGTTCACGGCCATGATCGAGGGCGTTCGTGAGGCAGCAATTGCCGCGGGACTGATCTCAGCGGAGCGGTTCGACGCGGGGATTCGAGACCTCTATCGCACCGCGGCCCCGGACGGTGTGTTCTGCTACGCGTTCTTCAAGGGCGTGGGGGCCAAGTAGGCCAGCGAATTACTTATCGCTCATGCAGTTCGTCTCGCGACTTCAGAGGCGTAGACTCGAGATCGAATCCGTGGCGCAGCCGCGCCAGTGCGCCGGTTTCAGCGCCGAGGGGAAACGTCAGCCACAGAGAACAGAGAGACAACCGGTCTCTGAGTCCTCTGTGTCCTCTATGGCTAATGTCTTTACTTCGCGGAATAATCGTAGAAGCCCTTGCCGCACTTCTTGCCGAGGTGCCCGGCGATCACCATCCGCTTCAGCAGCGGCGGCGGCGCGAATCGCGTCTCGCGGAACTCCTCGAACATGATGTTGGCGATGTAATACGTCGTGTCGAGGCCGACGAAGTCGAGCAGCGTGAACGGGCCCATGGGATAGCCGCAGCCGAGCTTCATGCCGTTATCGATGTCTTCGACGGTGCCGATGCCGTCTTCGAGACAGCGGATCGCATCGAGCAGATACGGCACCAGCAGCCGGTTAACGATGAAGCCGCCGCGGTCGGGCGCCGAGATCGGCTCCTTGCCGATGGCCTTCGCGAACGCAGACAGCGCCTCGTGCGTCTCCTGGCTGGTGGTCAGCGCGCGGATCACCTCGACCAGCTTCATCAGCGGCACGGGATTGAAGAAGTGCAGGCCGCCCACCCGGTCGGGCCGCTTGGTGGCGGCGGCGAGTTCGGTGATGCACAGCGACGAGGTGTTCGACGCGATCAGGCAGTGTCGGCCGACCACGGCCTCGACCTGCGCGTAGGCCTGCTTCTTGATTTCGACGTTCTCGATGATCGCCTCGATCACGAGGTCGCAATCCTTCAGGTCCGCGTACTTGGTCGTCCCCGTCAGGTTGGCGAGCACGGTCGCCTTCTGCTCCGGCGTCACCTTGCCCTTTTCGATACCGCCGGTCAGGAACTTGTCGATGCGGCCGAGCCCCTTCTTGAGGACGTCGTCGTTGACCTCGAGCACGAAGGTCTTGAACCCGGCGGCCGCCGAGATCTGCGCGATGCCCGCGCCCATCAACCCGCAACCCAACACACCCACTGTCTTGATGGCCATTAGAGTGCCTCCACGATCATCGCAATGCCCTGGCCGCCGCCAATGCAGGCCGACGCCACCCCGTATTTCTTGCCGCGCCGGCGCAGCTCGTGCAGCAGCGTCAGCAGCAGGCGCGCGCCGCTGGCGCCGAGCGGGTGGCCAATCGCAATGGCGCCGCCGTTCACGTTCACCTTGTCGCGATCGAGGCCGAGCTCCTTCTCGCACGCGAGGTACTGCGCCGCGAAGGCTTCGTTGATTTCGATCAGATCCAGGTCGCCGAGCGAGAGCCCCGCTTTCTCAAGCGCCTTGCGGATGGCGGGCGCCGGGCCCATGCCCATCATGGTCGGTTCGACGCCGACGGTGGCCCACGACACGATGCGGCCGAGCGGCGTCAGGCCGCGCGCCTTGACCGCGTCTTCGCCGGCGATCACCAGCGCCGCCGCGCCATCGACGATGCCGCTGGCGTTACCGGCGGTGACGACGCCGTCTTTCTTGAACGCCGCCGGCAGCTTCGCCAGGATCTCGATGGTCGTCTCGGGACGCATGTGGTCATCCTGTTCGACCAGGGTCACGCCCTTGCGGGTCTTGATCTCGACCGGCACCACTTCGTCCTTCATGATCCCCGAGGACCACGCCTTGTGCGCGAGCTGCTGGCTGCGCAGGGCGTAGGCGTCGGAGTCTTCGCGGGTGATGCCGTACTTGGCGGCGCAGTTCTCGGCGGTGACCGCCATCGAGCAGCCGGCGTACGGATCGCTCAGGCCTTCCCACAGCCAGTCTTCGAGCTTGCCCTGACCGAGCTTGAAGCCCGAGCGCGCGCCGCGGATGACGTGCGGCACCTGGCTCATGCTCTCCATGCCGCCGGCCAGCACGATGCCGGCCTCATCCAGTTGAATGCACTGGGCGCCGCTCAACACCGCCTGGATGCCGGAGCCGCACAGGCGGTTCACGGTCAGTGCCGGCACCTCGATGGGCACGCCTGCCTTCAGGCCGACGTGGCGGGCGCCGTAGTGCGCGTCCACGCTGCTCTGCTGGACGTTGCCGAAGACGACGTGGTCAACCCACTCCGGCCTGGTCCCGGTGCGTTCGAACGCGCCCTTCGACGCGATGGCGCCGAGTTCGATGGCCGACAGATCTTTGAGCGCGCCGACATGCTGCGTCATGGGCGTGCGGGCGCCGCCGATGATGAAAACTGGTTTGGCCATATTTATCGGCGGCACTAAAGTGCCGCCCTCCTGGGAATTGGCGGTTGCTCTCTCACTTGGCAATTCTCGCGGCGATCCAGTCGCCGACTTCGCGCGTGCCGAGCGGGCCGCCGATGTCTGAGGTGGTTTGGTTCTGCGCGATCGCCGCTTCCACGGCGCGTTCGATGGCCTTCGCTTCCTCCGCCGCTCCCAACGTCTCGAGCATGAGCGCCGACGACAGGATGGCGCCCACCGGGTTGGCCACGTTCTTCCCGGCCAGCGGGGGCGCGGACCCGTGCACCGGCTCGAACAACGAGGTCTTGCCGGGGTGGATGTTGCCCGACGCCGCCATCCCGAGCCCGCCCTGCAACGCGCCGCCGATGTCAGTGACGATGTCGCCGAACAGGTTGTTGGTGACGATCACCTGGTACTGGCCGGGATCCTTGACGAGGAACATCGCCAGCGCGTCGATGTACTGGTGCGTGGCGGTGATGCCCGGATATTCCGCCGCCACTTCCTTGAACACCCGCTGCCACAAGGCGTGGCCCTGCTGCATGGCGTTGCTCTTGTCGGCCATGCACACCTTGGTGAGGCCGTTCGCCTTCGCGTACTCGAACGCGTGGCGGATGATGCGGTGCACGCCCTTGTAGGTGTTGATCTCTTCCTGGATCGCCACTTCATCCGGCGTGCCGGCCTTGAAGCGTCCGCCGATGCTGACGTAGACGCCTTCGGTGTTCTCGCGGAAGACGACGAAGTTGATGTCCTTGCGCCCGCGATCCTTCAGCGGGCAGAGGCGATCGTCGAGCAGCCGCACCGGGCGGTAGTTCACGTAGAGGTCGAGCTCGAACCGGGTGCCGAGCAGGATGTCGCGCGCGTGCTGGTTGTTGGGCACGCGCGGATCACCGAGCGCGCCGACCAAGATCGCCTGAAAGTCGTCGCGGAGCATCTGGTAGCCGTTGGCCGGCAGCGTCTCGCCCGTCTTCAGGTAGTGATCCGCGCTCCACGGCAGGTGCACGAGATCGAACCGCCGCCCGAACGCGTGGCCGGTGGCCTGCAACACCTTCACCGCTTCGGCGGTGACGTCCCTGCCGATGCCGTCGCCGGGGATGACTGCAATTCTCACGAGATGACTCCATTAGACGGCCACAGAGACACCGCGGCACAGAGAAATCTCTTTTCTAAATGCATTTTGAAAAACGTTGTCTTCTCTGTGTCTCGGTGTCTCTGTGGCATTCTCGTCACGCAATCTCGATCGCGATCGCCATGCCCATACCACCGCTGACGCACAGCGTGGCGAGGCCGCGTTTCTGTCCCCGGCGCATCAGCTCGTGGAGCAGGGTGACGATGATCCGGGCGCCGGTGCAGCCGATGGGATGGCCGAGTGCAATCGCGCCGCCGTTCACGTTCAGCTTCTCCGCCGGAATCGGCACGTCTTTCAGCACCGCCAGGACCTGCGCGGCGAACGCCTCGTTGATCTCAACGAGATCGAAATCATCGATGCCGAGGCCGGTGCGCTGTCGCAGCTTCGCAATCGCCGGCACCGGGCCAATGCCCATGATGCGCGGATCCACGCCGGCACTCGCCCACCCGACAATGCGCGCGAGCGGGGTGAGGCCGCGCGACTCCGCGAAGGCGGCCGACGACAGTACGAGCGCGGCGGCGCCGTCGGTGATGCCCGACGCCGTTCCCGCGGTGATGATGCCGTCGTGGCCTTCCACCGTCGGAAACGTCAGCGGTAACTTGCGTAACGCCTCGATGGTCGAGCCGTGCCGGGGATGCTCGTCGGTATCGATGTGGAGTCCGGCTTCAGCCGGACCCTTGGCCGAAGGCACAGTTACCGGCGCGATCTCGCGCGTGAAGTGACCGGCCCTTTGCGCCGCTTCCGCCTTGCGCTGGCTCTCCAGCGCAAATGCGTCCGACTCCTGGCGCGTGATGCCGTATTGGCGCGCCAGCACTTCCGCGGTCTCGCCCATGATGAGGCCCGACAGCGGATCCTGGAAGCCGTCGCGATACATGGCGTCGACGAACTGGAAGTTGCCCATCTTGTGGCCCCAGCGCGCGTCCGCCGCGTCGATCAGGTACGGCGTGCGGCTCATGTTCTCGATGCCGCCGGCCAGGACCACCTCCGATTCGCCGAGCAGGATGCTCTGCGCGCCCGACGCCACCGCCTGCATGCCGCCCGCGCACGCCTTGTTGATGGTGTAGGCCGGCGCCGTGTGCGGCACACCGGTGCGGTGCCCGACCTGGCGAGCCGCGTTGGGGCCGACACCCGCGGGGCGGCCGTGCCCCATTAGGACTTCCTGGACATCGTCAGCCTGAATGCCCGCGCGCGCGATCGCAACGCGCGAGGCCACGGCGCCGAGCTCCGCCGCGTGGACATCCCGGAAGGCCCCGCCGTATCGCCCGATGGGTGTTCGGGCGGCCCCAAGAATAAATACTTCCCCAGCCGGTTCCGGCGGTGAGGTCATCGATTCCTTATGATATCAAACGATTGTTCAAGACACAGACCGTTGGGTGAGAGCCGCCTCTTGGTCGCCACTTGTCATTAGACCAGCCGACAATTGAAGCCTCCACCACAGGGTGCCGTGGAATCGGCTGTGGCGCGGATGAAGATCCGAATGGAATGTGCGCAGAATGAGAAAAACCAGGCGGTTGGCCGTCTATTCGAGTGACCACCAACTCTAGTTGACCATTCGATTTGACGAACGGCGAAGCCGGGCCGATTAGGGATATATGGAATATGCAGATGCAAAAGGTCTCTGCAGTGTTGCTCGAAATTGAATCACGCTTCTCTGATCCTGGCCTGTCACTCACCGTCATAGCGAAGCGATTCGGCCTGTCTCCATACCACTTATCGCGAACTCTGATGGCTTTCGACGGAATGGGTTTTGGGCGAAGGCTGCACGCCCTCCGCACGAGGGCAGCCAGGCGCCTGCTCATCAGAAGCCAACTGAGTGTAAAGGAGGTCGCGGCCGCGGTTGGATACAGAGACGCAAAGCATCTTTGTAGACATTACAGACCGCGATTCGGGGAAACGCCGTCTATCACGCGCTCGCTGGATAATTGTAAGCGTTCGACGAACCCCGTCTTGAAGCCGACCTGAGGTTCGACCGATCCTCCGCTCTGGAGGGTGGGACATGGCGCAGCGATCGACAGCGGCACGGATGGCGAGACTCGTCGCGCAGTGGCGCGCGAGCGACGAATCGGGAGCGATCTTTGCCCGGCGGCACGGGGTACGACCGTGGACGTCTATCAGGTCGAACGCGCGGGCACCGACCGCGACGCGGACGCCAGGCGTGCGCTCCGCCGCGGCCAGGCGGTCCCGCTGCTCGCCCGGTCGACACGGTGCGTCAGGAACTCGCGCGCACGGTGCTTCCGAAATCCCCGCTGGGCGACGCCATCCGCTATCTCACCAATCAGGGGGCGGCGCTGCAGCGCTATGTCGAGGACGGCCGCCTGGCCATCGACAACAACCGCGCCGAAAACCAACTGCGCGTCGTCGCGGTCGGCCGCAAGAACTGGCTCTTGGCCGGCAGCCTGGAGGGCGCCCGGCGCGCCGCGCGCCTCTATTCATTGGTCCAGAGCTGCAAACTCGTCCACGTCCCGCCCTTCGACTGTCCTGCTCCGCGTGGCCACACATCCGCACGCACGCATCGGCGTGACCTGCCGGGTTTCTTCGGACCAATCGTTACTGGAGAATGGCCCCCTGTTGAGGGGACCGGCTTTTTCGGACCAATCCTAGAGTGACTCTGCAGAGGGTTCCATCGCTTTCCGAGCGTATTCACTGGGGCTGAGGCCCTTGAGAGCTCGGTGAGGATGATTCGCATTGTAGTCTTTCCGCCAGGCCTCGATCTTCGTCGATGCATCCTCCAGGGATTCGAACCAGTGCACGTTCAGGCACTCATCGCGAAAGCGGCCATTGAAGGACTCGATCGCGGCGTTGTCGGTCGGCTTGCCGCGGCGACTGAAGTCCAGCATGACCTTGTTCGTATACGCCCACAGATCCATGGCGGCCCCGACGAACTCGCTGCCGTTGTCGCAGTAGATCCGCTGGGGCAAGCCCCGATCGAAGCGGAGCCGCTCGAGCGCGGCCACCACATCCTGTCCGGTGAGCCCGCGTCCGACGGCGATGTCGAGGCACTGGCGGGTGAAGAGATCCAGCACCGTCAACGTGCGGAAGCGCCGTCCATCCGTGAGCTCGTCGGCGACGAAGTCCATGCTCCAAATGTCGTTCCTGGCGGTCGCCGGGCGCCGCTGCTCGCGATGCACCGCCGTGGCGTGCCGCCACGGTCGCTTCCGCCGCAGCGCCAGACCTTCCTCGGTGTACACCCGATAAAAGCGCTCTTTGCCGACCGCCCAGCCTTCTCGTTGGAGCAGGATCCGCAGGCGTCGGTAGCCGAACCGCACCCGCGTCTGGGCCAGCTCGCGCATCCGCTGCCGCAAGGCCGTGAGCGGGTCGCGCCGCGTCGTGTAGTACGTCGACGATCGCGTCGCGCGGATCACGCGGCACGCGCGGCGTGCACTGACGTCGTAGTGTCCCATCAAGTATTTCGCCACTTCGCGCTGCTTGACGGGTTTCAGAACTTTTTTTGGATCACGTCCTGGAGCATGACTTTGTCCAGGGAGAGATCCGCGACCAGGCGCTTCAGCTTCGTGACCTCGTCGCGCAACTGCTTCAACTCGCGGGCCTCACTCGGCTGCAGACTGCCGTAGACCTTCTTCCAGCGGTAGAAGCTCTGCTCCGAGACCCCGAGTTTGCGGCACAGGTCGCCGACCGGGACGCCCTGGTCCGCTTGCCTTAGCACCGCGGTGATTTGCTCAACCGAAAAACGCTTCTTCTTCACGGCACGTCCTCCTGGCCCCCCAGGGCCGATTGTGCCGCAGACTCACCCTCGATTTGGTCTGAAAACCCCGGAGCCCCTCAGGCGAACTCACCCCCAAAGGCTGGGCCGCCACAACCGACCGCCCCGCGGCCGCATAACGCCGGGTTCGGCCCGCAGTTACCGATCGTCCGTCAAGTCGCGGGGCGATCGCCTGTCAAGCACGTGGTTTGTCGAACGCTTACTGAGAATTCCGCAACTACTGCCCCTAAACAGCAAGAAACGCCCCCGTCGCCAGATTGACCGGATACAGCTTCGAGAGGAATATTGCCGCCTACGGTAACCGGCAGACACCCGACTGAAGGAGGATGAAATGAGGCGCTTAACCCGCTTGCTAGGTGCGATGTTGATAGCGACCGCTGTCTTCGTAGCTGTGTCCGAAAGGTCCGTGGAGGCACGGCGAAATCTCTGCTACATCATGGACGTCAATTACTTCGAGGACTCGAGTTGTTCCAACGTGGTAGGCATCCGACAGTACAACTGCAACGGTCAGTTAGTAAACAGTTGGGGCAGCGAGACGTCCCAATACCAATCGGAAAAGTTTGGGGGAAGCTTATGCGGCTGTTCCGGCGAGGATTGGTACCAATCTCAAACCGTCGGGTGCAGCCTGAGATAGGCAGAATGGGGCTCGCGAGATTGTCGCCGTTCCTTGGTCGCCGAGCCCTTCGCTCGGCGACTGAGCTGACCGCAAACGTGACGATGGCTTTCGCCGCAGTGGTGGCTTCTGTGTTCTTGATTCATCGATTGGTCACAGAGCCCTCTCCTCTGCCCGAGCCGCCAGTTGTCTACGAGCCATCCGAACGGCTACCCGAAGGCCTGCCACCCTCGATATTCGACGCGGAGCGAGTGGTTCTCGTCCACGTGCGAAGCAGCTGCGGATATTGCACAGACAGCATGGCCTTCTATCGAAGGCTGGCGAGACACCAAGCGCCCGGTTTAAAGCTAGTGGTCGTGAGTGAGGAGCCGGAGGCGGTTCTGGTTACTTATTTAGACAAGCAAGGACTGAAGCCTGCGCAGATAGTGCGAATTGAGCCAGGCTATTTCCGAAACTCAACGACTCCATTGGTGATTGTTGCCAATTCGAGCCGCACGGTTCTCGGATCCTGGCTTGGATTGCTAGAGCAAGAACGCGAACAGGAAGTCCTGGGGCTACTGGGTTTATAGGATGTCGAGCAGCGCGCGGCGGTGTCCGGCGGTCCATACGTAAGCTTGCCCGGTCAGTGAACCACCGAAGGCAGACTGCTCCGGTCAGTGACGTTGGTCCCGAAACGAGACACCCGACGCTAGAGAAAAGAGCCTTCAGCGGTCAGTGAACTCCGGCGTTGCCGTGCGTACTCGTCCGGTGTCAGATGGCTAAGCGAGCCGTGCGGGCGGCGCTCATTGTAGTCGACCCGCCAGGCTTCGATCTTCTCCTTGGCATCCTCGATGGACGTGAATTGGTGCACGTTCAAGCACTCGTCACGCAGCCGTCTGTCGAATGATTCGATGAGGGTATTTTCCACGGGTTTCCCTGTTCGAATGAAATCCAGCTGCACACCGCGCGCGAAGGCCAATCATCGAGCGCGCGCGACATGAATTCGGTGCCGTGATCGACGGTGATCGAGCATGGCACCGAGTCCCCGGCGATGGCCCGATCGAGGGCCACGCTCACCGTGCCCCCTGACATGCTGGACGCCGCCTCCAAGATCGGACTCTGGCGACTTCACTAGATCGACGACCTTCAACACCCGAAACGGCCGTTCATCGGCCAACGCATCGTAAACGAAATCCATGCTCCAGCGCTCGGTCGGACCAGCCGGCACGGGTGCAGGTCCGCGCAGCGGTGCAAAGCGACGTGTTTCCGTCGACGGACCCGCATCCGCAGCTGCAGGCCGTCGAGCCGATACAGCGGCCAGCTCGCGGCGCTGTGGGGCCTCAGACTGTTTTTCGCAGGGCCTCGGTGAGGATGTGTTTGTCGAGCGACAGGTCCGCGACGAGCCGCTTCAGGCGCGCATTCTCATCCTCGAGCGATCGTAGCTACCGCAGCTCAGCGACGCCTAGCTGCGCGTATTTTCTTCTTCCAAATGTAGAACGCGCCGAGTTCAGCCGCGTGCACGTCCTTGAAGGCGCCACCGAACTTGCCGATTGGGGGGCGGGCGGCGCCCAGAATCACGACCTGCGGGGCTGGCTGGGAGGTGGGGGGCATTTGCAGAGGAGATGATATCAAACGAACGTTCGAATAGACCGGTTGAGAGTTCTTGTCTTGATGGCCGTCTATCTCAATAGCGGTCAGGAATAGGTGGCCAGCCGAAATCGGCTGCTTGGTTTCTCGATCGCTGCAACTCAACCAGTCACGTCGGAGACGAGGGATTGATGAAAACTAAGTTCATTGCGTTAATGTTTCTAGTGTCCACGGCCGTCGCTGTCGCTTCAGTGGCCAACCTACAGGCCAGTCGCGAGTACTCGACGGTGCTGGCTTACTACTCAGACAGTTCGCTAACGGAGCAAGTCGGCGAGGGGTTCATTGACTGCCAGTGGCATTTCACTCTGATGTGGGGTTCAACATCGGATTTCTACACCGAGTCGAATGATCCATGCGGCAACGGCGGTTTCGGCTGTTGGCCTGAATGCACTGGTGGCTGGGTTTGCTACGCCGGGGCTTGCATACCGTAGCTGCGGAGGCATTGCCTCTCGAACGAACTCTCGTGACTACCCGCGTTTGAATGCGGGCGTGAAGGAATACCTCGGTGGCTGCAGGATATTTCGCAATGGTGGGAGTGTCGCAAGGCCATCTGCGACACTTGTTGGCCCACTAGGCGTGGAGACGTCCTGCAGTTACCGCGGGCAGTGCCGCCGTTCTTACTGGGCTTCTAAGAGGGGAATCAACTATGAGATGGCTGGATAGGATTCTACTCATCGGCACTGTGGTCATGCTGCTCATTGCAATTGGCGTAATGGGTCCGCCGCTCCTGCAACGTTTCAGGAAGACCGTCGATGTCGGTTCGCAGGTAGAGCCGAGATTGGCGGAGCGCCAGTGGACAATGGTAGCAGCCCTATCGCCTCAGTGCCGCTTCTGCACGGAGAGCATGCCATTCTATAGTCGGTTGCGCAGCACCTACGCCTCTGTCCCGCTCGTCGTGGTCGGACGGGCAGGGCCGGCGGAACTAAAGGCATATTGCGAAGCAAACGGACTAAAGGCGCTTCGCTACGAGAATGTTACGCCCCGTGATCTGGAGTTGGCCGCAACGCCGACTTTACTTCTGGTGGACCCTTCGGGAGTCGTTCGGTCCATCTGGAGAGGACGCCTGTCTCCAGCCGCAGAGAGGTCGGTTGAAGCGGCACTCACGGCCATTCGGTAGGTCTTTCATTAGTGGCTCAGTCAATGCCCATCGACGGGTTGAACCATGACGTGTCGCGTGACCCGCGGCACGTCGGCCGCGTCGATCGGGAATGGCTCGGGGCTCGTGTTCTCGATGCCGTCAGCGAGGGCGACGTCCGATTCGCCCAGCAGGATGCTCTGCGCGCCCGACGCCACCGCCTGCATGCCGCCCGCGCACGCCTTGTTGATGGTGTAGGCCGGCGCCGTGTGCGGCACACCGGCGCGGTGCCCGACCTGGCGAGCCGCGTTGGGGCCGACACCGGCGGGGCGGCCGTGCCCCATTAGCACTTCGTGAATGTCGTCGGCGGTCACTCCGGCGCGCGCCAACGCCGCCCTCGCCGCCACGGCGCCGAGCTCCGCCGCGTGCACGTTCTTGAAGGCGCCACCAAACTTGCCGATTGGGGTGCGGGCGGCGCCCAGAATCACGACCTGCGTGGCTGACTGGGATGGGGAGGGCATTTGCAGAGGAAATGATATCAAACGAACGTTCAAAAAAACCCAGCAATTACGCGCAAAAACAGCGAATTCCGAGTGTGTCCGACCCCTGAAACCCTGCACTTAATCACACGAATTCGTCGATTCGTCCCACATTTGGCCCCTTGACTGGACTACCATTCCATTGTTCCCGAATTCCGGGAATCGGAGCGGCGGTGACCCTGCCGGCCCGGGTTGGTTTTTCCCTCGTTGTTGTTGCTTTCCAAAGGAGGAAAGGTAATGTTCGCAAGACCTTTCGCAATACTGTTACTGATCGGTGCGTTGGCTGCTCCCGCATGGGCGCAGGAACAGCGTGGCTCGATCGAAGGCGTCGTCAAAGACGCTTCCGGCGCCGTGCTGCCGGGTGCCACCGTCGAAGCTGATAACAATGGTCGCGTCACTTCGACGGTGACCGACTCAGTTGGCGTCTACCGCTTCCCGTCCCTCGCTCCCGGCAACTACCGCGTGAGCGCGAACCTCCAGGGCTTCGTGGCCAAGGAAGTGTTCGAGGTCCGCGTGGGCCTGGGCCAGATCAAGAAGGTTGACTTCGCGCTGCCGCTCGCCGGCGTCGCCGAGTCGGTCACCGTCACCGCGGAAACCCCGTTGGTGGACGTGCGCCAGAGCGCGCGCCAGACCAACATCCGCGCCGAGCAGCTCGAGTTGCTGCCTCAGGGCCGCGACTTCACGACGCTGGTCACCCAGGCGCCCGGCGCCAACAACGAGTCGAAGCTCGGCGGTCTCTCGATCGACGGCGCCAGCGCCGGTGAGAACCGCTACATCATCGACGGCATCGAGACCACTGACATTCAGGACGGCACTTCGGGGACGAACCTGATCGCCGACTTCGTGGAAGAAGTGCAGGTAAAGTCCAGTGGATACACCGCAGAGTTTGGCGGCGCGACGGGCGGCGTCATCAACGTGATCACGAAGAGCGGAACGAACAACTTCACCGGCACGGCTGGCTTCCAGTTCCAGGGCAGTTCCCTGGCGGGAGCACGGCGTCCGACACTGCGATCCAGCCTCACTACTCCCGCAACCGCGGCGGAGTATGTCAGCTATCCGAAGGACGATGAGACTCGAATCGAGCCGGGGTTCGCCGTGGGCGGTCCAGTGGCGAAGAACCGGGCCTGGTTCTTCGGCGCCTACCAGCCGGCCATCACCAGCACCGACCGAATCGTGAGCACGTCGACGGCAGTCAACCCGTCGGCGAGCGCGTTCAACGAGGACCAGAAGATCACCACGCACAACGTCACCGGCAACCTCACGACGCAGCTGAGCGATAACATGCGCGGGCGCGTGGCCTACAACAACAGCTGGCGGAAGGAAGACGGGCTTCTCCCGTTGTTGGCGGGCACCGATGCGGCCGGCACCAACTATTCCAAGAGCACCACCTTCCCGAACTACTCCGTGTCGGGAAACTTGGACTGGGTCGTGTCGCCCAAGGTATTCTTCGGCATCAAGGGCGGTTATCGCTTCTCTGATGTGTCTGACGAGAACGTCCCGGAGATTGCACGCATCATCTTCTCCACCGGCAACAACCTCGCGTTCCCAGAGGTACCGGCCAGCCTGCGGCAATCGACCGGCTACCAGAACATCCCGTCCAACACCAAGATTACGCGCGATCAGCAGACGCGCCTGTACTTCCAGGCTGACGGCACCGTGTACGGCAACCTGGGTGGTGCCCACCAAGTGAAGTTCGGTGTTCAGTACGACCGCCTTGGCAACAACGTGCTGAGCGGCGAAGCGAACAACCTCGTGCGGCTCCGCTGGGGTACACAGCTGGTGTCGAACGACCCGACAACGCGTGGCACCTACGGCTACTATCAGGTGCGTAGCAACGGCGTGAACCCGAAACAGGGGTTCATCACCGAGGGCGACATCCACATGAACGTGCTGGGGCTCTTCATCCAGGACGCGTGGACCATCAACAACAAGCTGACCGTGAACCTCGGCGTGCGCACCGAACAGGAGAAGGTGCCCACTTACACGACCGGCGCTGATATTCCAGAATTCGGCGTCGAGTTCGGCTTCGCCACGAAGTTGGCGCCGCGCGCTGGCTTCGCCTATGACGTCAAGGGCGACGGCAAGTGGAAGGTCTCCGGTTCGTGGGGTGTCTTCTATGACATCTTCAAGCTCGAGCTGCCTCGCGGCTCGTTCGGCGGCGACAAGTGGCTCGAGTACTACTACACGCTCGACACTTTCGACTATACGAACCTGACGGCGAGCGCCAACTGCCCGCCCGCTTGCCCAGGACGACTGCTCCGTGGCCCGGTGGACTTCCGTCACCCGTCGTTCGGCTCCGACGCGATCGACCCGGACCTGAAGCCGATGAAACAACAGGAAGCGACCTTCGGCCTCGATCACCAGTTTAACGACGTCATGGCCCTCGGCGTCCGCTACGTTCACAAGCAGGTGGACCGCGGCATTGAGGACACCGGCTCCCTCGACGCCCAGTCCAACGAGATCTACATCATCGCCAATCCGGGCGAGGGCCTGGCGGCGCTGGCTCATCCAGGCGTTGCGCTCCCGAAGCCGGTTCGCGACTACGACAGCGTCGAAGTGGCGTTCGACAAGCGGATGGCCGACCACTGGTACCTTCGGACGAGCTACCTCTGGAGCCGGTTGTATGGCAACTACTCTGGCCTCTCGCAGTCTGACGAGAACGGCCGCACCAGCCCCAACGTAGGTCGACTCTATGACTATCCGTTGATGATGTTCGCTGATGGCGGCAAGGCCGTCCTGGGTCCGCTGCCCACCGATCGCCCGCATCAGTTCAAGACACAGTTCATTTACCAGTTCGGCTTCGGCACGAGCGTCGGGCTGAACCAGTACGTGGCCAGTGGCTTGCCGGTGACGCGCGAAATCGGCATTTACCCTCCTAACACACTGCCCGTGCAGTACCTGGGACGAGGGAGCGACGGCCGCACGCCGATTTACTCGCAAACCGACTTGCTCGTACAGCACGGGTTCAAGGTCGGTGGACGCGAAGTGCAATTGAGCCTCAATGTGCTGAACTTGCTCAACCAGGACACGGCGGTCGGGAAGTATTCGACCTATCAGTACAGCGGTGGCGTGATTCCTGATGAGGACGCGTTCTACGGCGGCCGTCAGACGCTGGCCTCCTTGATCACCTCGCAAGGTGTGGCAAAGGATCCGCGCTTCCTGATGGACAATGGCTTCCAGTTGCCCATTCAGGCACGCGTGGGCGTGAAGTTCCTGTTCTAAACGCTCTCACCGCCCGGCTCCTCGACGAGCCGGGCGGAGTTCGGCTATCGTCAGCCCCGCGGGCCCACAAGGGCTCGCGGGGTTTTCTCTTGGAGTCGCCCATGCGCAGCCTAATCGCCCTCGCCCTTGCGTTCCTGAGCCTCGCCCCGACGTTGTCGGCCCAGTCCGTGTCGCCCGGGGATCGCGAGAGGTCGCGCGCGCAGAACCGCCTCGGCTGGGAACAGATGCGCAGCGAGTCATTCGAGCAGGCCGTCAAGCACTTCCAGGAGGCGGTCGCGATCGACCCCGAGTTTGAGATGCCCTTCTACGGCTTGGGTCGCGCGCACATCGCGCTCAAGCAGTATGTCTCAGCCATCTCGGCCCTGTCGCGATGCCGCGATCTGTATCGGGCGCAGGTTGGCCGCCAGTTCTCGAACCAGCAAGAGGCTCAACGCTATCGCAGTAATCGCATCGTTGAGCTCGACGAAATGGTCCGGCAAGTGCAGTCCGGTCCGCAGACCACTCAGGCGCAAGACCAACTCCGGCAGCTGCAGGAACAAAGGCGCCAACTCCAAGACATAATCGCTCGGGGCAATAGTGTCACCATCGAAGCGGCCGTGCCGGCGTGGGTGTCGTTGTCTCTCGGCAGCGCGTACTTTCGCTCGGGCAAGATCGCCGACGCCGAACGCGAATACAAGGCCGCAATCGAGGCCGACCGCCGGTCTGGCGAAGCACACAGTAACCTCGCTGTGGTGTATCTCGAAACGGGACGTCTCGTGGAGGCCGAAGAGGCTTTGAGGGCCGCCAAGAAGGCCGGCTTCAAGGTGAACCCGCAACTCGAGCAGGCGATCAAGGACAAGAAGAACGCTCGTCCATGATTGAGATGTCATTGGTCCCAGCACTGGTACCAGTCGATCCAATACTTTGAGCGACTCTCACCAAATATTGGCGTTTTCGTCCCTGCTCGAAAGTAGTCCCTCCCGTATTTCGTAGCGATCAGCGCGCTATTCGTCCCGTGGCGGGTGGCACGGCTTTTCCTTTACTGAACAACTGTTCGACTCTGTTGTTTGTCGTTTCTTCAAAGGAGAAAGTCTCTTATGCGTATCCGCACGAGCGCCATTTTCATGGCCCTCTGGCTCGTCTTTACCGGCGTCGCCTCCGCCCAGGTCACCAATACCGGCACCATCGAGATCGTGGTGGCGGATGCTGACGGCGGCCGGTTACCGGGCGTCACCGTCACCGCTGCCGCGGCTGACACCATCACCAAGCGCACGGTCGTCACCGACGGCCAGGGCGTGGCCAAGCTCGAAGCGCTGGCGCCATCGGCGCAGTACACGGTCACGGTGGTCCTCCAGGGCTTCAAGGACCTGACCCGCGAGAAGATCCTGGTCCGTTCGGGCCAGACCGCCTCGCTCACCGTCACCATGTCGATTGCCGGCCTCACCGAAGCGGTGCAGGTGACGGCGGCGACGCCCCTGGTGGACGTCCGCAGCGCCACCACCGGCCAGGACATCACGCTGGAGCTGACCGAGTCGCTGCCGACCGGCCGCAGCTACCAGAGCTACCTGCAGCTGGTGCCGGGCGTGCTGCCTGACGACCAGGCCTCTGGCGGCAACCCCGCGGCGCGGTCGGGCCTCAACTACAGCGACATCGGCGGCAACGTCGGCATCTCGGCCGACAACGTCTACTACTTCGACGGCATCAACGTCACCGATCCGGTCAGTGGCACCTTCGGCGCCAACCTGAACACCGAGATCATCCAGGAGCAGCACGTCATCACCGGCGCCATCCCGGCGGAATTCGTCGGCGCGCCCGGGCTGATCTCCAACGTGATCACCAAGTCGGGCAGCAACACCTTCCACGGCTCGGCCAACTACTTCTTCCAGAACAGCAACCTGGTCGCGGAAAACAAGAACGGCGCGGCCGAGGAGTTCTCGACCAAGGACAGCGCCTTCACGTTCGGCGGCCCGGCGTTCAAGGACAAGGCGTGGTTCTTCGGCAGCTACCGCTACACCAACCGCAAGGACGACGTGTCGACGCTGGACACCAACACGTTCATGCGCTCGGTGGACAACACCCAGCACCAGGGCTTCGCCAAGGGCAGCTGGGCGGCGACCACGTCGGACCTGTTCAGCGCCAGCTACATGAGCGACCCGACGAAGATCAACGGCCGTCGCCAGCGCGACATCACCAACGCCCGCGACCGTGCCCGTGAACAGGGCGGCGCGCGCTACGGCGCCACCTACACCCGCGTCTGGGGCGGCACGCTGCTCGAGCTCGGCGCCAACAAGCACAACGGCGAGGTGACCGACCTGTCGGCCATCCGCTCGTCGCGCAACGACGTGCTGTTCCAGCGAACCGATGCGCGCGTGCTGACCGACGAGCAGGTGGGCGGCTTCGGCCGCGACCTGATCGACGAGCGCGATAACCAGGCCATCCGCGGCTCGCTCCAGCACGTGTGGAAGAACCACACGTTCAAGGGCGGCGGCGAGTGGAGCCGGTCCGACAACTTCCGCGACACGCTGTACGTGGGTCAGCAGGGCTTCACGACCCTGGCCGACAAGTACCGCGGCGCCGGGATCACCGCTGCGCAGGTCGCGGGCGGCAGCTGGACGGGCCTGCAGTTCGATGTCACCAACACCAGTGACTTCAACGGCCTGATCCGCACCATCGACGCCAGCAGCGACCGTGCGGCCTTCTACGCCGCCTACGACGCCAACCGCGACGGCGTGATCTCGCAGGCTGAAGCCGGCACCGGCATGGTGTTCAACACCGCCAACTCGGCGGGCGGCGTCAACTACGACCGCGACTTCCAGGCCGCGACCGGCCCGCAGGAAACCTACTCGAAGGGCCTGAGCTTCTTCGTGCAGGACGAAATGACCTTCAACCGCCTGACGCTGAACCTCGGGCTGCGCACCGAGCGGTGGGAGCACTTCGCCACCACCGGCGACAACATTTACACCTTCCCCTGGGAATTCGCCCCCCGCCTGAGCGCGGCGTACGACATCTTCGGTGACGGCAAGCACAAGGCCTCGGCGTTCTGGGGCCGCTACTACGACCCCGTCCGCAACAACATGACCAACTTCGCGGGCACGCTCACCGGCTCGATCCTCGAAGAACAGGTCTTCGTGTCGGCGCTCAACAAGTTCGTCACCTACCGGACCCGCGGCGGTCCGGCGGTGCAGGACGCGTTCTTCTCGCCGACCACGCAGACGCCCTACACCGACGACATGCAGTTCGGGTACGCGGTGGACCTCGGCCACAACATGAGCTTCGACGCGCTCTACTTCAACCGCAAGAGCCGCGACATTCTCGAGGACTACGACCTCGAGCTCTACGCGGATCCGAACGGCTACCCCGGCCCGGTCAACCACCCGGACTCGCTGTTCCTGGGCTATGACTACTTCGGCTACACCCAGAACCCGGGCTCAAACTTCGTCATCGGCACGCTGGCCGGCGGCGAGCGCAACTTCCAGGGCCTCGAGTTCGTGTTCCGCAAGCGGTTCGCGAACAACTGGCAGATGCTGACCTCGTACAACTGGAACGACGCGGAGGGCAATACCAACTCCGACTCGAACGCCGACTTCCAGGGTGACGTGGACTTCCTCGACCCGCGCGCGCCGAACCAGTACGCGACGCAGCCCGGCTTGATCCGCAACATGGTGAAGGGCGCCGGCTCCTACACGTTCCCATTCGGCCTCCAGCTCGGCGGCACGTTCACGTGGAACTCGGGCACGGTGGCCAGCCGCACGTTCCTGGCCTCGGGCCGCAACCTCCCGCTCCGCGTGACCACGGCGAACGCCTTCGAGTTCGCCGGCTACACCACCCGCTGGCTGGCGCCGGACTCGGTGGGCTCGCTGACCAACCCCTCGTGGGGCCAGGTCGACCTGCGGGCGCAGTACAACCGCAAGATCATCGGCGAAGCGTCCGCTGAGCTGTTCGTGGACGTCTTCAACGTGCTGAACGCGCAGGGCGCGGTTCGCAACCAGGACCTGGTTGCGGGCTCGGGCGGCAAGGCATACGGCGCGCCCATCCTGTGGGTGAACCCGCGCCGCGCCTTCGTCGGCGCACGCCTGAAGTTCTAATGTGACTTGGGGCTTGGGGCTTGGGACTTACCCAAGCCTCAAGTCCCAGGCCTCAAGCCTTCTCCAGTCAGACCTTCCTCAGACATCCCTGCCATTAATTGGCGCTACCAGTGACGTCCTGTGTCACTTTCTGACCGCAGCACACGTCTATTTGTGTAGGAATCACGCCAATTCTGAGTGGCGCGGTTCTTGTAGGTCAACGGAGCGAGGGTCGTCGGCACATGTCCGACGGCCAGGGAGGCAGCCATGAGGCCCGTGCAGGCGCAGGTGGAAAGCAGCGTAATGCGGCAAGCCCTGATTGTCGGGGCGGGTCCGGAGGCGCTCGTCGGCATCGAGCCGATGCTCGGCACCAACCGCTTCCGCGTGGACTTTCTCGACAAGAACGCCACGCCGTACATCGCCATCCGCGAGCGGCGTCCCGATCTCGTGGTGCTGTGCTTCGCGCCGGACGACGAGGAGGCCTGCCAGGTGCTGCAGATGCTGCAGCTCGATCCGGCCACGCGCCGGCTGCCCATCCTCACCTACGTCAACGGCGAGGCCTACGCTATAATTCCGAGCCAATGGAGTCGGACGACAAGAGAGATTCCGAGCGCGTCGAACTCCTGGGGGCGTTACACGGCGAGGTAATGGTGTACCAGCCGACCGCCGTGCGCCAGATGAGCCACGGCGGCATGCAGGTGGAGACCGCGTTTCCGCTACAGCTGGATTCCCTCCATGAGTTCCGCCTGACGCTGGGCAGCCGCTCGGTCGTCGTGAAAGGCCGCGTCGCGCATTCGCGCATCAGCGACGTCGATCAAGACATCATCACCTACCGCACGGGCGTCGAGTTCATCGAGCTGTCGGATCGCGTCGCCGCCGCGATTGCCAGCTTCGTGGACGAACTCGCCAAGTAGAGTGAAAAATACTTTTCACCTTCTACTTTCCATTGAGGTGTTCCAGGTAATCGCCTGATTCGATGCGCCGCGCCTGACCGAGCGGCGCGTTGTAGAAATACGCCCACGCCTTCTCCGCGCGCCCATCGTCGAGCGTGACGTCGGTGAGAATGCGCGTATACAAGCTGCGCTCCGGCTCGTTGGGCCGGTAGCCCTCGATCTCGTCGAGCGCGGCCAGCACCGATGGGGTGTCTTGCGTCTCGTAGACCTCGCCCCAGACCACGCTCGCGTCTTCCGCCGGCACGGCCGCGGGGTAGATGCCCAGGTCGAAGAGCGCAGCCTTGATGGTGGCGCGGCCGGTATAGGTGAGCTTTGGGGTGATGCGCTGGCGGCCTGGCCGGTTGAACGGCGACATCAGGGTTCCGTAGAAGAAGACGTGGTCAGGCACGTCCGGGTATTTTACACCCGGCCGCGGGCGCCGTACACGCGAAGGGCGGCACTGAAGTGCCGCCCTTCTGGCACGCTACTGGATGGCGCCGACGGACTTGCGGCCCTTGGCGAGCCCTTCGAGGACGTCGAGCACTTCGGTGGGCACCGAGAACGACAGGGCCACCGTCTTGCCGTCGCCCGAGAGCACCAGCGAGTCGGCCATCTGCTGCATGCCGGGCTTGTTGCCCGCCTGCATCTTGGCCAGCGCCAGCAATCCCTTGAGCACGTCGCGCAGGTTCTGCGCCGAGGCCTCGTCCTTGGTTTCGGCCTTGAACACGCCGCTCAGGCCGCCGTTGATGTGGCCGGCCGCCGAGAACCAGGAGATGGCGGGCATCTGCGACGCGATTTCGGTCGGCAAGCCCGCCTGGCCGGCGATGGCGTCGAAGCGGCCGACGGCCCATGCGTTGGCGTTATCGAGCTCGTTCACGAGGCGCATCATTTCGTTGTTCGACACCACGTTGCGGTTGTCGCGGTGGGCGTCGATCGCGGCGTGCACGGTGTTCACGCTGCCGAAGGCGATGAGGTCGGCTTCGACGAAGCCCACGGCCATGTCGTCGGCCGCGGGGTCGTTGACGTCGTTGTCGTGATGGGTGATGAGGCGCTTGCCCTGGTAGTCGCCCACCGTGGCGCCGTGCTCGAGCGCGAGGGCCTCGAGGCGGGCCGCCTGGAAGCGGCCGCGGGCGAGGATGAGGAAGGCTTCCTGCGGCTTGTTGGCGAGGTTGCCCTTGGGCATGACCGCCGCGACCACGCTGTCGATGTCTTCTTCGAAGTTGAGGCCGGTCTTCTCCTCGAACTCGTTCCGATGTTCCTGGGTGGGTTCCAACTCGCGGAACCGCTGGCGGAGCTGCGAGTTCATGACGTCCCGCACGTTGGCGTAAGCCACGACCGCCGCATCGGCCGGCACGTACTGGAGTTCGTCAGGACCGGCGGCGCTCGAGAACACCGAAACCGGCAGGCCCATGTAGGACGCCACGATGCCCGTCCCCAGGCCAATCACCAGAATCGCTCCCGAAACCGCCACGAAGTAACGCGTCTTGTTCGACATGCGGGTCTCCCTGCCTGAGTATACGGACTGCCGGGGCCTAAGTTCCATTCGGCTGGCCATTTCCGGTGACGGACTCCCCCGGGCCGCCCGCACTCCCCCCGTGGCTCCGGGGGGGCCGGGGGATCAGGGGGCCGGGACGACCTCGAAGGCCCGGCTGACCCGTCCCACCGGCTGGCTGTCCAACATTGCCACCACGCTGGCCGTATAACGCCCCAGAGGGAGGTCGGCCGTGTTGATCTCCGCTCCGTTCAGCAGGATCGCATCGGAGCTTCCGGTCCGGGCCGCCATCAGAATCCTCCGCACCGGTTCGGCCGAACCGGCCGGGATCACCTCCATGACGGCGCGTGCCGTCTCCAAACGAGTTGGGTCCACCGACATCAATTCGATTAGAGCCGACAACGGCGTCCCCTGCGTAATCCGGGAGCGCGGCTGCAGCTTTCCGCCATCGGCGACCCCGACAATCAAGTCGCTCATCTGCAGGTCGCCCGCGGCGCGCAGCCCGACGACCAAGGGCACATCGGCGACTCCCACGCGGCCGTCTGCGTCTTTCGCGGCCACGCGGAGCCGGTAGCGGCCGGGCAGGAGCTTGGCCGAAATCGTCACGGCCGGCGGACCCGGCGTTCCGGCATCGATTCGCTCGCGGCCGGTGGCAATGACGTTGCCTTCGTTGAGCACGACAAATCCCCAGCCGGCCGGCAGGTGCGCGCGTTCGGCCCCGAGTTCAGACGAGATGAGCACCCGCAGCGTGCTGGCTTCGGTGCCGCGCGTCGAATAGGCGGTCGCGCTGAGTGCCAGCTCACCAATGTCCGTCGGTTGCGCCAGCAGCGTCGCCAGCGGATCCGCGGCCGTTAGGACGGGCAGGCCGGCACGGGACACGACGTCACGACGCGATCGCACCGTCACACCCGGCCGGCCCACGGCCACCTTCACCTCACGGGGCGCCCCTGACGCATCGTCCGACTCGCTCTCGACGCCCAACACGTAGAAGTTGTTGATCTCGGTCGTGATGCGGGCAAATACCCCGGTGGCGCGGCCCACGCCCATGAAGAGCGCGCCGCCGGTCATGCCGGTCAGGGCGCCGAGGCCCGCGGTCATGTCGCGCCCGCCGAAGGCGGACGCGATGGTCCGCCGATTGGTGACGTCGGAATCGGGCTGGTCCAGATGCAGGGCGTGGAGCACCAGTTGCGCCTCGGCGGCCCTCTTCGCGAACCGCTCGAAGTGCACGACGAGATCCTGGCCAAACGGCAGGCCGCCAGAGATCAGGATGACGTGTTTCGATCCACGCAGCGGCGCCAGCTGCGCGGCCAGGCGTTCCAGCGCCGACGTTGTGCTCTGGACCTGCGCGCGGCCGGCTTGCAGCAGTTCGCGGGCCTGGCCGACCAGGTCGTCCGGGCAGCGGTTCTGCAGTCCCCCGGGGTCGACCGGGATGCGATAGCACTCGCGCTCGATGACCTCGGCAATGACCCGCGGGTCGCGCCGCTCGTAGGCGACCGCCTCCTCCCAAGTGACGTTGCGGTCGCGATACATGTCCTGTCGCGGGCGCGTGCCGGTCATTAATGGCAGCGCCGCGCGCACGCGGTCGTGATCGCGGGTCAGGTCCACGGCGCCCACGGGAATGCCGAGCAGGCCCACGGCGTCGGCGGGACCAAGGCTGTCAAGCACGGTCGATGCGGTTTGCAGCAGCGCGGCCTCGTTCCCGGGCGCCAGCGAGTCGCGATCGATCACGAAGACCACGATGCGGCCGTCACCTCCGGTCGCGCCGGCGCGCCGCGCGCGCTCGGCGGCGACCGCGTCGGTCACCGGTTCCATTCGATCGCCATGGAAGTCCGCGAACACGACCTTGCGCGACCGTCCGCCGACCGTGACCGAGAAGTCGCCGGGGCCCAGATCTCGCGCCGGTACGCCGTCGCGATCGAGCACCGTCGCCTCGAGGGTGATCAGATCGATGCCCGCACGGAATGCGGCAGCCGGCTGCTGATCGGGTTCGGCCGCGAGCGGCGGCATCGCGATGATCGTGATCCCGAGCCACAACAAGGCAGCGGTACAGCGCACGTGGACTCTCCTGACGAGATCTATTGCTTGGGGACCACGAGCGTCCCGGCGGTGGCGAACTGCTTGAAGTCCGAGTAGGTGGCGCGAGTCGTCGATCGGCCGACCGACGGGTTCACCGTCAGGGTAATAGGGCCATTGTAGAGCTCCTCCATCACGGCAGGCAGCCACACACCGACCTCTGGGCTCCGCTTGTAAGTGACTTCGATGTCGGCGGAGCTCTCGATCTTTTGCCAGTACATGGTCGGCACCGCCGCGGAGCGCCGCCCCTGCGGCTTGGACGGATCCATCTCCGGCCGCTGAGCCGGGGCGCTCTGCACCGGCGACGTCATCTGGTCGGCGAAGTTGTTCATGCGCAGGCGCGTCCGCACGACCGTGCCGTCGTCGGGCTTGACCCACAGGGTGCCCGACACCGGCACGTCGGCGCCGGCGCGGGTCATGATGAATGTGGGCGTCCGCGTTTCCTTGAACGCGATCTCCCACGTGTCGACGCCGTCGATCTTCCTGGAGCCCTTTCGCGTGAACTCAAAGCGCGGGAGGTGCGCCGGCAGGAAGAAGAACATGGCCGTCGTCGGCACGTTGAAGTTGCGGCTGACCGGCCCGGCATTGAACCGCGCGCTCTCGTTGGCGATGCGGGTGACCTCGCTGGCGTCGGTGTTCGCGGTCGAGGTAAACAACGAGACCAACCGGTCGCGTCGATCCGTCAGCTTCTTGCCGTCCACTTCCACCACGTCGCGAAAGCCCACCCAGCCCGAACCGTCGCCGGTCTTGACGATCGCGAATTCCGCGACCAGGCGGCGCGGCTGAGCGGGGGCCGGCGCGCCCTCGAACATCACGGTTTGCGTGTATTTTTCGACCGCGACAATGAGGGCGGCCTTTTCGCCGTAGGCGCTGATGTACGCGCCCATTTTCGCCAGCACCGGCTCCAATGCGGGGTCGGCCGGCGATTGCGCGAACCCGGCGTCGGTCACGCCGGTCACCAGAGTGACAACTAGAACCGCGCGACCAAGCAAGGAATACCTCCGGGCAAGGAGAGACGACCTGTCTGAGGGATTCTAGCAGGGCTCGACCGGGACCGTCGGCTTCAGCTTGAAGCCTGCGCGGGGAGGCGCGTTGGCTCACCCTCAGTAGAACTTCGACAGCATCTCCATGTGGCTGCTGATCGTGTTGATGACCTTGGCCACCCCGAGCCCGCGCGCCTCGAGATCGCGGAGGCGCGCCAGGATGCTGCCCGCATCGCCCACCGTCGTGCCAATCGCCTCGTAGTCGGCCCCGATCGTCGTCCACTGGGTCCTGAGCGCCCGCAAGCGTGACGCGCCGGCGGCGTCGCCAGCCGCCTCCGCGGCCTTGAGCTTGTAGTCGATGTAGGGCACGACTTTCGTGTTCACGTCTTTACCCAGGCCGCGGGTTGCCTCCTGGACCTTCGAGACCTCCGACAGCGACGTCGTGTTGATCGCATGCCGCGCCTTGAACGCCGCGACCTCGCCGGCCTGAGCCGCGCTCGGATCGATCCCCTCGAAATTGATCTTCTTGGTGACTTTGTCCCCGAGCCATGCGAGATCTGCGTAGGCTTCGGGGTGGCTGCTGGTCGTCAGGTTCAGGAACGACATCTCCGGGTTGCGGGCCATCCGCTTGTAGTACACGTCGTTGAGGACTGCCTGCGCGTCTTTCTCGAAGGTCAGCGCGCTCACCCGCTCGCCGTTCTTCCTGATGATCAGGCCGGGCTGCTGCTCCAGCATGAGATCGAAATCCATGCCGACAGACCCTTCGCTCGACGCGTTCCGGATGGCCTTCAGGCGGATGTTCGCAACGTCGTAGCCTTTCTGCTCGAGCGCCTTCAGCAGCGGATCGGACATGTCGTCGTACACGGTCGTCATGACCTGGCTGTACGCGCGTCCCGTCTCTTTGTCCACATACTTGAGCCGCAGCTTCGCTTGGTACGACGCGTTGATGTCGGCCGCCGCCTCCTGCTGCACCTGTTTGAGCGCGAGGATCCGCTCGGAAGGCGCGCCGGCGGCCTGCGCGCCGGACAGTTCGTCCGACACGCGCTTGAAGGAGGCGATCTTCTGCTCCGCGCCCCGCAGCTCCTGCTGATAGCGGGCGACGTTCAGCCGAGGAGCCGCCGAAGGCGCCGCCGGTCCGAACAACGCGGCGCCGAACTGAAACGTCTTCTCGATCAGCTTCCCGCCGACGTACGCCTCGGCACCGCGAGACGCCCCCGCGGTCGCCGCGGCCCGCCAATCGCCCGACTGCGCCATCTCCTGTTCGTAGCCGTTGAACGCCTCGACGGCGACGAAGGAGACGCCTGACATCCAGGTGAGCGCTCCTTTCACCCCCTCGACGGGACCGCCTTCCCGGTACCCGGTCACGCCTCCGTAGACGAAGCCGGCAGCCTTGGGCGCCCAGCTCATGACCAACGCCGACTCTCCGAGCATCGCGACGGCCGCCGGCGCGCTGAGGCCGACGAGGGCAACCCCGATTGCCACCTTCGAGATCGTCTTCGGCGTGTTCTCCACCCAGTCGTAGTACGCCGCCTTCTCGAGATTCCGTCCCGCTTCGCGGCTCCAGTACGACTGCACCGAGTTACTCACCGACAACAGCGCCTGTTCGGCCTTCGCCATGTCGTCGACGCTCGTCCCTCTTCGATTCGCCTGCTCGTTGACCGACATCCGCCAGTTTTCCCCGAGATTGTCTGGCAGGATGGCAATCTGTTTGTCGATCGCGGTCCAGATGCGCCCCATCGCGCGGCTGCGGGCCGCCTCCTCGACGCTCTTCTGGTATTCCATCCCCCGGACGTAATCGCCGAGCGCGGTGCGGATGAACGCGGGCTGGCCGTCCGATGCCGGCTGGAGGCGGGCCTGCTCGAGCTGAATCTCGGAGACCGCAATCAGCTTGAGATACTCGAGGTCGGAGCGCCGCTTGGAATCCGTCTCAGTGGCGAGCTGCTTGTCGTACTCAGAGACGCGCCGCGTGATCGCCTGGATGTACTGCTGCCGCGCGGCGTCTTCGTTGACGATCGGAGCGGCCGGCGGTGTGGGCTTCGAAATGGAAGGCCCAGGACCGCGTGTAGCTGTGTTTCGGGAGGGCACATTGCGGCCGATGAGGCCCCTTTCGTAACCAAGTTCGATGCTGATAGCCTGCCGCTGCAACCGAAGGCGTTCTCGCATCGCGGGAGAGATCTCAGCGCCATTCTCGTCCTTTCCCGATTTCAACTGCGCGTCAATTTTGTCGATACGGCCTTGAAGGCCCGCGATGAAATTGCCGCGCCCTGCCCAGGTATCGATCCCAAAGAGATTCGAGCCGTACGAGATCCGCCATTCCACATTCGTCGTCTTCGCATCGAGCGTGAACGCGTCGAGCCCAGTCGCCGCCGGCGTGCCGGCGGCCGACAATGAGTCACCGCAAAAGAGCACCTGATCCATCAGCATGCGGGTTCCCTGGCGATGGGCGGCCCGAAACTCACGGGCGACCGTGTCGAGATCGCGACCGTCAGGATCATGGATGCGGACGCGGTACAAACCTGGCATAAGCGCTGACAAGGTCAGCGTTCCGGTGCTGTCGGCAACGCCTCGCGCAGAGGTGGGCCCCTCCAGAACAACCGTTGCGCCCACCAGTGGGCGCGTGCCGACAAAGCCGCAGATCTGTGGCGCCAGAGCCATCGACATTGCCTCGTCTTCGACATACAGGTGGAACGTGGCGCTCCCCTGCGCTTCGAAAATCGACAGCGCCTCCTTGGCCCGCTTGCCTGCACGGCACTTCAGATCGTATGGGCTCGGCGGGTTGCCCAGGGCCTCGATGGCGGCGACGAGCTCTTTGAGCCTGGCCTCGTACGACGCCATCAACTCGCGATAGGCTCGCGCCTGCAGCCACGCGTCGTTCGCCCCTTCCTCGCTGCCGTTGGCCATCGCGAGCCCGCCGTCGTGCAGTGCCACGAACAGACCGTTGGCGGCCGCCGCATACCCCGACCGCGCGACCAGGAACTGGCCGAGCAGGGGATTGAGCCGGTTCAGGTAGGTGACGATCTCGATCGTCGGAAAGTCGAGCAGCGGCGCCCATTTCTTCTCGAACCGCGCCGTGTCCTCTGGCGACAACGGACCGTAGACGAGCCGCATGCTTTCCATTGCCGCGGAAACCGCGCCGCCGTACTGGACGGATGTCACCGTGCCAAAATCGAGCGGTGGCGCGACCGACGCCGCTGCGGTGTCAGCCTTCGCGGCCGGCGTCGGCGAACCCGGCTGACTCTGCCACGGCACGTCCTTGGTCGGCCACCGCGACTGATCGCACACGCTATCGTCGGTGAACTTCGCCGTCGGCACGCCAACCGCGCCGGATGGCAACTGCGCCTGCGGCACCGTTGTTGAGGGTGCCTGCGTCCCCCCTGGGGATTGGGCGGCCGTACCCGCGGGTAGCGCCGGTTTGCCTGCTGGCGCAGGAGGCGGCGCAGGCGTGGCGGCGGTAGGCTTGTCCGGTGGCGTGGAAGCCACCGGAGGTGTGACGGCCGGGCGAGACGCGGCCGGCGGCGGCTCGACGGTGAATCGGGCTTCGGCCGCCAACGTACCCGCTATGAGCAGGTCAACGCGGTACGATCCCGGCGGCCAGACTTTACCTTGCGCCAGTTCCAAACTGAATTGTCCCCAGTCATGGGTCGGCTGAGTCGTGATCGTGCCTTCGCCGATGGGGAACGGTGGAGCGACGCCAAGGTAGTACCAACGCGCGGTGATCGTCGCGCCCGCGGGAACGTTCTCGTGCCGGAACCACACGTAGACAGGATCCCCCGCCGGTGCGAACACCTCGGTTGGTCCCACGGGCTTGCCAGACGTCACACCGCGCGCCGCCGTGACATCAAAGACCCGCGCGGGAGACTGCGTGGATCCGCCGCGGGTCTGCGGGGCTGCGGGCCCCGCAAGAGTGAGCACGATCAGGAGGGTGGCCAGCAGCAGTCGACCGTCAGGCGAGCGCGGCATGTCATGTTCCGTGCATCACGCGTGCCGGACCATAGGCGCAAAGCCTTGAGAGGTCGCCCGGCAGATAAACTCAGCGTGCGTGATATTCCGCCCGGCGTGGCAAAAATCCGCGAATTCACCGTCCAGCGCCCCGACGCCCTATTGCTCCAGAATATATTCCTTCCGCTCGACCACCCGGGTCGCCAGATAGAGAAAACCAACCAAGTACGAGAAAAGCCACGCCAGGCAGACCGCCATGGGCGGGTTCTCGCGGAACATTCCCTGGAGAATGCTGGTCACCCCGTCGGACGGCATGGCGTGGGGGACCAGGGCCTGCAGGTAGTAGGCAATGGTGAACTGCTTCAGGTAGCCCGGCAGGGCCATGACCACCTGTTCCCAGCCGAAGGCGAACAGCAGGCCGATGACCAGGGGGCGCTTGAAGAAGGCGCCCACGAAGGCAAAGACCGCCCCGTAGACCGCCAGTCCCAGCCCGAGCAGCGCCATGTCGATCGCGAGCGAGCCGAAGGTTTCCGGCAGCGCCGAAAACGGTACCAGCAGGAAGTAGACGACCATCACCGACGGCAGCACCACCAGCAGCGTGCAGGCGAGGTAGGCGAGGTACTTGCCGACCAGCACCGCCCCGCGCGGAATGGGCCGCGTGAACAAGTAGGTGATGGTCTTGTCTTCCACTTCGTCGGCCATCAGCGCCGTGCCGTAGAAGACGCCCAGCACCGGGACGATGAAGCGGAGGAACAGCATCCAGATCATCACGCCGAAGACGCCGAAGCCGGCGACGCGCTGGCCGTTCACGCGCAGCGCCGACATGCCGAACATCTCCACCACCTTGACGATCACCGCCAGCAGCACGGGGCCACCGACCACCAGCGCCATGAAGATGGTGCGGCGCGACCACAGCATCTCGCCGAGCGACAAGTCGAACACCCGGCGTGACGCATTCCAGTAGCCCAGGCTTCTGCTTTTCTGCGTCATCTGCGTCATCTGTGGCCCTGGGGAATCTGCGTTCATGACTTCACCAGGTATTTGAAGACCGCCTGCAGGTTGTCGTCGGGCGACTGCACCTCGTCGATGCGGCCGGCCTCGCCGGAGGCGGCCAGATCGGTGAGCCGTGCGTAGAAGTTGTCGGGCTTCGAGGTTTCCACGATCACCGCGCCCGGCTCGAACTTCAGGCTGAGCACGTCGTCTTCGGCCATGAAGCGGCGCGCCAGCGCGCGCGGGTCTTCGCCGCGCACGAACACCGTGTGCGGATGAGTGTCGATCAGGTCGCGAATCTGGTGCACGTTGCCTTCGGCCAGGATGCGGCCGTTGTTGATCAGCAGGATGTTCGAGGTCATCGACTCGATCTCGTGCAGGATGTGGCTCGAGACGATGATGTGCTTGCCGGCGCGGGCCCAGTCCTTGATCAGGCGGATGGTCTTGCGCCGCATCAGCGGGTCCATGCCGGTCAGGGGCTCGTCCAGGATCAGCAGCTCGGGATTGTGGACCAGCGCCTGCGCCAACTTGACGCGCTGGCGCATGCCCTTGCTGTAGGCGCCAATCTTCTTGCCGGCCGCGTCGAGCAGGTCGACCTTGTCGAGCGCGGCCTTGGTGGCGGCTTCCGCCTCGGCGTCGCTGTAGCCATTGAGCCGCACGAGGGCGTGGATCCACTCGAACCCGGTCATGCGGTCGTAGAAGGCGTCCTGCTCGGGACAGAAGCCGATGCGCGCGTAGACGCCCGGGTTGCCCCAAATCGGCTCGCCCAACACGTGGATGGCGCCCTGGCTCGGCTTGAGCTGCCCGGTCATCAACTTCATGAACGTGGACTTGCCGGCGCCATTCGGCCCCAGCAGTCCCGTGATGCCCGGCGGAATGGACACGGTGACGTCGTTGAGGCCACTCACCTGCCCGTACCACTTCGACACGTGATCGGCCTGGACGAGCACCATGCCCGCCGGGTGTTGCCCTCCCGACGAGAATTGCCCTCCCGGGGGCATCACGTCACGATCTCCACGCCACGCACGCGGCGGTGCAGGATGTAGAACGACGCCGCGATCAGCACCAGCACGGTGACGCCGGCAATGCTCGGCGGCAGTTGATACCGCGGCGGCAGGCGGAAGATCACGTCGCCCAGCTGTTCGAGGGCGGCCGTCGGCGACAGCCACGCGAAAGTAGTCTTGCCGGTGATGCCGCGCAGCGCGTTGAACAGTGCGGTGGTGAAGAAGAACAGGCCGGCGTACATCACCGCCACGAACCGGCTGCTCTTGGACAGCGACGACAGCGCCAGCATGGTGGTGGAAGCAAGCAGCACCTGCGCGAGCGAGAACAAGGTGATGGCCGGCAGCAGATAGAGGTTGTTGCTGACGAAGGTGAGGCTGCCGGCGAAGATGGCTTGCGTGAGCAGCAGCATCATGGCGGGCAGGAACGTGACCGACACCAGGAACAGGAACAGGATGGCGAGCTTGCCGGCGATGTACTCGGCACTGGTCATCGGCTTCGACAAGTACAGCTGAAGCGCGTTGGCTCGCCGGTCGTTGGCGATGAGGCCGGCGCCGACGTAGATGGTCACGAAGAAGACGAAGGCGCCTTGCTGGTCGAGGAACTCGCGGAAGGTCTCGCCCTTCGGCGCCAGGAACGAGGCCTGCTGGAAGTTGGAGGCCACGTAAATTTGCACCGCGCGCACGACGAACGGCGCCCAGGCGAACAGCATCAGGCCCAGGAACTTCCGGTTGGAGATGATCGACAACACGCCGGCGCGGGTCATCACCTGCCAGGCGTGGCCGACGGCGGTGCGGGTCCCCCCGTAGCGGCGATAGCCCTGATCATGAATCGGCATCGGCTACTTCTCTCCCACCGCGCGGGCGAACACGTCTTCGAGCGTCGGCACGCTCGGGCGCACGTGGCGGACCTGCACGCGCTCGCGCGCCGCCAGCTCGAACAGCACCTTGGGATTATCGCCGCTGGCGCCGGGCACGAACACGCGCATCACGTCTTCGTCCGAGTCGTGCACGTCGTAGCCTTCGCCGCGCAGCGCGCTGATGAAATGCGCCTCGTCGCCCTTGATGCGCAACTCGTACACCCGCCCCGTCGTCCCCTTGAGCGCATCGATCGGCCCGAAGGTCGCGACGGTGCCCTTGTCCATCACCACGACGTGGTCGCAGGTGAACTCGACGTCGGGCAGCAGGTGCGATGACAGGATCAGGTTGACGTTCTTGTTGTGCGCCAGGTCGTGGATCAGCTCGAGCATCTCGTCTCGGCCCTTGGGATCCATGCCGTTGGTGGGCTCGTCCAGGAACAGCAGGTCGGGGTCGTGGACGATGGCCTGGGCGAGCTTGATGCGCTGCTTCATGCCGGTCGAGTAGGTCTCGATGTTGCGGTAGCGCGCCTCGCCGAGGCCGACGTAATACAGGACCTCGTGGGCGCGCTGCATGGCGTCGGTGGCGGGCAGGCCCGATAACTGGCCGCAGTAGGCGACAAACGAAACCGCGTTCATGCCGGGGATGTGCGAGTCGCTCTCGGGCATGTAGCCGATGCGCTCGCGAATCTCGAGCGGCGAGGTGGCGACATCCATGTCGATCACCTTCATGCTGCCCTTGTCAGGCTTGATGAAGCCGAGCAGCGACTTGAGCAGGGTGCTCTTGCCGGCGCCATTGGGACCCAGCAGGCCCACGGCGCCGGCCGGAAACACCGCCGTGACGTCGTTGAGCGCCCAGTTCTTGCCGAAACGGACGCTGAGGTTCTGGCACTGGACCACGGGTCCGGCAAAACGTGTGGCGTCCAAGGGATGGGCCTGACCTTCACCCGATTGGGTCATCTGCGTTGAGTATACGGGGGTAACGGTTACAGCGTTCCCCGTAAGCCGAGGGCATCGGCCTGGAGGCGCAGGAACCCGATCACGTTGGTCACGTGCTGGTCAAGCGGCAGGCCCATCAGCTCGGCGCCGCGGATCAAATGGTCACGCGGCACCTGCCGGGCGAAGGCCTTGTCTTTCATCCGCTTGATGACCGAGGCGGCCTCCAGGTCCAGCACGCTCTTCGACGGCCGCACCAGCGACGCGGCGGTCACAAAGCCGGCCAGTTCGTCGCAGGCGACCAGCGTCTTCTCCACCGGCGACTCCGGCTGCACGCCGGTGATCTCGGACGCGTGCGACAAGATGGCCCGCATGACCCATTCGGGATAGCCCAGCGAGCGCAGGTGCTCGCACCCCTTGTTCGGATGGTCGCCCAGGGTCGGGTACTTCTCGTAGTCAAAGTCGTGGAGGAGGGCCACCACGGCCCATTCCTCTTCGTTGGCGCCCTGCTGCCGGGCGTAGCCGCGAACAGCGGCCTCGACCGCCAGCGCGTGCTTCCGCAGGCTTTCACTCTGGGTCCATTCGGTCAGCAATTGCCAGGCGGCGTCGCGTGAAAGGGTCATGACGGAAAAGGATACTCCAAGCCCTTTCGAATCACGGCCGCGGCGTGGGCGTTGACGCCGTAGGCGTCGAGCTCGCCGGCAGTGACCCAGGCCACCGCTTCCGCGTCGGAGCCGGCCACCGCCTCGCCATGCGGCGACTCGCACACGAAGTCCACGATCACGAAGTGATACCGGATGCGGCCGTCGGTATCACGATGCACGCGATCGAAGGTTTCGATGATGGGCCCCGGGTGCACGTCGAGGCCGGTCTCTTCCTTGACCTCGCGGCGCATGCCGTCGGCCAGGGCTTCACCGAGGTGGAGGTGGCCGCCCGGCAGCGACCACTCCCCTTGGCGCGGCTCGTGGGCGCGCTTGACGATCAGCGCCCGGCCGTCGCGCACGACGACGGCGCCGACGCCGACCACCGGTTGAGCGGGGTATTCTCTGGCCATATGAAGTCGCACACAGAATATCTGACGTTCAACATTCCCGCGCGGGTCGGGTTCGAAAACATCACGCCCAAGGTCGACGCGGCCGTCCGCAAGAGCGGCGTCCGCGAGGGCCTCGTGCTGGTCAACGCCATGCACATCACCGCCTCGGTGTTCATCAACGACGATGAGCGCGGCCTGCACCAGGACTACGCGAAGTGGCTTGAATTACTGGCGCCGTTTGATGCCTCGCCGGCCCGCTACGCCCACAACCGCACCGGCGAAGACAACGCCGACGCCCACATGAAGCGCCAGCTCATGGGCCGCGAAGTGGTGGTCGCCATCACCAACGGCGCGCTCGACTTCGGGCCGTGGGAGCAGATTTTCTACGGGGAGTTCGATGGAAAGAGAGCGAAGCGAGTGCTGATCAAAGTGATCGGTGATTAGCGGATTTCGTGATCTGGTGATTTGGCGATCTGGTGATTACAGCGTGAGGCTGGCCGACGCGTTCAAGTCGGCTGGGGCGATACGCCCGGCATCAAGCAAACGGATACCGGCGGCCGCAATCATCGCCGCGTTGTCGGTCGAGAGCGCCAGGCTGGGGATGTAGACCGGGATCTCGCTACGCCCGGCCTTGGCCAGCGCCTCGCGCCGCAGGCGCGAGTTCGCCGAGACGCCGCCGGCGATGCCAATGGCGCGGGCGCCGTGCCACTGCGCGGCGGCAAACGCCCGCTCGATCAGCGTGTCCACGACCCGCCGCTGAAAGCTCGCCGCCAGATCGACGATTTCGTTCTGAGGCAACTGCTCGGTGCCGAGTACCGCCTGGCGTTGCCGCACGTGGCGCAGCACCGCCGTCTTCAGGCCGCTGAAGCTGAAGTCGAAACGGCCGTCGCGCTCGGGGGCGTTGCGATCCGGATTGGTCAGGCGCGTCCCGGGCCAGCGGATGGCCACGTCGTTGCCGTCCTGGGCCAGGCGATCGAGGATCGGCCCACCCGGATAGCCGAGCCCCAGCAGCTTCGCCACCTTGTCATACGCCTCCCCCGCCGCATCGTCTCGCGTGCGGCCGAGGAGTTGGTAGTCGCCCACCTGTTTCACGAGATACAGGCTGGTGTGCCCGCCCGACACCACCAGGATGATGGCGGGCAGCGGAATGGTCCCGTGCTCGAGCCAGATCGACTCGATGTGGCCGGCGAGGTGATGCACGGCCACCAGGGGCTTCTGCAACGCCCAGGCCGCGGACTTCGCGAACGACACGCCGACCAGGAGCGAACCGACCAGCCCGGGGCCTTGCGTGACCGCCAGGGCATCCACGTCCGGCCAGGCGGCGCCGCCGTCGGCGAGCGCACGCTCGACCACGCCACAGATGTCGCGCACGTGCTGGCGCGAGGCCAGCTCGGGCACCACGCCACCCCACTCGCGATGAATCTCGACCTGCGAGGCGACCACGTTCGACCGCATGAGCCACGGCCGGGCGGCATCATCGGTGGTGGCGACGAGGGCGGCCGCGGTCTCGTCGCACGAAGTCTCAATCCCAAGAACCAGCAATGGCACCTTTCAGAACGGTTCAGAACCGTTCAGAACCGTTCTGAACCCATCCCCAAATGGCGGGCGGACAATGCCGCGCTCGGTGATGATGGCGGTAATGAACTCGCTCGGCGTCACGTCGAACGAGGGATTGCGGATGTGCGCGCCTTCAGGGGCGAGCCGCGTGGATCCCACGTGCGTGACTTCCCGCGAATCGCGCTCCTCGATCGGGATGGCATCGCCATCCGGAGTCGCCAGGTCGATGGTGCACCACGGCGCCGCGACATAGAACGGAATGCCGTGCGCCCGCGCCAGCACGGCCACCGAGTAAGTGCCGATCTTGTTCGCGGTGTCGCCGTTGGCGGCAATGCGATCGGCGCCCACCACCACCAGGTCGATCTCGCCCGCCCGCATGATGGCGCCGGCCATGTTGTCGGTGATCACGGTGGTGTCGATGCCGTCCTTGACGAGCTCCCACGCCGTGAGCCGCGCGCCCTGCAGGAACGGCCGCGTCTCGTCGGCGATCACGCGCACCTGACGGCCCGCTTCGACCGCGCCGCGGACGACGCCGAGCGCGGTGCCGTAGCCGGCCGTGGCCAGCGCGCCGGCGTTGCAGTGCGTGAGAATGGTGGCCACCGCCGGCACCAACGTCGCGCCGTGCGCGCCAATCGCCCGGCAACTCGCCACGTCGTCATCGTGAATGCGATCGGCCTCCGTCCGCAGGCGCGTCTTCAACTGGTCCACCGACTCACCGGCGAGGGCACCGTCCGCGAAGGAGAGCTTCATCCGCTCGATCGCCCAGAACAGGTTGACCGCGGTCGGCCGCGTCGCCGCGAGGATCTCGCAGTTGCGCTGGAACTCGGTGGTGAACTGCTTGGTGCCGGTGGCCTTGCTGCGGGCGGCGCCCAGCGCGAGACCCATGGCCGCGCTCACGCCAATGGCCGGCGCACCGCGAATGACCATGGTCTTGATGGCCTTGGCCACCTCGTTGACAGTGCGGCAGGTCACGTAGACCTCCGCGGCCGGCAGCTTGCGCTGATCGACCATCACGATGTCGAAGTCTTGCCACGCGATTGTTGGAAGCATGTCTTGACCGATCATACCGGGAGGGCACTGCCAGTCGGGAGGGCAATTCGCCCCGGCCGCTACAAGAGGCGCCGGTCGAACGGCAACGGCAGGAGGTCCTTCATCTGCAACGTTGCCGTCACCGCCGTCTTGTTGGCGAGAATCACTTCGATGTCGCCGGCGAACTCCCACAGGATCTGCCGGCACGCGCCGCACGGCGGGGTCGGTGATTCGGTGTCGGCGACGACGACGATGCGCGTGAAAGAACGTTGGCCTTCGGAGATGGCCTTGAAGATGGCGACGCGCTCGGCGCAGATGGTGAGGCCGTAGCTGGCATTCTCGACGTTGCAGCCGGTGATGATCTGGCCGTCGGTGGTTTCGAGGGCCGCGCCCACCTTGAAGCCCGAGAAGTCGGCGGCGGCCCGTTCGCGCACGGCGCGCGCGGCGGCGAGCAGCTTGGCCGCCGAAGCTTCAGCGGAGGGGGCGGCGTCAGAGGCGGCCAATGACCCCCTCCAGCAGACCGATGAACTGTCCCTTCACCTGACGCGCGGTCTCCATCACCTCGTCATGATGAAGCGGCTCGGGGAACACGCCGGCGGCGGCGTTGGTGATGCACGAGATGCCCAGCACCTCCATGCCCATGTGACGCGCGACGACCGCTTCCGGCACGGTGGACATCCCCACGGCATCGGCACCGAGCGTCCGGAACGCGCGAATCTCGGCCGGGGTTTCGTAGCTGGGGCCCAGCACGGCCACGTAGACACCGTGCTGAACGGGCAGGCCCTGTTCCGTCGCGGCCTCGTCCGTGAGGGCGCGCAGCCGGGGGGAATAGACGTGGGTCATGTCGGGAAAGCGCGGGCCGAGCCGATCGTCGTTGGGTCCCACGAGCGGGTTGTTGCCCATCAGGTTGATGTGATCGTCGATCACCATCAGGGCGCCGCGCGAGCACTTCGGCGAAATGCCGCCGGCCGCGTTGGTCAGGATCACGCGCGGCACGCCGAGCCGTCCCATTGCCCGCATGGCAAAGGTCACGGTCTTCAGGTCGTGGCCTTCGTAGGTGTGCACGCGCCCGGACAAGGCCAGCACGCGCTTGCCGCGGAGCGTGCCGCCCACCAGCTTGCCGGCGTGGCCGATCACCCGCGACTCCGGCCAGTGCGGAATGTCGGCATACGGAATGGTGAACGCGTCACCAAGATGATCCGCGAAATCCCCAAGACCGGACCCGAGCACCACGGCCACGTCGGCGCCGCCGCAGCCGTGCCCGCGCAGCCACTCGGCCGCTTCCGTCGCCTGGGCGAAGTCGCTCACAGTAAGAAGCCCACGATGATGGCGGTCAGGAAGTTGGCGAGCGTGCCCGCCAGCATCGCCCGCAGGCCGAGCCGGGCCAGGTCGCCGCGGCGGCTGGGCGCGAGCGCGCCGATGCCGCCGATCTGCATGCCGATCGAGGCGAAGTTGGCGAAGCCGCACAGGGCGAAGGTGGCGATGGTGAACGACCGCGGATCGAGCGCGTCCTTCATGCCGCCCAATTGCGCGAACGCGATGAACTCGTTGAGCACCATGCGCGTGCCGAGCAGGTTCCCCACCGCGGCGGCGTCCTTCCACGGCACGCCCAGGCTCCACGCCACCGGCGCGAAGACCCAGCCGAAAATCGTCTGCAGCGAGAACCCCTGCAGGCCGATGGTGCCGCCGATGGCGCCGAGCATGGCGTTGACCAGCGCGATCAGCGCCACAAACGAAATCAGCATGGCGCCGACGTTCATCGCCAGGTGCAGGCCCTCGCTGGTGCCGCGGCCGGCGGCGTCGATGATGTTGACGTCCTGGTTCACCACCTCGAGCTTCACGGTGCCGCGCGTTTCCGGGGTCTCGGTTTCCGGCACGAACATCTTGGCCATCATCAGCGTGCCGGGCGCCGTCATGATCACGGCGGTGAGCAGGTGCTTGGCGTCGATGCCGAAGGCAATGTAGGCGGCCATGATGCCGCCGGAGATGTGGGCCATGCCGGAGGTCATCACGGTCATCAGCTCCGACTGCGTCATCTTGGCGAGGAACGGCCGGATCGTCAGCGGCGCCTCGGTCTGGCCCATGAAGATGCTCGCCGCCACGTTCAGGGACTCGGCGCCGCTCGCGCCCATCACCCTGTTCATGACGACGGCCAGCAGGCGGACGATGACCTGCATGATCCCGAGGTAGTAGAGGATCGCGAACAGCGCGGCGATGAAGATGATGGTGGGCAGGATCTGGAACGCGAACACGACGCCGTAGCGCGCGCCTTCCTCCCCCAGCGCGCCGGTCATGACGCGGCCCCACACCGAGGCATCGCCGAGCGCGCCGAAGACAAAGCCCGACCCGACGACCGAAAAGTCGAGCAACTGCCGCATCTTGTCGCCGAGCACCTGGAAGACGCGCTGCCCGAGGTCGGTCTTCAGCACGATCAACGCGAACAGGAGCTGCAAGCCGAGGCCCCATCCCACCACCCGCGGACTGATGGCGCGCCGGTTGGTGGACAACCCATACGCCAGCGCGAGGATGCCCACCAGGCCGATCAGCGGTTGCAGCGTGCCCAGGATTCCCACATGTCCCTCGCTAATCGTTATCGTGGACCCACTCGAGGACCAGCGACTGCCCCGTCGGGGCGGTGTCGCCAATCACGATCGCCTGCGTGACCAGCGCCACCGCGGCCTCCAGCCGGGCGGGATCGTTGTAGCGGAGTTCGACCACCGGCTCCCCGGCCTGGACCGCCTCGCCGGGCTTCTTGCGCAGGATGAGTCCGGCCGACAGGTCCACCTGGTCGCCCTTCTTGTCGCGTCCGGCGCCCAGGGCGACCGCCGCCCGCCCAATCGACAGCGCGTCGAGTTCCACCACAAATCCTGAACGCGGGGCCGGCACCAGGTGCGTGAACTTCGCCTGCGGCAACAGGCCGGGGTCGTCGGCCACCGCGGGATTGCCGCCCTGGCGCGCGACCATCTCCTTGAATTTCGCGAGCGCGGCGCCGGATGAGAGCGCGGCTCGCACCCTGGCCGCGGCGTCATCATCGGTGGCCGCCAGCTCCGCCACGCGCAGCATGCGGGTGGCGAAGGTGACGACCAGGCCAGACAGATCGGCAGGCCCGCCGCCCTTCAGCACCTCGATGCACTCGGCGATCTCCACGGCGTTGCCGACCGCCCGGCCGAGCGGCACGTCCATCTGCGTGATGAAGGCCTCGGTGTGCACGCCGGCGGCGTTGCCAATCGACACCAGCGCGCGCGCCAGTTCGCGCGCATTGGCGCGGTTCTTCATGAAGGCGCCGCGGCCGCACTTGACGTCGAGCACCACGGCGTTGCTGCCTTCGGCCAGCTTCTTGCTCATCACCGACGAGGCGATCAGCGGGATGCTCTCGATGGTCCCGGTCACGTCACGCAGCGCGTAGAGCACCTTGTCGGCGGGCGCGATGGTCGCGGTCTGGCTGATCAGGCAGCAGCCCACGTCCGCCAGCATCGCCCTGAACTCGTCGATCGACAGGGCGACGCGAAACCCGGGAATGCTCTCGAGCTTGTCGAGCGTGCCGCCGGTGTGGCCGAGGCCACGGCCCGACATCTTCGGCACCACCACCCCGCACGACGCCGCCAGCGGGGCCAGAATGATGGAGACCTTGTCGCCGACGCCGCCGGTACTGTGCTTGCCGACCTTGATGCCGGGAATGTGGCTCAGGTCAACCCGCTCGCCCGATCGCACCATGGCGTCGGTGAGCCAGGCGGTTTCCTCGGCGGTCATGCCCTTGAGGACAATGGCCATCAGCAGCGCCGAGGCCTGGTAGTCGGGCCACGATCCGTCGGTCACGCCCCCGACAAATGCCTGGATCGCCTCACGCGACAGGGCCTCGCCGTCCCGCTTCGCGCGAATGATGTCGACGGCTCGCATGGGCGGCGGCAGTATATCGTAGTAATCCGCATGGCCCAGCGAACGGCCTCACCCGCCGACCTCACCCGGAGCGCCATCAACCTGGCGCGCGCGATCACGATTGCGCTGCGCAGTTGGGGGTTCTATCCGCCCGAACATCCGGCGGTCGTGCTCGCCGTGGACCGCCTGGTCGCGGCCGCGGCCGACGCGGCAAACAGCGGCCTGATGCAGCTCGCCGTCACGCCCCACCAGCTGCTGCTCGACGGCGTCGCCCTCGATTCCACGGAGCTGGCGGTGGTGGAATGCGCGGAGCTGCTCCACGACCGCGACATCCTGCAGGTCAGCATCATGGTGGCGCCGGCCGAACCGGTGGTGCGGGCGCTGCTGGCCGTGCTGTCGCTCGACCGTGACACGCGGCGCGCGCGCGGCGGCCCCGCCGCGCTGTGGGCCGCGGAAGACCAGAACGCGATCCTCGTCGAGCAGATCGACTACCAGGAGATTCTCGAACGCGAGCTGGACGAAGGGCCGGCGCGGCGCGATGCCACCTGGAAGGCCATTGTCCGGTCCATCATCATGGGCCGCTCGACGTTCAGCGCCGAGGAACAGCAGCGCCTGCTGGACATCTCGCGCGACGTCGGCGCCATCGGCGAACTCGCCAAAGACAGCAAGGAGCCGTTCACCACCCCCGACGGCTCGCCGCTGGTCACGACACAGGCGGCGACGGTGCTGGCGGTGTATCGCCACATCGCGAAGACGGTGGCCGCCCTCGAGCCCGAACGCGTCCAGGAGGTGATCCAGTCGCTGGCCCTGGCGGCGTCCAATCTCGACCCGTCCACGGCGCTGGAGCTGATGCTGCAGGAAGAGAGCGCCGGCGAGAACGTGCAGATTGTCGGCGCGCTCAAGCAGGCCTTCGACGACCAGCAGGTGGCGATGTTGCTGGCCCGCGCCTGTTCGGCCCCGGGGCATCCCACCAACCGGCTCGCCAAGGTGCTCGACACCCTCGCGCCCGACGCCGACCGCAAGCGACGCGTGCTGACGCTGGCCAAGCGGTTGATCTCGGAGCGCGATTTCGGCAGCAAGCGGCCGATCGATGACATCCGGCAGTCGCTCGACGAGCTGCTCCTCAAGTACGACGAGTCCAGCTACGTGTCGGCCGAATACCGGGAGTCGATGGACCAGGCCGCGGCGCGGGCCGTGGACCTCTCGGCCCGCGGCCTCCCGCCCGAGCTCGGCGCCTGGCTCGAGACGCTCGGGCACGACAGCGTCCGCCGGCTGTCGGGCCAGTTGCTGATCGACCTGCTGCGCAACGAGTCGCAGGCCGAGCGCATGGCGGAAACGGCGCGCGACATGGCGGCCTTCGTCGAAGAGCTCCTGCTCGCCGGGGCCTTCGCCGATGCCGTGCCCGTGGTCGGCGAGCTGCTCGCGGCCACCACGCGCAAGGCTGGATTGGCGCCGGAGGCCTGCCGGCGCGCGCTCGACGGCCTTGGCGCGGCCGCCGCGCTGGCCGAGGCCACCACCGGGCTTGCCGATCAATCGAAGGATGAGCTCGCCAGCTTCGAGTCCGTGGTTCGCGACATTGGCGCCGCGGCGGTGCCGGCGCTGTTGAGCGCCTATCAGCAGGAAGCGGGCGGCGTCGCCACCGAGCGGGCGTCGGCCCTCCTCGTCAAGCTCGGGCCGTCGGCCATCCCCGGCCTGGCGGCGGCCGTGGACGACAAGCGGTGGTTCGTGCAGCACGAGGTGGCGCAGGTGCTGGGCCAGATCGGAACGCCGGCCGCCGTGCCACCGCTCCAGGTGCTGCTGCGCCGCACCGACCTCCGCGTGATGCACGAGGCGGTGTCGGCGATGGCGCGGATCGACGACCCGGCCGCGGCGCGCGCCATGCACATGGCGCTGAAGGCAACTTCGGGCGAGGCGCGGGCCGCCGTGATCGCGGCGCTGGTCGGCCTCAAGGACCCGCGGGTGGTGCCGATGCTGGGCCGCATCCTCGGCGACAGCGACCCCTTCGGCGAAGACTTCTCCATCGTGCTCGACACGCTGGGCGCGCTGGCGTCGTTCCGCGACGACCGTGCGCTGGCCCAGATTGCGGCCACCGCGAAACGCCGCCGCTGGCTGGCCTGGGGCAAGACCACGCAGCTGCGCGAGGCGTCGCTGCGGGCGCTCGCGCGCATCGGCACGGCGAAGGCCAGGCAGACGGTCGATGACCTGGCCCGCACCGGCGACTTCTTCCTGCGGCGGATGGCGGCATCCGCGGCGACGCGGCCACCGCTATGAGCGTTCCACACGAAGACATCATCCGGCGCCTCGGCGCCGCCGTGCGGGCCGCCGAGCTGTACGCGCCCAGCCATCCGCTGGTGCAGCGGTCGGCCACCGGCCTCCACGGCATCCTGGCGCCGGCGCTGGTGGACACCCCCACCGTGATCGTCGGCTTCCTCGAAGACGACGTGGTGATCAACGACTTCCGGCTGCCGCGCGGCTCGGCGGCGCTGGCGGGGCTGCTGCGGGACATGCGCGAGCGGCAGATCGAGAAGATCACGTTCGCGCGCGGGCTCGAGGTCCCGGACCTGCGCGCCCTGATGGATGAACTGACGGATCGCACGTCGCGGACGGGCGTCAACGACCGCCTGACCTCGCGCGGCATTCGCCGCATCCAGGTGTCGAAGGTCGCCGCCGAGGAGGAAGACGACTCGGAGGTCGGCCTCGCCGCGGCGAAGCAGATGTACTCGAAGGCGGTATCGACCGCGGAGACCATCTGGACCGCGGCCAAGGCCGGCGAGCAGCCCGACCCGGCCGACGCCCGCGGCATCATCGACAGCCTGTCGAAGCTGGTCTACCAGGACCGCACCTCGCTGCTCGCGCTCACCGCGCTCAAGCGCCACGACAACTACACGTTCACCCACATGGTGAACGTCGCCGCGCTGTCGATGGCGATGGCCCGCTCGCTCGACCTCGAGGGCCCGATGCTGCGGGAGTTCGGCTTCGCCGCGCTGATGCACGACATCGGCAAGGTGCACACGCCGCTGGAGATCCTGAACAAGCCCGGCAAGCTGACCGAGGAGGAGTTCACCATCATGAAGCTCCACGTGGTGAACGGCGCGCACATCCTGCGCCGCACGCCGGAGACCCCGGCGCTGGCGCCGGTGGTGGCGTTCGAGCATCACCTGAAACAGGATCTCAGCGGCTACCCCGAGAACATCGGCGCGCGCACGCTGAACCTGTGCACGATGGTGGTGAGCGTGGTGGACGTGTTCGACGCCCTCCGCAGCAACCGCGCCTATCGGGAAGGGCTGGCCACCGATCGCATCAAGCACATCATGGGGCAGCAGGACGGCACCGCCTTTCACCCGGCGCTGCTCCGCCGTTTCGTCAACCTGATGGGCCTGTTCCCGGTGGGCACGCTGGTGCGGCTCAACACCGAGGAAGTGGGGGTGGTCACGCAGACGCATCCGGAGGACCCGTTCCGGCCGCAGGTGAAGCTGGTGCTCGACGGGACGGGGGCGCTCTATGAAACGCCCCTCCTGACCAACACCTGGGACCGCGATGCGCGCGGGAATTACCCGCGCGCGGTCGTCGAAGCAGTAGACGGGCCGCAGGTAGGCATCGACCCGCTCACGTATCTATAATTCCTGATTACCTCTGTCATGGCGTCCCCTTCCCCCACCAAGCCGGAACCGCTCTCACCCGAGACCGCCGTCCGGCTGTCCGAGTTCGCCAAGGCCTGCAAGGCGGCGACGCGCGTGGTGTCGATGTACCCGCCCAGCCACCCGACCATCCAGGCGGCGCTGTCTCGCATCACCGAGGCGGGCAAGAATGCCGTCTACAACGGGCCGCTGCCGATCACGGTGCTGCCCGATGCCCTGCTGGTGGGCGGCCGCGGGTTCGCCAAGCCGGACGCCGCGGCCGGCGAGCTGGCCTCGCTCCTCCACCAGCAGTTGATTGGCGAAATGACGTTGCTCGGCACGCTCGACAACGACGAGTGGCACGCCTTCCTGTCGCTGCTGGCGAAATCGCCCGAGGATGCGCGGGCCATCGGCGGCGTCGCCCACGCCTGGGACGCCTCGGGCAACAAGTCGATCGCCCTCAAGGAGATCGACTACGCCGAGGTCCTGCGCGAGCGCGCCGGCAGCGGCGAGTCGGCGTCGTGGGACCGCATCCTGGCGACGCTGGGCGAAGAGCGGCAGGAACTGGGCGGCGGCGGACTCGAGCCGGGCGGCATGGCCGACATGCTCGAGATGGCCAAGGATTCGGCGCGCCTGGCGCAGTTCGCCGATCGCCTGCAGGCTCACGGCCGCGCGAGTGGAGACGACTCGATTCAACAGCGCAAGTCGCTGCTCGAGCTGATGCACGGCCTGGCCAACTACGCCGCCGAGCGCCAGCCCGCGGAGCTCGATGCCGTCCTCGACAAGATGGCCGGCGCGGCGGCGCAGATGTCGCCCGAGATGCTGCTGACCCTGATCACCGATCCGCCGCCGCTGCAGCCGCCGGGCACCACCGCGCCGCGCATGGACCTGGGCGGCGAGCTGCAATCCCGGCTCACCGACGAGATGCTGACCAAGTTCCTGGTCGAGAACGTCGTCAAGGACCGCGGCGCGAGCAACCGCCTGGCGGCGGCGTTCCAGACCCTGGTGCCCGACCCCGAGCGTCAGCACAGCATTCTCGCCGCCGCCACCGAGCAGGCCGCCGCCCTGTTCGGCAAGGATCCGCAGTTTGAAAGCATCTGGTCGAGTTCCACCGAGATGCTGACGTCGTATTCCGACTCGCAATTCGTGTCGGAGGACTACGCCCGCGAGCTGACCTCGGCGCGGACCCAGGCGATGGAGGTGGACAAGATCGGCGATGACCCGCCGGTGCGAATCCGCGCCTGGGTGTCCACGGTCAGCAACGAAGAGGTGCGCGCGCTCGACCAGCGGCTGCTGTTGGACCTGCTCACCATCGAGGCGCGGCAGGACGCGTGGGCCGGCGTGCTCGACCTGACCGTCGGCAGCATCGAACAGCTCGTGCTGGTGGGCGACCTCGCGCTGGCCGCCCAGTTGGTGGACGCCGTCGTCAACGCCTCGAACCGGACCGAGGCGCCGTCCGCGGCGTACGCCGCGGCCGGCGTGACGCGGCTCGTGGACGGCGCCCTCGTGCGCCACCTCGCGCTGTTCCTGCGCCAGGCGACGGATGGCGAGGTCGGCCTCGCGGCGCAAATCTGCGCGACGATTGGCCCGGTGCTCGTGGAACCGCTGGCGGATGCGCTGGCCGCCGAAGACAACGCGCGCACCGTGCGCCGCCTGCGCGACATCCTGATCGGGTTCGGCACCGCGGCGCGCCAGTACGCGGACGAGCTGCGCACCTCGCCCAACCCCGCGGTGCGGCGGGCGGCCGTGGACCTGCTCCGTGCGCTTGGCGGCGAAGCCGCGCTGCCCGACCTGCGCGGCCTGCTGGACGATGCCGACCCGCAAGTGCAGCGGGAGGCGCTGCGGGCGATCGTGCAGATTGGCACCAACGAGGCCTACGGGGCGCTCGAGCAGGCGCTCAAGAGCGGCAAGCCCCACACGCGTGACGCGATCATGCAGGCGCTCGGGTCGCTGCGCGACGAGCGCGCCGCTCCCCTCTTCGTCCACCTCCTCACGCACACCGGGTACACGGGATCGCTCGAGGGTGACTACCTGTCGACGATCGAATCGCTGGGCCGCGTCGCCAACGACGAGCGGTCGGTGGCAACGCTGAAGGACATCCTGCATCGCGGCGAGTGGTACGCGCCGGGCCGCACCGCGCGCATTCGCAGCGCCGCGGCCCGGGCGCTGCGAGGCATCAGCCTGCCGAGCGCCGAGCGGGCGCTGACCGAGGCGGCCGAGCGCGGGGCGGGCGGCGTCAAACGCGCCGCCAAGACCGCGCTCGCCGAGGCGCCACCGATGCGGCCTCCGATGCGGAGGGCCCAGTGATGGATCCCGTCACCCGGTTACGAACGGCCGACGAGTTCATGCGGCGTCTGGGCGCCGCGTTACGTGGCGCCCAGCTCTACGCGCCGGCGCATCCGCTGGTGCAGCGGGCGTTCGACGCCCTCAACGAATCCGTCACCCTGCTGCTGACCGATCAACCGTCGATCGCGATCGGCATCATCGGCAACGAGGTGATCGTCGGCGACACGCCGCTGCCGCGGGCGGCCGAATCGATGGGCGAGATGATCCGCCGCCTGAAGGCGCTGGGCATCGAGCGCATCGTCTTCGACCGCGGCGTCACGCCCGAGGAGTTGTCGACCCTGGCGCAGACCATCGCGCATCCCGAGCGGCGCCCCGGGCAGAGCGGCCCCGGGGTCGAGCCGAGCGATCCGCTCGGCGTGCTCGCCGCCCTGCCGCACATTCGCGTCGGCCGCATCCAGACCGAGCAGAAGGTCGAGGCCTCGGCGGCCGACGTGGCGACCATCCGGCGCTTGTACGCCGACGCCTCGAATGTGGCCGGCGCGGTGTGGGAAATGACCAAGGCCGAAGGGACGCCGGATCCCAAGGCGGCGCGGGTCCTGATCGACTCGCTGGCGCAGGCGGTGTCGGCCAACCGCACCGCCCTGATCGCGCTCACCGCGCTCAAGAACTACGACAACTACACGTTTACGCACATGGTGAACGTGTCGATTCTCACCATGTCGCAGGCGCGCGCGCTCGGCATGGAGGGTTCGATGCTGCGCGAGCTCGGGCTGGCGGCGCTGATGCACGACATCGGCAAGGTGCGGACGCCGACCGAGATCCTCAACAAGCCCGACAAGCTGACCGACAGCGAGTTCAACATCATGCGGATGCACGTGGTGGACGGCGCCGAGATCCTGCGGCGCACGCCGGAGATGCCGGCGATCGCGCCGGTGATTGCCTTCGAGCATCACCTGCGCCTCGACGGCACCGGCTACCCGTTTGGCGTCTCACGGGCCGGCCTCAACCTCGGCACCATGCTGTGCAGCATCGCCGACGTCTATGACGCCATGCGCTCGCAGCGCTCCTACCAGCAGGCGTTCCCGTCGGACCGCATCCTCCAGGTGATGAAGCGCAACGACGGCCAGCAGTTCGACCAGCACCTGGTGCGGCGCTTCACGCAGTTGCTCGGCATCTACCCGCCCGGCAACCTGGTGCGACTCGATTCCGGCGCGCTCGCCGTGGTGATCGCGGTGCACGCCCCGGAACCGTACAAGCCCCGGGTCCGCGTCATTGTCTCGCCGTCGCGCGAACGCCTGGACGTGCCGCTGGACGTGAACCTCTGGGAGGCGCCCGACGAGGGCCCCGGCCCCAAGGCGATCACCGCGCCGCTCGATCCCGCCGAGTACGGGATCGATCCGCTCAGCTACTTGTAGACGTGTTTTTCGGCCGCGGCGCCGCAGCCTATACTCGGCGCATGCGAATTGCCGCCGTCTTCGCGTTCCTCGTTCTCGCGGCCTGCCAGGTCACCGAACCGCTACCGCTCGCCGACCTCATCATCCACAACGCCGTCGTCTACACGGCCAACGACACCCAGCCACGCGCCGAGGCGGTGGCGGTGCGCGGCGGCCGCTTCGTGCTGGTGGGCACCAGCGCCGAGGCGCTGAAGCGGCGCGGTCCCAACACCCGCGTCGTCGATGCCGAGGGCCGCGCCGTGCTGCCGGGCTTGCAGGACGCGCATGGCCACTTCACGAACCTCGGTGAGAGCCTGCAGATGTTGAAGCTGCGCGGCACCACCTCCTTCGAGCAGATCGTGGCAATGGTGCGCGCCCGCGCCGCCACGGCGCGCCCCGGTGAGTGGATCCTGGGCCGCAGCTGGGACCAGAACGACTGGGACGACAAGGCCTGGCCGACGCACGACCAGCTGACCGCCGCCGCGCCCAACAATCCGGTGTATCTGACCCGCGTCGATGGTCATGCGGCGGTCGTGAACAAGGCGGCGCTGGACGCCGCCGGGGTGACGCGCACCACGCGCGATCCGGATGGCGGTCGCCTGATTCGCGACACCGCGGGCGCGCCGAGCGGCGTGCTGATCGACCAGGCCCAGCGCCTGGTGGCCGGTAAGATTCCCGACATCTCCGAGGCGCAACTCGAGGAGCAGATCCTGCTGGCCGACGCCGAAGCGCGGCGCCTCGGCCTCACCATGGTGCACGACGCCGGCGCGTCGGTGCGCGAGGTCGCGGCCTACCAGCGGCTGATCGATCAGGGCAAGCTCAAGACGCGCATCTACGCGATGCTCAGCGGATCCCTCGACACGCTGAAGGAGGAGTTCAAGAAGGGGCCGATCAAGGACTACGGCAACCGCCACTTGTCGGTGCGGGCGATCAAGATCGTCGCCGACGGCGCGCTCGGCTCCCGCGGCGCGGCGTTGCTGGAGCCCTACACCGACGAAGCCAAGAACACCGGCCTGCTGACGACGCCGCCCGGCGAGGTCTACGCCCAGACGCTGGCGGCGGCGCAGGCGGGCTTCCAGACCGGCATCCACGCCATCGGCGATCGCGCCAACCGCGAGGTGCTGGACCTGTTCGAGAAGGTCGCCGCCGAGGTCCCCGCGGCCCGCGACCTGCGCCAGCGCAACGAGCACGCGCAGATTCTGGACGAGGCCGACATCCCCCGCTTCAAGGCGCTCAACGTGATCGCCTCGATGCAGGCGACGCACGCCACCTCCGACATGCCGTGGGTGGCGGTCCGCATCGGCCACGCGCGCACGGCGGAAGGCGCCTACGTGTGGCAGAAGCTCCTCAAGACCGGCGCGGTACTCGCCAACGGCTCCGACTTCCCCGTCGAAGAACCCAACCCGATGCCGGGCCTCTACGCCGCCATCACCCGCCAGGACCCCTCGGGCAACCCGGCGGGCGGGTGGATGCCAGACCAGCGCCTGTCGCGGGCCGAAGCCCTGAAGTCGTTCACGTGGAGCGCGGCCTACGCGGCGCATGCCGAACATGACCTTGGCTCGATCGAGACGGGCAAATACGGCGACCTCCTGCTGCTCGATCGCGACGTGATGACGGTCGAGCCCGCCCAGATCCTGGGCACCTCGGTGTTGCTCACGGTCATCGGCGGCGAGGTCGTCTACGAGAAGTCCAAGTAAATCGTCGGGGACGCGGCCCCGGCTCCCGCCCGGGCTAACATGGCGCTATGACTGTTGCGCGACCAGTGTGGCGGGCCGTCCGCGGGGCGGGACTCGTGGGCGTCACGGTGGCCGGCCTCCTCACCGCCGCCGGCTCCGGTCAGGAGCGGCCGGCGCCCGCCGCCTCGCGGCTGTTGGTGCAGGACGCCGCCTTGCCGCCGCTCGATCGCGGCCTGCGCGACCAGGAGCCGCCACGCGCGGCGCGCAATCACGACGACGCGGATCGCGTGCGCGCCGATCGCAGCGCGGCCGCCCTGCCCTACGTGCGCGGCTCGGTGATCGTGAAGTTCAGGGACGGCACCGGCTCCGCCGCCATCACCGCCGCGACCCGGCAGGTTGCCGGCGACACGGTGGATCGCTCCGGCTGGGCCAACTTCGACATCATCGACATCCCCGACTCCGCGGATCCCGAGGCCGCGTCCGCTGTGCTGCGCGCGCGCCCCGACGTGGAGTACGCGCAACCGCGGTACAAGAACTACGCGCTGAGCCGGCCCAACGATCCGCTCTACACGAACCAGTGGAACTTCCCCGCCATCGACATGGAACGGGCCTGGGACATCCAGCCTGGCGCCACCTCCGACATCATCGTCGCGGTGCTCGACAGCGGCGTCGCCTTCAAGTCGGGCACCTTCCGCTACAACTCCCGCTTCAACTTCCGCATGACGCAGAACGGACCGATCTATCCCGCGCTCGGCGTCGTCGACGTGCCGTTCGCGGCGGCGCCGGAACTCGGCGCCAGCGGCTCCACCCGTTTCGTCGCGCCGCACGATTTCATTTGGGATGACGACGCGCCGGTGGACCTGGATTCACACGGCACGCACGTGACCGGCACCATCGGCCAGCTCACCAACAACGGCATCGGCGGCGCCGGCATGGCTTACAACGTGCGCATCATGCCGGTGAAGATCATCCAGGCGCTGTGGGACGAGATCTTCTCGAGCCCCAACGAAGGCACCGATGACGTCGTCGCCCGCGGCATCCGCTACGCCGCCGACAACGGCGCCAAGGTGATCAACCTCAGCATCGGCCGCGACGATGGTGGCCCGGCGCCGGTGGTGACCGATGCCGTGCGCTACGCCGTGAGCAAGGGCGCGTTCGTCGTGGTGGCGGCGGGCAACACCCGCGACAGCGGCAACCAGGCCAACCGCCTGGCGCAACCGGCGCCCGACATCAACGGGATGGTCGCCGTCGGCGCCGTCGGCCGCACGCTCGAATCGGCGTACTACTCGACGTCCGGCTCCTTCGTGGAACTCTCCGCGCCCGGCGGCGATCAGCGCGCCGGGGGCACCAGCGCCGGCATCCTCCAGCAGACCCTCGACCTCGACCTGCTCGAAACCTACGAGCGGCCAGTGTCGCGGTTCGGACCGCCGCGTGCTGATTCGTTTGCGTTCTACTACTTCCAGGGCACGTCGATGGCGACCCCGCACGTGTCGGGCTTTGCCGCCTTGTTGATGCAGCAGGGCGTGACCAGCCCGGCCGCGATCGAAGCCGCCATGAAGGCATTTGCCACCGACAAGGGGACCGCCGGCCGCGACGACCTCTTCGGCTACGGCCTCATCAACCCTCGCGCCACGCTGCGCGGCCTCGGCCTCGCCCGTTAGGACCTCATCGATGACACGCCGATTGCCTTTTCTCGCCGCCGTCGCCATGCTCGTGGCGGTGGCCAGTGCCAATCCGGCCGCGGCGCAAACACGGCGGCCGGCGCGGCGGCCCTCGTCGACGTCGAGCAGCATCCAGATCGGCGGCTACGCGACGGTCGGCCGGTTCACCTTCGCGGCGACCGAGAGCTTTGACGCCATCCTCGGCAAGACGGCCGCGCCCATCGTCGGCGGCGGCGCCACCGTGGGCCTGCCGTTCGGCGGGCTGTTCGTGGACGTGGGCGCCTGGCGCTTCGCGGGGTCGGGTGAGCGCGTGTTGGTGCTGGACGGCGACGTGATCCCGCTCGGCATCCCGCTCGACGTCACGATCGTGCCGATTGAATTCAGCGCCGGGTGGAGGTTCCGTATCCCGCGAGTCCCCAAGCTGGTGCCGTACGCGGCGGCCGGCTACACCTCGTTCGGCTACCAGGAAACTTCGTCGTTTGCAGGCGCGGGCGAAGACGTGGACGAGCGGTTTGGCGGCTATCACCTCCGCGGCGGCGCGGAATACAAGATCACGCGCTGGCTGGGAGTGGCCGGCGAAGTGGCGTGGACGACGGTGCGGGACGCCATTGGCGAAGGCGGCGTGTCGGCCTCGTTTCACGAGACCGACCTGGGAGGGACCAGCTTCCGGGCGCGCATCACGGTAGGCCGGTGACCCCCTTCGAGCGAAAGGTGCTGACCATCGTGTCCCGCATTCCGCCTGGCCGGGTCACGACCTATGGCGACGTGGCGCGCCTGGCAGGCAAGCCGCGCGCGGCGCGGGCGGTCGGCAACATCATGCGCACCGCCGACCGTCCGGGCCTCCCCTATCACCGCGTGATTGCCGCCGGCGGGCGGCTCGGCGGGTATTCAAGCCTCCTCCTCAAGCGGTCGCTGCTCGCGGCGGAAGGCCTCACGGTGACCCCCGCGCGGGTGGTGGGATTCGCCCGGCGGCGTTGGCCCGCCTCCGCTCGCGAAGCGAGCTCCAGCGAGGTCGCGCCGAAGCGGCCTGCGGCCGCGAAGGCGGATAAGTAGATCCGAACCAACCGGGGGTTTAACACGTCTGTGTGGGAGTGGCTCCGGCCCTCATCAACCCCCGACCCCATGCCGCCGTCTAACCCTACAGGTGACGTGAAAAGCGCCGATCTCGAGCTGATTGGGCGCATCCGGGCGGGCGACGGGACGGCCTTCGAGACGCTGTACCGCCAGCACGCGACCCGGCTCTACAATCTGGCCAGCCGTATGATCGGCGCGAACGGCGAGGCCGACGACCTGCTGCAGGACATCTTCCTGCTGGCGTATCGCAAGATTGGGAGCTTCCGCGGCGAGTCGTCGCTCGGCACCTGGCTGTACCGGCTGGCCATGAATCACTGCCTGGACGTGCTGCGCAACCGGCACACGCGCATGGGCCAGCAAACAGACTCGCTGGACGAGCCGGACGCGACGCCCGTCACCTCGCCGGTGCCGGTGTTGAGCGCGGTCAGCCGCATCGACCTGGAGCGGGCCATCGCGGCGTTGCCGCCCGCCTGCCGGGCCGCCTTCCTCCTCCACGACGTCGAGGGGTTCGGCCACCAGGAAGTGGGCGCCATGCTGGGCGTGTCGGAAGGGACGTCGAAGTCGCAGGTGCACAAGGCGCGCCTGCGCATCCGGGGTTACCTGGCCGACGGGCTGAAGAAGAAGCGGGAAAGCTAGAAGTGGGAAGTCATGAACTGTAGCGACCTCAACGAAGCCCTCGTCGACTTTGTCGATGGGCGTCTCGCGCCCGCTGAACAGCGGAACGTCGAGCGGCATCTCGAGGGCTGTGACAACTGCAGCGCCCTGGTCACTGACCTGCGGACCATTCGCGCCGCCGCGTTCATGCTCGATCGGCACGAGCCGAGGGCCGAGACCTGGACCCGCCTGCAGGCGGCCGTTGCCGCCGAACCGTCGCCCAAAGGCCGGCTGCTTACCCTGCCGGCGCGTGGCCGCCGGCTTGTCCGCCGTAGCCCTGGCGAAGGTCGCAACTGGCCGGTGTGGCTCGGCGCCGCCGCCGCGCTGGTGCTGGCCACCGTCATTGGCCTGATGCCGTTGATGAACCGCGCGACGGATCCGAACGGCGCCGCGACGGAGGCGGCGGCCGAACCCGAGATCAGCGTCGAATCGGTGGCCGCGGAATTCGAGAAGGCCGAGCAGCACTACCAGAAGGCGATCGACGACCTGCAGACCATCGCCAACAAGGACACCGGCGAGCTCGACCCGCAGGTGGCCACCGTCCTGCAGAAGAACCTGTCGGTGATCGACCAGGCGATCAGCGAGAGCCGCGCCGCGCTCAGGTCGCAGCCGGCCAGCACCAACGCGCAAGACGGGTTGTTCGACGCCCTCCGCACGAAGGTGGCGTTGCTGCAGCAGACCGTGGAATTGATCAACGAAATGCGGAAGGGCAATCAAGCCGAGGCGGGGCGCAAGATCCAGTCCCTGTCGCAGTAGCCGACTTATGCGGAACAGAATTCTCACACGCCTGATCGTGGGCCTCGCCCTCCTCCCGGGCGCGGCGCCGGCGACCGCCGCCGTCACGCTGCGCGGCATCGTGCCCGAAGACGGCCCGCGCACCGGATGGTTCGAGCGCTACCAGGAGACCCGGCAAGGGCCCGAGACCGTTGACAAGGTGACGCAGACCTTCAAGGTCGGCGCCGAGGGCGCGCTCGACCTGGCCGGCCTGTCAGGGGACGTCCGCGTCACCGGCGGCTCCGGCAATGAGATCAAGGTCGAGGCCACCAAGCGCGTGCGCCACCGCGACGCCGGGGAAGCGCGGCGGCTGCTGAACGACCTCCGCGTCGAGATGAACAACTTCAACGGCCGCGTCGAAGTGCGGACGGCGTATCCGCGCCGCGGGGCCTACGACGAGCGCGGCCTCGTCGCGCGCGTCGACTACGTGATTGCCGTGCCGGCCGGCGCGTCGGTGTCGGTCAAGTCGATTTCCGGTGACATCATCGTGTCCGGGGCCCGCGGCGAGGTCCGCGCCGAAACCGTGAGCGGCGACGTGGACGTCAGCGCCACCCCCAACGTGACGGTGGCCAAGACGGTGTCCGGCAACGTGATCGCCCGCGACATCGGCGGCGCCACCACGCTGGTGTTGAGCACGGTCAGCGGTTCCGTGATCGCCTCGGGCCTCCGCGTCCGCGCCCTCGAGGCCGGCTCGGTCAGCGGCGACGTCAAGCTGTCGGGCATGCAGGTCGAACGGGTCGAGGCCAGGTCGATGTCGGGCAACATCGAATTCGACGCGCCGTTCACCAGGGCCGGGCGCTACGAGTTCACCTCGCATTCCGGCAACGTCCGCATTGTCGTCTCCGGATCCACCGGGTTCGAGCTCGATGCCGACACTTTCAGCGGCAGCGTCCGGTCGGACCTGCCGGTGACGCGCCGGGCCCTCGGCCGGGAGGACCGCGACCGCCGTGGCGGCGCCGGCAACCGGGCCATCCGGGGATCCTACGGCGACGCCAGCGCCATCCTGTCGGTCCGCAGCCACAGCGGCTCGGTGGTAATTACCAAGAAGTGACCCTTCGACTCGCGACAAGGCGTCCAGTGACGCCTTGCCGCTCGCTCAGGGCAAGGCTCTGCCATTGTTCGGCCTTGGCCTACCCCCTTTTAGCAATGGCCTGCCATGAGCGAGACCCGGCCTGGCCTGCCAGACGGGGTCGAGTCGAATGGCAAGGTTCTGGCATAATGAGAGCCGTAGGCGATCCACCGGATTGCCGCTGGAGGAGAACTCATGAAGGTCAGGTTTCTTATCGCAATGCTTGCGGGCGTGCTCATGGCGGGTGTCGCATCCGCGCAGACCACTCCGCAAGGCCAGGTTCCCGCTGGTGAGGCCACCCTCGGTTCGGTGCGTCTGCCCCGCAGCGTGATGGCCGATGGCAAGGCGCTGAAGGCCGGGACCTACCAGGTCCGTCTGACCGCTCAGGCCGCCGCGCCGGCCGTCGCCGGACAGTCGATGGAGCGCTGGGTCGAATTCGTGCAGGGCGGCAAGGTCGCCGGCCGCGAAGTCGTCAGCATCATCCCCGCCTCGGAAGTGAAGGACCTGCAGCCCGGTCCCGACGCGCCGGCGTCAACCCGGTCGGGCTCGAAGGTGGAAATGCTGAAGGGTAACGAATACCTGCGCGTGTGGATCAATCGCGGCGGTGTCGGCTACCTGATTCACATGCCGCCGTCGGCAATGTAGACCGCCAACCGTACCAGACAAAGCCGGGACCGCCAACGCGGTACCCGGCTTTTTCTGTTTCTAGCCGCCGATCGACATGACGTCGAACTGCTCGTGGTGCAGGTGCACGTCGGGCTTGACGATGATGTCGCGGCGCAGCAGTTCCTTGAGATCGCGCAGCACGCCCTTCTCTTCTTCCTGCAGCGCCCGCGCAATGTCGGGATTGACGCGCAGCAGCACGCCCGGGCCGTCGAGGTCCGCCCCGACCTTCCTCACCTCCGACAGGATCTCGTAACACACCGTCGCGCTCGACTTGATGGTGCCGGCGCCCGAGCAGTACGGGCACGGCTCGGTGAGCACGCGCTCGAGGCTCTGCTTGACGCGCTTGCGGGTCACGATCACGAGGCCGAAATCCGAGACCTGGAGGGCCTTGGAGGGCGCCCGATCCTTGCGCAGCTCCTGCTCCACCGCCCCGAACACCTTCAGGCGGTTCTTCTTCTCCTCCATGTCGATGAAGTCGCAGACGATGATGCCGCCGAGGTCGCGCAGGCGGATCTGGCGGACGATCTCCTTGGCGGCTTCGAGGTTGGTCTTGATGATGGTGTCTTCGAGGCGCCCGGCGGTCTTCTTGCCGACGTAGCGGCCGGTGTTGACGTCAATGGCGACCAGCGCCTCGGTCTGGTTGATGACGATCGAGCCGCCCGACTTGAGCCACACCTTGCTGCGCAGCGCCTTGTCGAGCTCGGCCTGCACGCCGTATTCCTCGAAGATCGGGAAGTCCTTGTCGTACAGCTTCACGCGCGGGGCCAAGCTCGGCATGATGCGGCCGATGAACTCCAGCGCGCGCTGGTATTCCACCGGGTGATCGATGCGAATCGCCGAGTAGTCGTCGGTGAGCAGGTCGCGGAGGAGCTTGGCGACCAGGCTGGGCTCCTGGTAGACGGTGACCGGCGAGCGCTTCTGCTCGCCGCGCTGCCGCATGTCCACCCAGATCTTGTAGAAGTAGTTCAGGTCGGCGAGGATGTCTTCCTTCGAGCGGTTCGACGCCGCGGTGCGGATGATCACGCCGCCGCCGAAGTGATGCTGGTCGCGGAACTCCTTGACGATGCCGCGCAGGCGCGTGCGCTCCTCGCGGCTGTCGATCTTGCGCGAGATGCCGATGTGGTCGACCGTCGGCATGAACACCAGGAAGCGCCCGGGCAAGGTGACGTGGCAGGTCAGGCGCGCGCCCTTGGTGCCCAGCGGCTCCTTGGCCACCTGGACGATGACGTCCTGGCCTTCCTTCAGCAGCTCTTCGATCTTCGGCTCGGGGGCGCGCTCCTTGCCTTCCTCGCGGTCGCCGCGGCCGCCGCGGCCACGGCCGCGCCGTTCGGGCTGAGGGCCGCCGGTCGCCACCGCCTCGCCGTTGGCGGCGTCCGCCGCCGGCTCGGCGGCCGGCGTCTCGTCGTCTTCCTTGTCGTAGTCATCCAGGTTGGCGATGACGTCGGAGACGTAGAGGAAGCCGTCGCGCTCGAGGCCAATGTCCACGAACGACGACTGCATGCCGGGCAGCACCTTCGAGACGCGGCCTTTGTAGACGTTGCCGACCACGCCGCGGTTCTGCTCGCGCTCGACGAAGAGTTCAGCGAGCTGGTCGTCCTCGAGAATGGCCACGCGTGTCTCGTGGCCATTCGAGGCAATGATCATTTCTTTGTTCATGGACAGGGTCCTGCGGAAATCGGCATCAGTTGGTAAACCGGCGCATCCGCACGTTGAGGATGAGCCCGAACCCGGCCAGCGTCGCGATCATGGAGGAGCCGCCGTAACTCATCAGCGGCAGCGTGAGCCCCTTGACCGGCGCCAGACCCGCCGACATGGTGATGTTGTAGACAACCTGGAACGTAAACGACGAGAGTACGCCCAGGACGAGATAGGCGCCGAGTCGGTCCTTGGCCAGACGGGCCGCATCGAGCGCGCGCACAATCACAAACAAGTACAACCCGAGCGCGACGAGCACCCCGACCAGCCCCTGCTCCTCGGCGAGCACCGAGAAGATGAAGTCGTTGTGCGCGACGGGAAGGAAGCGCAGCTGACCCTGCGTGCCCCCCATGAAGCCTTTGCCCCACACGCCGCCGGAGCCGACGGTGATGCGGGCCTGGATCTGCTGGTAGCCGGCGCCACGGGGGTCCTGCGCCGGATCGAGGAAGGTGGAAATGCGTTCCCGCTGATAGTCCTGCAGGCCGAACTTGTAGGCGATGGGCGCGGCGAGCACGGCGACCAGCACCATGGCGTAGACGTACTTCATCGGCATGCCGGCCACGTAGGCGACCACCAGCAGGATGGGCAGCAGGGTGACGGCCGTGCCCAGGTCGGGCTGGCGCGCGATGACCAGGAACGGCACCGCAGTGAGCACCACGGCGATGGCCAGGTCGGTGTTGGTGAGCGCCGCGCGCCGCTCTTCGCCCAGCATCTTGGCGAGCATCAGCGCCAGCGTCGCCTTGGCGAACTCCGACGGCTGCAGGTTGAAGAAGCCCAGGTCGATCCACCGGCGCGAGCCGCCGCGGACGGCGCCAAAGAACAGCACGCCGATCAGCGCCGCGACCATCGCCAGGTAGAAGAAATGCGACTTGTCGGCGAGCGACCGGTAGTCGAACATCAGGCACAGCACGAACGCCATCGCGCCCAGGCCGACGGCGTAGACCTGCGTCCAGTAGACGCGGCCGGCGCCCCCGGTGGTGCTGTAGATCATCGCCAGGCCGATCGCGACGATCGCGATCACGGCGCCGATCAGCAGCCAGTCGATGTGGTAATAGAGCCGGCGCTCGAACACTAGCGTGTGCCTCCGCCCGGCCCGCTGATGACGGCGGCGCGCACCAGCGCCGGCGCGGGGGCCGGCACGGTCAGCACCGGCAACGGCTGGCCGTCGCGCTGCGCGTAGTAGGTCTCGATGATGTGCCGGGCGATGGTCGCGCCTTCGGAGCCGTGCTCGGCGTGCTCGGCGAAGATCACACCGGCCAGTTCCGGGTTGTCGCGCGGGGTCACGAACACGAACCAGCCGTGGTCGCGCAGATCCTTCTCGCTGCCGCGGGCGCGCTCCTTGCCCTGGTTCGAAATCACCTGCGCCGTGCCGGTCTTGCCGGCGACGTCGCGGCCGGCGACCATCGCGCGTCTCGCCGTGCCGGCGCCGTTCACCGCCATCCACAGGCCATCGCGCACCGCCGCAATCGTGGCCGGCTTCAGGAGGAATGGCGCATACGGGCTGGGCGGGATCGGCACTGGCATCCAGCCCTGGCCATCATCGAACGCCTTCACCAGCCGCGGGATCACGCGAGTGCCGCCGTTGCCGACGGTGGCCATCATCACCGCCATCGACATCGGGGTCACCGACAGCTGGCCCTGGCCGATGGCGACGGAGATGGTCTCGCCCGCGTACCACTTCTCCCCAGTCCGCTGTTTCTTCCACTCGGTCGAGGGGACGATGCTCTCCACTTCGTTGGGCAGGTCAATCCCGCTCTTGCCGGCCAGCCCGAGCTTCTCGGCCCAGAGGTGCATCCGGTCCACGCCGAGCATGTCGCCCAGCGTGTAGAAGTAGGTGTTGCACGACTTCTCGATGGCGTGCCGCATGTCCATGTAACCATGCCCGCCGGCCAGGTGGCACTTGAAGAAGCGGCCGTAGAACGTGCCGCCGCCCGGGCAGTAAATCTGGCGCTCGGGAGTGATCACGCCCTCTTCGAGGGCGGCGGTGGCGACCACGATCTTGAACGTCGAGCCCGGCGAGTAGCGGCCCTGGATCGCGCGGTTCTGCAGTGGCCTCAACTTGTCGGTGTTGAGCTGGTTCCAGGTCGCGCGATCGATGCCGGTGGCGAAGTCATTGGGATCGAAGGCCGGCAGGCTGGTGAGCGTCAGCACGTCGCCGGTCTTCGGCTCGAGCACGATGGCCGAGCCCCAGCGGCCGTAGGCCTTGAACGCGTCCTCGGCCGCCTGCTGCATCGCGTAGTTGATGGTCAGCTGCACGCGGCGGCCCTGCACCGGCGGCACTTCCTCGAGGGTGCGGATTTCGCGGCCCATGCTGTTGACGACCACGCGGCGCGCGCCGTCTTCGCCCATCAGCATCTTGTTGTAGACGCGCTCGATCCCGAATTGCCCGACGATCGAGCCGCTGGCGAGCCGGTCGGCGGCCACCTGGTCCTCGCTCGCCTCACCGACGTAGCCAATCAGGTGCGCCGCCATCGACTGGTCCGGGTATTCGCGCGTCGGCACTTCCTGGACGATGACATCCGGCAGCTCGAAGTCGAGGCGCCGCGCCGTGACGGCCGCGACCTGGGCCAGCGTGGCGTCCTGGATGATCACGATCGGGCGATAGCTCGGCTCGCGGCGCTGGCGATCGACGATCTCGCGGACCGTCTTCTCCTCGACGCCGGTGACCGAAGCCAGCGTGCGCACCGTGCGATCGAGGTCCTTGGTGTGCTCGCGGACAATCGAGATGTTGAAGGAGTTGCGGTTTTCCACGAGCAGGCGGCCGGTGCGATCGAACATGATGCCGCGCGGGGCGCGCAACGTCAGCGTGCGCTGATGGTTGTTCTCCGCCATCTCCTGGAACTTGGCGTGCTGCACCACCTGGAAGAACCAGAAGCCGCAGGCGAGCAGGCCGAACGCCACCGCCACCGACACCCGTAGCACGATGAGCCGGGTGGTGAGACGGCGCCGATCTTCGCCTATGGCCATACGATCCTGTAATTATCGCTTCAAAAACCGCCCGGCGCGACGCCGGTCTACGAAGCCGGGCAGCCATTCGATCAGCTGGAACCCGACCACCCCGACAAACCCGTTCCCCAGGGCCTGCCCGATCACCGCCGGCGTCGGGTTAGGAAACTGACGAAGGTCCAGCAACACGTAGAGCCCCATGAAAATGGCGGCGTGCAAGGCCGTGGCCATGACCAGCAGGACAAACCTCGGCAGCGGCCCGGTCAGGATGAACTGCGTCGCCAGCACCCCCGACAGGAAGCCGACGATGGTCTTGGCCAGCCCGCCGATGCCCAGGATCGGGTTCGACATCGCGTCCTGGATCAGCCCGGCGACCGTGCCGGCCAGGAGCCCGGTGACCGGCCCCGACTTGAGCGCGATATAGACGACCACGATCAGCACGAGGTCGATCGCAGCCGTGCCGCGGATGACGACCCCCGCCAGCGTGGTCTGCGCCGCCAGCGCGGCCAGGATGGCGGCCGCCGCGGCGGCGGTCCTCACGACTCACCCTCGGGCACCTCGCGCGACGCCGGCGGCGTCCGCACGATCAGCACTTCCTCGAGGCGGGTGAAGTCCACCGCGGGCCTCACCGTGATCTGATGATAGCCGCCGCTGCCGCGATCGACCTGCTCGATGGTGCCGATGACGAAGCCCTTGGGATAGATGCCGTCGATGCCCGAGGTCACGACCAGGTCGCCGGGTTTCACGTCCGACGTGGCCGGCACGTACTCCATGCGGAGCGAACCGTCGCCGAACCCTTCGACCACGCCTTGCACGCGGGTGCGTTCGATGAGCGCGCCGGCCGCGGCGTTGCGATCGATCAGCAACTGCACCTTCGAAGCGCGGCCGCTCGGCAGAATCACCCGCCCGACGACCCCGGCGGGCGAGATCACCGCCATGTCGGTCCTGAGGCCGTCCGAAGTGCCCTTGTCGATGGTGACCGTGCGGAACTCGGGGCTGGCGGCGCCGGCAATCACTTCAGACGCCGTGGTGTCGAGGTTGGCGCGCTCGCGCAACTCGAGCAGCTGGCGCAGGTTGTCGGTGCGCTGGGCCTGGGCGTGTTCTTCCTGCAACCGCACCTGCAGGGTCTGCAGTTCGCCCTTGAGCGCCTCGTTCTCGGTGCGGACCTGGCGGAGCGCGATGTAGCCCGACCACAGGTTGCTGACGCCGTTGACGACGGCCATCGTGCCGCGCTGCACTTCCGCGAACGACCCGAACGTCACTACCTGGAGCACCGGCAGCCCCGAGGCGGTGTTGACCTGGGCGGAGATCAGCACGACGTGCAGCAGGATGGCTGCGCCGAGCAGCATGCCCGGCCGTTGTCTGATGTCGGCGATCGCCATGGGCCACCCGGCCTTAGTCGATGGCGATCTTGCGGAGCAGATCGAACTCGCCCAGCATCTTGCCGGCACCGAGCACGACCGACGACAGCGGGTCTTCCGCACTCGACACCGGCAGGCCGGTCTCTTCGCGCAGCCGCTTGTCGAGGTTCTTCAGCAGCGACCCGCCGCCGGTGATGACGATGCCGCGATCGACGATGTCGGCCGACAGCTCGGGGGGCGTGCGCTCGAGCGCGATGCGGACCGCGTCCACGATCACGTTGACGGTCTCGGCGAGGGCCTCGCGGATTTCCTCGTCGCTGATGGTGATGGTCTTCGGCACGCCTTCGATCAGGTGGCGGCCCTTGATCTCCATGGTCAGCCGCTGGTCCAGCGGATACGCGGAGCCGAGCTCCATCTTGATCTGCTCCGAGGTGCGCTCGCCGATCAGCAGGTTGTAGGTCTTCTTGATGTACTGGATGATCGCTTCATCCATCTCGTTGCCGGCGACGCGCACGGCCTTGCTGTAGACGATGCCCGCCAGCGAGATCACGGCGATGTCGGTGGTGCCGCCGCCGATGTCGACGATCATGCTGCCGGCCGGCTCGGTGATGGGCAGGCCGGCGCCGATCGCCGCGGCCATCGCCTCTTCAATCAGGTGCACCTCGCTGGCCTTGGCGCGATACGCCGAGTCTTTCACGGCGCGCTTCTCGACCTGGGTAATCTCCGACGGCACGCCGATGATGATGCGCGGCCGCACCCAGACGTTGCCGTTGTGGGCCTTCTTGATGAAGTACGTCAGCATCTTCTCGGTGACGTCGAAGTCGGCGATCACGCCGTCCTTCATCGGTTTGATGGCGACGATGTTGCCGGGCGTGCGCCCGAGCATCTCCTTCGCGCCGGTGCCGACGGCCTCAACCCGGCCGGTGACCTTGTTGACCGCCACCATGGAGGGCTCGTTGACGACGATGCCTCGTCCCTTGGCGTACACGCAGGTATTGGCCGTGCCGAGATCGATGGCCAAGTCGGTGGAGAGAAATGAGAGAAACGAACCAAGACCCATGTTTTGCAGAACCGTGTAATTCCCGCCGGCCTATTCGGCTTGGGCGATGCGAACCCCGTTTTTACCCGAATCCTTGACTTGGTACATCGCCATATCGGCCGCACGCACCAACTCTTCAGCAGACGCAGCGACGTCGGGCAAGGTCGCCACGCCAACTGAGGCGGTCAGCCGCAGGTTCAAGCCGTTCCCAGCCAGGAACGGATGAGCCGCCACGCGCTCCCGCACACGATCACCAACCGCCACGGCACCCTCCGACCCCGTGTCGGGCAGGACGATTGCAAATTCGTCGCCACCAAAGCGGGCGACCATGTCGGTTTCACGGGCGCACCGCCGGATCACGGCGGCGGCCTCGACCAGTGCCGTGCTGCCGGCCTGGTGCCCGTGGTTGTCGTTGACGCCCTTGAACCCATCCAGATCCACGAACAGCAGTGAAAGAGGACGGCCCGAACGCGACGCGCGCTTGGCTTCACGCCGCAGCACCTGGTTCAGGTACCGCGAGTTGTAGAGCTGCGTCAGGTCGTCGGTAACCGACAGCGCCTCGGACCGCCGCAGCCGCAGGGCGTTGTCGAGCGCCTGCGCGGGGCCTTCCAGCATCACCCCGAGCAACTGGCCAACGGCCGGTGTCAGTTGCGGCGCCGACGACGCCGCCTGCCGTTCGGCGACCACCAGCGCGGCCACGGTTTGCGCCCGGCAGCGGAGCGGCCACGCCAGCACGGCGCCAGCGGCGCCGGCCGCCCTCGGGTCTTTCCGGAGGTCCGCCGACGCGAGTTCACGCCCGTGCGCCATCACCCAGCGCGCCACACCGATCGCCGCGGGCGTGAGCGCCGGCCCCATGCCCTTTGACGACAGGCCCACGACTTGTCCGTCGAGGTCGGCCGCGAACACCCCGCACGCCGGCGCCTTGAACCACTCGTCTGCACGGGCCACGACCAGTTTGCCAATGCTTTCGGGGTCAAGCGTGTCGTGTGCGATGCGAAGTAGTGCCAGGACGGACTCAGTCCGTCCGAGACGGTTTTTGAGCGCGCGCTGACCCCGACGCAGGCGGGCGGCCAGATCCGGACGGCGAGAACCGCCGTAAGTCATTCAACTGTCAGAATATATCATGCGACACCGGCTTCCGCACGGGGGTTCCACCAAGGAATACCCTTCCGGCGGTTCCGCCCGGGGTTCGTGCTACGATTCTTTTTTCCCAGAGGACTCACAGCGATGACGATGCTCGACCGGATGCGGAGACACAAGGGCTGGCTCAAGTGGAGCCTGGCGTTGGTCGTCTTGACCTTCGTGGTCTTTTACATCCCAGACTTTCTGACCACCCCCACCGGCGCGGCGCCCAGCGAAGTGCTGGCCGACGTGGAAGGCGAGCCCATTCTCGTGGGCACGTTCACGAGGCGGTACAACGCGCAAGTCACGGCGTACCGCAACGCTTACGGCGCGCAGATGAACGACCAGTTGCTCAAGCAGCTCGGCATCGACCGCCAGATCCTGCAGCAGCTCGTGGACGAAGAGGCCATGGTCGCCGAGTCGCGCAAGCAGGGCATCACCGTCAGCGACGTCGAGATTCGCGAGCGCATCCTCGCGCTGCCCGGCTTCCAGGAAAACGGCAAGTTCGTCGGCGAGCAGCGCTACCGGCAGATCCTGCAGTTCCAGAACCCGCCGCTGTCGACCACCGAGTTCGAGACCAGCCTGCGCCGCGCGCTGCTGATCGAGAAGCTGCGGACCGCGCTCACCGGCTGGATGTCGGTCAGCGACGCCGACATCGCCGCCGAGTTCCGCAAGCGGAACGAGAAGGTCAAGCTCGACGTCGTGCCGGTCACGGCCGACGCGTTCAAGAGCCAGGTCACGGTGACCGACGCGGAACTGGTCCCCTACTTCGAGAAGACCAAGGACAAGTACCGCATCGGCGAGAAGCGCAAGATCAAGTACGCGATCGTCAACGTCGATCAGGTCCGCGCCACGGTCACCGTGCCCGAGGCCGAGATCGCCGCGTTCTACCAGCAGAACCTGACGCAGTACCAATCCCCCGCGCAGGTGCGCGCCAGTCACATCCTGTTCAAGCTCGAAGGCAAGGACGAAAAGACGGTGCAGGCGCTGGCCGCAGACGTGCTGAAGAAAGCCAAGACCCCGGGTGCCGACTTCGCCGCGCTGGCCAGGCAGTACTCCGAGGACGACACCAACAACACCAACGGCGGCGACCTGGATTACTTCGGCCGCGGCCGCATGGTGGCGGAATTCGAACAGGCCGCGTTCGCGATGAAGGCCGGCGAGATCAGCAACCTGGTCAAGACCGCGTTCGGCTTCCACATCATCAAGGTGGTGGACAACAAGCCCGACGCCACGCGCGCGCTGGCCGAGGTCCGCGCCGAGATCGAGGATCAGCTGAAGTGGCAGAAGGCGCAGGCCGAGGCCGAGCAGATCGCCAAGTCGCTCGAAGCCACCACCAAGACGCCGGCCGACCTCGACAAGGTCGCCAAGGAGCGCGGCCTGACGGTGGTGGAGACCGGCCTGATCGCGTCGGACGAGGCGATCCAGGGCGTCGGCGCGCAGCCGGAACTGTCGGGGCGCGTGTTCGGCATGAAAGAAGGCGAAGTGACGCCCGCCATGCGCGTGGCCACCGGCTGGGTGTTCGCGACCGTGACCGGCCGGCAGGATTCGTACGTGCCCAAGCTGGATGAGGTCAAGGCGCGGGTGGCGGATGACGTGCGCCAGGAGAAGGCCGCGGAGCTGGCCAAACAGCGCGCCACCGCGATCGCCGCCGACCTGAAGAACGCGAAAGACTTCGCCGCCGCCGCCAAGCGCGCCGGCCTCGAAGTGAAGACCACCGAGTTGATCGCGCGCGGGACGGCCATTCCGGACCTCGGCATCAGCGAAGCGGTCGACGCCGCCGCCTTCGCGCTGCCCCAGGGTGGCGTCAGCGACGCGATTTCCACGCCGGCCGGCACCGCCGTCATCCGCGTGGCGGAGAAAGTCAGCGTCACCGACGCCGAGATTGAAGCCGGCAAGGACGTGCTGCGCGATGAGCTGGTGAACACGCGCCGCGACAAGTTCTTCGGCGCCTACATGCAGAAGGCGAAGACGGGCCTGAAGATCGCCATCCGCGAGGACACGCTGGCGCGGGTGGTGGGCGGGGTCTAGGGTTCGCGGGGACTGCCCCCGAGCAAGGGGACTGACCCCGACCAAGTAGTGCGGAGGGGTCTGTCCCCTCCGCGCGGGCACAATCGCGAACGGGTCAGACCCCTCCGAACCACTTGGTCGGGGTCAGACCCTTATCTGACAAACACATACGGCATGTGCGCGAGCACCTGTCCCGAGCGGAACAGCCGCGCCGGCGCCAGCAGCGCCGACAAGGCCTTCCGCTCGCGCGGGCCCAGCAACTGGACCAGCGCGTCGGCGGCGGAACGTTCCTGGATGCGCCCGATCGGTGACTGCAGTTCCTCCGCCAGCACCTCGTAGACGCTGCGGCGCGGCGGGTAGACCACCAGCTCCACTTCTTCGTCAGCCGGAATCCTGGCGCGCTGCTTGGCCAGGTCGATGGCGGTGTAGAGCCCGCCGAGTTCATCCACCAGGCCCAGCTGCCGGGCCTGCTCGCCCGTCCAGACGCGGCCCTGCGCGACCTCATCCACTTTTTCCGGCGGCATGTGGCGCGCCGCCGCGGTGCGCTCCACGAACTGGTCGTAGACCGATTGCATCGACTCCTGGATCTTGGTGCGCTCCTCCGGTGAGAAGCGGCGGTCCGGTGAGTACATCTCGGCGTGCTTGCCGCGGCTGATCGACTCGATGTTGGCGCCGAGCTTGTCGAGGCTGCCGGCGGTCACGAACTTGCCGGTGTAGACGCCGATCGATCCGGTGAGCGTGCCGGGCTGCGCCACGATCGCGTCGCCCGCCAGCGCGATGTAGTAGCCGCCCGACGCGGCCAGGTCCGACATCGAGACAATCAGCGGCCGCGTGTTCTCGCGCGAGATCGACAACTCGCGCCAGATCACGTCGGAGGCCGTGGACGAGCCGCCGGGGCTGTCAACGCGCAGCACGAAGGCGCGGATCGAGCGGTCGGCGCGCGCTTCGCGGATGTACTTCACGAGCGAGTCGGAGCCGACCACGGCGCCGTTGACCGGGTCGAAGCCGCTCTGGCCGGAGTTGATCACGCCCACCGCGTTGATCACCGCCACCTTGGCGCGGCGCGTCACGCCGGTCGCGCTCCACGACACCTGGGCGTAGTCTTCGGCCTTCACCAGGTGGGCGTCGCGCAGATCCGGGTTGATGTCGTCGAGCTCGTCCTCGTAGGCGACTTCGTCGATCAAGCCCAGGCGCAGCGCGTCCACCGGCAGGAACGGGCCCTGGTCGATCAGCGCCCGGACGTCGGCTTCCGATTTCTTGCGCGCGTCGGCAATGCCGCGCACCAACTGGTCGTACTGGCTGCGATTGAGCGAATCGGCCATCTCGCGATGAGCGGGCGTGAACGACTTTTCCAGGTAGGTGTTGACGGCGCTCTTGTAGTCGCCAACGTGCAGGAAGTCGGGGTAGGTGCCGATCCAGTCGAAGGCGCCGCGGAGAAACACCTCGTAGCTCGCAATGCCGGTGAGGTCGAGCGTGGCCGACGGCAGGAGGTAGACCCGATCGGCGGCGGTGGCCAGGTAATATTCGCGGTCGCCGGCGTACTCGAGCCAGGCGTGGACGTACTTCCCGCTGGCGCGGAAGTCATCCAGGGCGTCGCGCACCTCCTGGATCTTCGCCCAGAACGGCGAGCTGAGGTTGCCCGGCCGCAGCAGGATGCCGGCAATGCGCGAATCGCCCTTGGCCTTGTGGATGAGCTCGATGTATCCGCGCACGGTCAGGTCGTCGCCGCCGAACACCACCTCGGGCAGCACCTCGGGCAGGTCGCCGGTGGGGCTCAGGACGAGCGTGGCGCGGGCGGGCACATCGGGCTCCTGGCCAACCACGAAATACAGCATCAGCAGGGCGGCGGCCGAGACGAGGGTGGCCACGACCAGGAATCCGAAGACGAACCCGGCAGCACGTTTCACAGGGATCAGTATACCGGCGCGATTTTCCTGCACAAATCTATGCGGCTGAGCCGCCTTTCCCTACACTTCGGAGCGTGGTGTTCGCGCAAGACCGCGTCGTGCCCAAGGCGGCGGCCATCCTGATTGGCGCCGCGGCCCTGCTGCTCGCCCTCGCCGACGCGCCGGTGGCCCACCGGTATGCAGATACCGACCTGATCGCAATCGTGCTATCGCTGGTGATCGGCGCCACGGCGGTCATCACCGCGTTAGGGCCCGGACGGCTGTGGTTCGCGCTGGCGCGGCGGTGGCCGCACATCGCCCTTGGCCTCACGGTCAGCGCCGTCACCGCCGCCATTGCCCTGGTGGCGGCGGAGTACACGACGAGGTGGCTGTATCGCGACATCACCACCACGTCGGACGACCGCGGGTATTTCTCCCATCGCTGGCAGCGCACGGCGCTGTCGCTCAACACCCACGGGTTTCGCGATCGTGAGTTTCCCGAGGGCAAACCGGCGGGTGTCTTCCGCGTGGCGGTGCTCGGTGATTCGTTCGCCTACGGCAACGGCATCGCCGCCGGGCAACGGTTTTCGGATCTCGTGCGGGGTGCGCTGCCATCCGGCGTCGAGATCCTCAATTTCGGGGTGCCGGGACACAACACGCCGGAGCTCGTCTCGGAGTTGCGCTCGCGCGTCGTCCGCTTCGCGCCCGACTTCGTGCTGGTCCAGTGGTTCGTCAACGACGTGGAGGGCGACAACCGCGAGCGGCCCCGCTACCAGCCCTTGCTGCCCTTCCCTGCCGCGCATGAGTGGCTGCACGAGTCATCCGCGGCCTACACCTTGTTCGACACCTGGTGGACCCGCCGCCAGGTCGCCGGCCTCTCGGGCACGTCGTACGCGGGCTACATGCGCGCCAGGTTCGGTGACCCACAGAGCGAGGCAGCGCGGCTGGACCGGCAGGCCCTGCGCGCCCTCGTTGCCGAAGCGGAAGACCGGCACATCCAGATCGGGTTTGTGCTCTTCCCCGACATTGCCTACGAGCTTGGGGACGCGTATCCGTTCACGTTTCTCCATGAGCGAATGCAGGCCTTCTGCGCCGAGCGCGGGCTGACCTGCCTGGATCTTCGTCCCGACTTCGCGGGCGTGCGGAACCGGCCGTCGCTGTGGGCCAACCGGCTCGACACGCATCCGGGCGCGCTCGCCAACGTCATCGCCGCCACCCGCATCGTCCAAACCTTTGAACCCCACTGGCCAGGCCAACGCCGATAGGAGTATCCCCATGTCCGTCGAGCGCAATCGTTCCCTGACGACTTTCCTGCTGATCGTGATCGTGATCCTGTTGGGCCAGATCGTGTGGCAGGGGCTGCGCCTGCGCGCACTTCGGGAGGAGATGGGGTTCAACCAGCGGCACTTCGACGAGCAGATCGGCCGGCTCGCCACCGAGCGGCTGCAGGGACACCGCGAAGACATCGTGCGAACGACAGCGTGGCTGCACGAGTTCTACGCCTCGCCCGATGGGCTCGCGCGCCCTGACGGCTTGTGGATCGCGAACGGGAAGCACCCAGACTTCGAGGCCATCGGCGCGTGGGTGTTCGACGTCTACCTGAATGCCCGGGTCAACGGCGCGACCGATGCCGACGCGCGGCAGGCCGTGGTGGATGCCATCCGCGGAACCGACGAGTGGCGCCGGGTCCACGCCCGCTAGCGGCTCGGGCAAAAAAATGCCGGGGCCCGAAGACCCCGGCATCAGGAGGGACGCGAGTTGTGGGTTACGGGTTGATCGAGCCGAACAGTACCAGCCGGGCCGCTTCGCGCAGGCCGCGCGCGGTGAACGGCTTCTCGAGGAACGCGGCGCCATCTTCCAGCTCCATGCGGTTTTCGAACAGCATGTCGCTGAAGCCGGTCTGGTAGAGCACTTTCACCGACGGAAAGCGCTGGCGCACATGGTCGGCCAGTTCCCGGCCCTGCATGTCTGGCATGGCGTAGTCGGTGACCAGCAGATCGACGTCACCGGAATGCTCGCTGAGCTTCTTGATGATTTCAGGACCACCGTTGGCCATGATCAGCTCGAAGTTCTCACGCTGCAGGATGCGCGCCAGCACGTCGAGCATCATCGGGTCGTCGTCCACCACGACGACGGTCTTCTTGATGCCGATGGGCTTGAGTTCCGCCTGGGGCGCCTTCGGGCGCGAGTCGTCGTTGGGCGCCGTCAATGGGTTCGAGGTCAGCGGGATGTCGGGGATCTCGAGCGGCGGGCGCTCCGCAATCGCGGCGGCTGAGGTCGGGTCGGCCAGCTTCGTCGGCAGCACGGTGACGTTCGCCGGCTGGGCGGCCACCGGCTCCGGACGCGGCGGCGCGGGCGGCAGGTCAACGTAGTACGCGTGCGGCAACTCGCCGTGTCCGACGGCTCCCCACAGTTGATTGAGCAGGTGTTGCGGCAAGCCGATGTCCACGCCGGCGACGAGCACGTCGGTGCAAAGCGATTCGAGTTCACGAATCCGTGCGCGGAGTTGTTCCTGATCCTGTTGATCCGCCACAACTTTGCCTGCGGACCAGACGCGAGACCCTGCCCCGTCCAGCCCGCCAAAGAAGCTTACCGCCATACTATCCTGCTTCCAGCCGGACTCGCGCACAAGGCCGCACATGGGCGCGCACGCCTCGGACTGTGCGCCAGTGTCGCAGATTTCCGCGAAAACCGGCCAAATTGCTTGCGTTCCCATTGACGTCTTGCCTCCTGATGCCCATCCCTGGTTCAGGAGTCGTGCCAACCGGGACCGACTCAACCACACCGCCTTCGTCTGTATTAGTAGACGGACAGACCCGGCAGCCTTCTCACCGCATTCGGCCCCGAAATAAATCCTTCCGTGTCCGTTACCGTCCTTGTGTTAGCGGCGGCGCGTCCAGATAATCGTACGGGTTCCCATCCAAATTCACGTGGATTATCAGCGGCTGCTCATCGACCACCTCGATCTCGTTGAGCAAATCGTGAGGACGACCGGCCATCGCCGCCATATGTCGGCGGCCGAACAGGACGACTTTGGCGGTTTCGTCCGCCTGCGCCTGATCGACAACAACTACGCGGTCCTTCGCAAGTTCCAGAATCGCAGTTCGTTACGGACCTACCTGGCCGCGGTCGTCGAGCGGCTGTCGCTGGATTATTGCGTGGAGCGCTGGGGCCGGTGGCGGCCCTCGGCGGTGGCCAACCGGCTGGGACCGGTGGCCGTGCTGCTCGAACGGTTGGTGACGCGCCATGGCAAAACCCTCGAGGAGGCGATCGAAATCGTCCGCACCAACCACAGGGCTCCGGCCTCGGAGGCGGAGCTGCGCGCCATCTGGAGTCAGCTCCCGGTCCGCATCAAGACCACGGAGGTGAGTGAGGATGCGGCTGCCGCCGTCAGCGCCAACGACAGCTCCGAGACGACGATTGAAGATGCAGAGCGACACCAAGACATCCAGCGACTCGAACGCACGTTGCGATCGGCCTTCGACGCCGTATCGGACCAGGATCGCGTGTTGATTGCACTGCGATTCGACCAGGATCTCCCAATGGTCGAGATAGCCAGACTGATGGGGAGCTCGGTCCCCACGGTGCATCGACGGCTGGAGCGGGCGGTCGGGCTGTTGCGGCTGGCACTCTCACAATCCGGCGTCGATCCGCGCGAAGTATCCGGCCTGATCGGCCACGCCACCATTGCCCTGCCACCGATGCTGCGGGCGGAGGTTGAGAGATTTATGGGACCTGTCCGTCTACCTAATCGAGATGGTTAATCCACACGCGCGCTGCCCGGAGCCGGAACTCCTGGCGGCGTACATCGACCGGGGCCTCAGTTTGGCTGAACGTGCCCGGGTGGAGCGCCATCTTGCCTCGTGCCCTCAGTGCGTTGCACTGGTGGCCGGGGTCGTGCGAACGGTCGCGGAGGTGTCAGAGTTCACACCCCACGTCGAGGTCGCGATGGAGGCAACTTCACGCGTGGCCCGGCGAACCCTGGTGGGTGTGCTGGCAGCCGCGGCTGCCGTGCTCGTGTCCTTGTTCGCGCCCTCACTCGTGAGGCCGTGGCTGGGTCGCGACACGGGGCTCGTGAGTCTTGTCGGCGTTGGTGAGCAGCGATCGGTTCTCGGCCGGCTGACCGGGGGGCTCCCGCATGCCCCACTGGGTGAGCCATCTGCTGGGGGGCAAGGTGGCCGAGCCGCCGAGACCGATCGCATTCTCCTGATGGCCGCCAAGATTCGCGAGTCGTTCGGCGAACGTGACACCCCGTCGCGGCTGCACGACCTGGGCCGGTCGCAACTGCTCGCCGGCCGCTACGACGACGCCGCCGAGTCGTTGCTGGCGGCGTCGCGCGAACAGCCGGCCAACGCGCGGTATCTCAACGACGTGGCCGCCGTGCAACTCGAACGCGCGCGCCTGGGCCTGCGTCCCGACGACCTGCCGCGCGCCCTCGCCTCCGCGGATCGGGCGCGCCGTCTCGATCCGTCGCTGAACGAGGCGTGGTTCAACCGCGCGCTGGCGGCGACGGCCCTGTCGTTGCACGATCAGGCCAGGAGCGCCTGGGTTGAATACCTCGCCCGCGACTCCTCCTCGGCATGGTCCGCGGAGGCCCGCGCGCGGCTGGACCAACTGTCGAAGCCCACGGCCGCGGCCGCCTGGGTGAGCCTGGAGCGGCGGCTGGATGGATCGATCGATGCCGCGCTCGCCGACGAGGCCGTGCGCACGCAGACCACCGAGGCGCGCAAGCTCCTCGACAACACCCTGCTGCCTGACTGGACCGCGGCCGTCCAGGGCGGGCGTAGCGCCGCTGGTGAACTGGCCCGCATCAGGAGCATGGCCGACGCCTTTGCCCGTGTCGCCGGGGATTCACTCTACCGTGACGTCGTCGCGGCGATCGATCGGGCCGAGGCGCGAGGCCCGGCGGCCGTCACCGCGCTGGCCGCCGCTCATGCCACCTACGCCACCGCCGCCGCGTTGTACGCGGAGGATCGCTTCGCGGAGGCCGCGCCTGGCTTGTCTGCATCCAGGTCGTTGCTCGCCGGTTCGGGGAGTCCGTTTGCCGACCGCCCGGCGCTCGACCTGGCGACCATCCTCTACGTGGGCGGCAAGGCCGACGACGCGCTCGCGACGCTGAGCAGCACGCTGGCGTCCGCGCAAGCCAGCGGCTACGCCTTCCACGAGGCGCGAGCGACGTGGATCCAGGGCCTGATTGCGTTTGGCCAAGGTCGATTGGCGGAGGCGCAGTCGCGGTACGAGCAGACGCTGGCGAGTTTCGAACGGATGGGCGATGCCGAGCAGGTGGCGACCGCGCACACGCTGTTGGCGGCACTGCACTTCTACCTGGGCGATCGGGCCACAGAGTGGCATCATCGGCTTCGATCGCTCGAGGGCCTCGGCGTCTCCAGGTCGCCACGGCTGCGGCATGCGGTCCTGAGTACGGCCGCCGCCGCGTTGCGATTCGACAACCCTGACATTGCCCTTCTCATCCAGGACGCCGTCCTCGAGAACGCCACCAATTGGGGCCGCAAGGCGGCGATTGCCGAGACGCTGTCACAGCGTGGTGCGGTATTCCTCGCACTCGGTCGCCTGTCTGAGGCCTCCACCGACCTCGCCAACGCCCGCAAGACGTTGCTCGAGGTGCCCGACGCACAATTCCGGAGCCGCCTCGAAGTTGCGCTGTTGGCTTCCGAGAGCGACCAGTTGCGCGGCAGTGACCCTGAAGCCGCCGTCGCCGCGGCGACGCGCGCGATCGCCCTGGTTAGCCAGCGTCGCGATCAACTCAGGCTGGCGCAACTCAATCTCAAGCTCGCGACTGCCAACCTCGCGTGGGGACGCATACCGGATGCCGAAGCCGCGATTGACCGTGGTCTTCGCGCGTTCGAAGCGGAGCGGGCATCGCTTGCAGACGAAGGCAGACTCTCGACGCTGGACGAATCGTGGCGTTTGTTCGACGTTGCGGTCCAGCTCGCGTTGAAGAAGAAGGACTATCCTCGAGCGTTTGCCCTGACCGAGAACGCACGCGCGCGGACGCTGGTCGAGGCCAGGCGGAACGCGCGGCCGCGCACGCTCACCGATGTGCAACGCGTCGTCCAGCCGGATGAAGCACTCGTGGCCCTGAGCCAGTTCGACGACGAGCTGGCCATCTGGGTCATCAGGCACGACGGCACCACCGTGGTGCATCGCCCCGTCACCAGACTCGATGCGGTCCGCCTCGTCGCCAGGCAGCGCGACGAGATTCGCCACGAGGCGCGCAATCCGGACGCCAGCGCGGACCTCTTCAACCAGATCCTGCGCCCGATCGCGTCCCAGTTGAAGGGCGTGTCGAGGCTGATCGTGGTGCCGGACGCCCCGTACGAAGATGCGGCCTTCGCGGCATTCTGGGATCGGTCCCGGCAGCGCTTTCTCGTGGAAGACGTCTCGGTGAGCATGTCACCCAGCGCCTCGCTGTTCGTGTCCGCCGCCGGACTGCGACAGTCCGCAGGCAACAACGACCCGCTGATTCTCGGCGGTCCCGGTTCCAAGGCGGAAGCCGAGGCCCGCGCGGTGGCCGGCGTCTATCCCGCCCGCACCTTGTTGACGGGTGCGGACGCCACCAGGACGCGGTTCCTGGAGCAGGCCGCCGGCCGGCGCGTGTTGCATGTCGCGGCCGGCACCGCCACCAACGCGACCCACCCGATGCTCTCGCGCGTGCTGTTGGCCGACGAGCCGGGCCGCCGATATTCCGGCGCGCTGATGGGGCTGGAGATTGCCCAACAGGCCATGCCGACGACCAGTGTCGTGGTCATCGATGAGGTCGAGCCTGGCGAAAATAACCGCGGCGAAGGCACGCTCGCGCTAACCCGGGCATTCATGGCGGCTGGCATCCCGGCCGTCGTCGGAACGCTGCCGGGCGCCGACGAAGCAGCCGCCCGCGAATTGATGGTGGGCTTTCATCGCCAGATGTCCACGGGCATCTCCGCTGAGCGGGCCCTCGCCACTCTCCAACGCAACGTACTGCACAGTAACGGCCGTCGACTCGGCGCTTGGAGTGCGTTGGTGCTATACGGCTCCGATCGATAGCCCCCCAACGACAGGAGCGTAGAATGAATCGCCGTCAGTTTGTCAGCCGGGTCTCCCTCGGCGCAGCAGCCGCTTGCGCCCTCACGCCGTCCACGCTTGCCGCATCCGCCCCCGGACAGGTCAACGTCCGCTTCGTCGGCATGATGACCTTCATGGAGCGGGCCGACCGTTCGTTCCTGGTGGCCACACCCGGCCACCACGCGTTCCATCACATGACCCACACGCCGTTCCTGATGGCGCGCAAGGGTTCGGCCATTGCCAAGGCGCTTGGCATGTCGCCGGTCGCCGGTGTGGTCCCCGCCGCGTTCGACACGAGGCTCATTGGTTCCCGCGCCGATGATTTCGTTTACCGGAATCTCGACAACGTCTCACTCGACATCACGTCCGGCGCGAACGATGCGGTGACCAACGAGGCCACCGAGATGGCCTTGATGAACCGCATTGCGCCGGGCAAGCGCGTCCGCGGCAACGTCGAGAAGTGGGCATCGTCCACCGTCTCACTTCGCGGCGGCCGCATCGAGAATTCCGCCGGGCATCCCGATGCCGGGAAGGTATGGTCGTTCGGCGGCTACCGGCAGCAAGTGACCGACGCGGTGGATTTCCGCAACCTGAGCGGCGCCACCACGACGATCCGCCTGACGAGCGCACTCGAGGCAGCCTCGTTTACGGCGCAGGCCGGCGCAACAGCCGACCTGTGGGTGTTCAGCGCGGCGCAGCCGGGCGAGAGCGTCGGCGAGCCGACCATGCTCGAACACGCCGAGGTGCTGTTCGACTACCTGGTGGACGCCAAGCCGGTGGTCGCGACGTGCCCCGAGGCGACCGGCCGCATGGTGCCACCCACCGCGCTGCCGTTCGTGAAGCCGACGAGCGCCAGCAACGGGCTCGTGGCCGGCGAAGCGGTCATGCCACCGCTCTCGGAGTTTTGCTTTATCGCGGCAATCTTGTTTGGTGACGGCAGCAAATAACCAGTTCCCCCGTCGAAGGCCGGGCTACCTGGGCCCGGCCTTCATTTTTTCCCACTCCGCCAGCGCCGCGTCCACCGCGGCGGCCGTTGCCTTCCACGCCTCTCGCACGACCGGTGTCGGCGCGGCATCCGCGGATTCCACGGCGCCAAACAACTGACCGAGCGGCGCGCTGGCCCGCGACAGGCGCTGCTCCAGTTCGGTGAGCGCGGCGGTCTTCGCCTGGGCGGCGCGGATGTCGCGAATGGCGGCGTTGCTTCGCCGCAGCGCCGCATCAATCGCGCGCGACATGTCGTACTGCAGCTTGAGGTCGGCCGCCGTCGCCCTGACGCGCGGATCCATCTTCACCACCAGCGGCTGCGTCAGGGTCTTGCCGTCCACGGACAGGCGGACTGTGTACTTGCCGGGCGCCGCGAATGAGCCCGCGGGCGTGCGCGGCGTGTTCGCCAGGATGGCGGAGATTGGATAGCTGAAGCCGGCGACAGCGGGACGCTCGTGATGCAGGTCCCACACGAAGCGATGCAGGCCGGCCGATGCGGCCAGCGGCCGATGGGGCCGAATCCAGTAGTCCGGCGTGTTGCGGCCCTCCACCAGCGGCTCCACCGGGTCGGCACTCGAGTAGCGGCGCACCACGCCGCCCTGCCCATCGAGAATCTCGATGGTGACCGGCCCGTTTGACGCCGCCTTCAAGTAGTAGTGCAGCACGGCGCCATCCGGCGGGTTCTGGCCGGCCGGTTCGTCTGGCGGCAGCGGCGTATCGGTGTTCTTGTTCCACCGGAAGCGCCACGCGTCCTGCGGCGCGAACAGGTGAGCATCCGGAGCGGCCGCCATTGCGGCCGACACCTGCCGGAGCGGGGTGATGTCGTCAAGGATGTAAAACGAACGGCCGTGCGTGCCCACCACCAGGTCGTTGTCCTTGATCACCAGGTCGCGAATGGACGTCGCCGGCATGTTGTTTCGCAGCGACTGCCAATGGTCGCCGTCGTCGAACGACAGGTAGACGGCCTGTTCGGATCCCGCGAACAACAGGCCCCGCCGCTTCGGGTCCTCGCGGACCACGTTGATCGCGCCGCCGTCGGGGATGCCACTGGTGATGTGCGTCCAGCTCTTGCCGCCGTCGCGCGTGCGATAGATGTGCGGGCGAAGGTCGTCCAGCCGGAAGGTGTTGATGGCGGCGTAGGCGGTGTTCGCGTCGAAGTGGGAGGCGTCCATGATCGACACCTTCGCCCACGGCGTCAGCGCCGGCGGCGTCACGTCCTGCCAGGTCTTGCCGCCGTCGCGCGTCACGTGAATCAGGCCATCGTCGGTGCCGGCCCAAATCGTGCGTTCGTCGAGGTACGACGGCGCAATCGTGTAGATGACGCCGCGCTGTGTCGGCTGCGCCTCCGGCGAGGTTGAGTAAACGCCGACGTTCCCGGGAATCTCCCAGGTCTTGCGGGTGAGATCCGGGCTGATCTGATCCCACGACTGTCCGCCGTTGACGGTCTGCCACAGCACGTTGGAAGAGAAGTACAGCTTGCGCGGATTAACCGGCGAGAACAGCACCGGCATGGTGCGCACGACGCGGTAGCCGGGGTCACGGCCGAACTTCGGACCGACCTGCTGGACCTGGCCCGTGCGGCGGTCCCAGCGCGACACCTTGCCACCGTAGACGATGTCGGGATCAAGCGGGTCTGGCGCGACGTAGCCGTACTCCTCCACGCCCACCGGCGACCATTCGCGGAAGGTGATCTGCCCGTGATCGCCGCGACTCTGCACGCACGCCGATCCGCTTTCCTGCTGTCCGCTGCACACGCGGTACGGGAACGCATTATCGGTGGTCACGTGGTAAAAAGCGGCGGTCGCCTGGTTGTACCAACTGCTCCACGAGTCGCCGCCGTTCAACGAGATCACGGCGCCCTGGTCTGACGTCAGCGCCAGGATGTCGGGGTTGTTCGGGTTGAACCACACCTTCTGATAATCGTCGCCGCCGGGCGCGCCGCGAATCGCGGTGAAGGTGCGGCCGCCGTCCGTGGACTTCCACGTCACGATCGTCGGCACGATCACGATGTCCGGATTGGTCGGATGCACGCGGACGTCGCTGGCGTCAGAGGGGCGGGCCAGCACGCGCGGATCGCTGTTGACCCGCGTCCAGGTCTCACCAGAATCGTCCGAGCGGAACAGGCCTGGGTTCCGCGCCTCGACGACGGCGAAGATGCGGGAGGGGCGGCTGGGGGCAATGCCAATACCGATGCGGCCAATGCGATCGGCATCCCAGGTCGGCAGTCCGGTAGTGAGCTGGCGCCAGGTGGCGCCGCCGTCGGCGGACTTGAACAGTCCGCTGTTCGGCCCGCGGAAGTCGCCGTTCTCCCATGGGCCCTGGCGGGCTTGCCACAGCGAGGCGTAGACGACGTCGGGGTTCGACGGATCGATCTGCACGTCCACGCCGCCAGTGTTCTCGTCCTTGTAGAGCACGCGCGCGAACGACTTCCCGCCGTCGGTGGATCGGAAGATGCCGCGCTCGGTATTCGGGCCGTATGGATGCCCGAGCGCCGCCACGAACACGCGGTCGGCGTTGGCCGGGTCGACGACGACCTGCGCAATCTGCTGGGTGTCACGCAAGCCGAGGTGGATCCACGTCTTGCCGGCGTCGCTGGACTTGTAGATGCCGTCACCGGTGGCGAGGTCAGGGCGCTGCTGCGCTTCCCCGGCGCCCACATAGATCACGCTCGGATTCGAGGGCGCGACGGCAAGAGCGCCGATGGCGCCGGTCGGGGCCGAGTCGAAGATGGGCGCCCACGTGCGGCCGGCATCGGTGGTCTTCCAGACCCCGCCGTTGACCACGCCGATGTAGAAGGTATGCGGCTGGCTGGGCACGCCGTCGAGCGCCTTGGTGCGGCTGGCGCGATGCGGGCCGATGTTTCGCCACTCCATTTCGCGCAACTGTCCTTCCGCAACAACTACGGAGGGTAAGCCCGGTGCGAGGGTCGCCGGCCCCTGGGCATGTGCTATCGGCCACCCCACGACTGCCGCCAGGACCAATGCCGCAAGAGATATCGCTGTTCGCATGCGGTGAATATACCCTTCCTGCATGCGATACTTTTCGCCATGCGCAAGCTCACCCTTCTCTCGCTGACGACCGGCGCGCTGATTGCGGCCATGACCCTCCCTGGCGCCGCCCAGTCGCGCGCCGCGGTCACGGCCGCCGACTACGCGCGCGCCGAACAGTTCCTGGGTTACAACACCTCGCCGCTGGTCTCGAACGGCCCGGTGCAGCCCAACTGGCTGCCGGATGATCGCTTCTGGTATCGCAACGTGACCGTCGCGGGCAGCGAGTTCATCCTGGTGGACCCGGCGCGCGCGGCCAAGGCCCCGGCCTTCGACCACGCCGCGGTCGCGGCGGCGCTGACCTCCGCGATGGGCAAGCCGGTGACGCCGGCGCGGCTCCCGTTCCAGCAGTTCACGTTTGCCGCCGGCCAGCAGTCCTTCTGGTTCGACAGCGACCTCAAGCGGTGGACCTGCGACGTGCAGGGCAAGCAGTGCACGAGCGGCGATCGCCCGGCGCGGCTCCAGAACAGCGTGGTGTCCCCGGATGGCAAGCTGGCCGCGTTCATCCGCGACTACAACCTGTGGGTGCGCGACCTCGCCGCCGGCACCGACCAACAGCTGACCAGCGACGGCATCAAGGACTACGGCTACGCCACCGACAACGCCGGCTGGATCCGCAGCGACAGCCCGGTGCTGGTGTGGTCGCCCGATTCGAAGAGGATCGCCACCTTCCAGCAGGATCAACGCAAGGCGGGCGACATGTTCCTGGTGAACACCGTGGCCGGCCACCCCAGCCTGCAAGCGTGGAAGTACCCGCTGCCGGGCGACGAGTTCGTGACCATGATCGAGCGCGTGATCATCGAGATCGAGGGACCGAAGGTCGTCCGCCTGCAGATGGGCCAGGACCAGCACCGCTCCACGCTCTGTGACGATGTGAAGTGCGGCGGCGAATGGGTGGACGTGCAGTGGAGCCCTGACGGCAGCCAGGTGTCGTTCGTCTCGACCTCGCGCAATCACCAGCAGGCCAACCTGCGCGTGGCCGACGCCGCCACCGGCGGCATTCGCGAGGTGCTCGAAGAGAAGGGTGAGACCTTCCTTGAAGCCGGCAACGGCAAGGTGAACTGGAAGTACCTGCCCGGATCGAACGAGGCCATCTGGTTCTCTCAGAAGGAGAACTGGGGCCACCTCTACATGCACGACCTGCAGACCGGCAAGCTGAAGCACCCGATCACCAGCGGCGACGGCAACGTCACGCAACTGACGCGCGTCGACGAAGCCACGCGAACCCTCTACTTCCAGGGCGTCGGCCGCGAGCGCGGGCGCGACCCGTACTTCCGCCACTTCTACCGCGTGGGCATGGACGGCAAGGGCGTGCAGCTGTTGACGCCGGACGACGGCGATCACACGGTGTCGGTGTCACCGGACGGGAAGTACTTCGTCGACACCTATTCGAAGCCCGACGTGCCGTCGGTGTCGGTGCTGCGTGACAACACCGGCAAGGTGGTGCTGCCCCTCGAAAAGACCGACATCTCGCGGCTGGTCGCCACCGGCTGGAAGCCGCCGATGCCGATCACCGTGAAAGATCGCGGCGGCGTCGGCGACCTGTACGGCCTGCTCTACCGGCCCACCAACTTCGACCCGACGAAGAAGTACCCGATCATCAACAACATCTACCCGGGACCGCAGACCGGCAGTGTGGGCAGTCGCAGTTTCTCGGCCGCGCGCGGCGATTCACAAGCCCTCGCCGAACTCGGCTTCATCGTCGTCCAGATCGACGGCATGGGCACACCGTGGCGCTCGAAGCGGTTCCACGCCGCCTACTACGGCGACATGGGCGACAACACGCTGCCCGACCAGGTCGCCGGCATGAAGGAGCTGGCGGCACGCTACCCGTGGATCGACATCGATCGCGCCGGCATCTACGGCCACTCGGGCGGCGGGTTCGCCACCGCCGCCGCCATGTTCAAGTACCCAGACTTCTTCAAGGTCGGGGTGTCGCAGGCCGGCAACCACGACAACCGCGTGTATGAAGACGACTGGGCCGAGAAGTGGCAGGGACTGCTCGAGAAACGGCCCGACGGCACCACCAACTACGACAGCCAGGCCAACCAGAACTTCGCCAAGAACCTGAAGGGCAAGCTGCTGCTCGCCCATGGCTCGATGGACGCCAACGTGCCGTTCTACAGCACGCTGCTGGTCGTCGACGCGCTGATCAAGGAAAACAAGGACTTCGACCTGATCATCTTCCCGAACCGCGGGCACGGCTTCGGCAACGAACCGTACATGGTTCGCCGTCGCTGGGACTACTTCGTGAAGCACTTGTTGGGAGCGGAACCGCCGGCGGGATTTCAGTTGAAGGGCCCGCCTTCGCCTACTTCGTAGGCTTACGGCGAGGTAAAGCCGGCGAGAGAAGGCGGGCCCGAAGGCCCGCCTTTCTTGTTAGCCCCGAGCCGCGGCGACCTTCTGCGGGAAGATCTTCTTGAACGCCGTCATGAACTTCTCCATGTCCTCCGGCGTGCCGACCGACACGCGCAGGTGGTTCAGCATGGGCGGGAACGGACGGCCGACCAGGATGCCCATCTTGCGGAACTCCTCGATCACGCCCTGCACCTGGCGCTCGCCCAGGCTCACCATGAAGAAGTTGGCCTGCGACGGGATCACCGGGTAGCCCCACGACTCCAGCACCTTCGTGGTCTTGTTGCGCATGTCGACGATCTTGGCCTTGACGTCGGCCTCGGCGGCCTTGTCCTTCAGCGAGGCGACCGCGCCCCACTTGGCCAGCACGTTGACGCTATTGGACGCGTAGATGCGCATGTCGCGAATCATCTCCGCCGGCGCCACGGAGTAACCGATACGCATGGCGGCCAGCGCCGCGATCTTCGAGAAGGTTCGGGCCACGACGACCGGCCGGCCCTCGAGCACGTACGGGATCGCGGTGCCATACGCGGGATCATCCACGAAGTGATGGTAGGCCTCGTCGATCAGCACCGGCATGTCCTTCGGGATGTTGTCGAGCAGGTCCTTGATTTCCTTGGCGGTCACGATCGCGCCGGTCGGGTTGTTCGGATTGCACATGTAGACGAAGCCGATGTCGCGCGCGTTGCGGTTCGTGGCCTCGATCATCTGGCTGATGTTCTGCCGGTAGTCCTTGGTCAACGGGATCTGAATGGAGCCGGCCTTCACGTTGGCCGCCTGCTGGAACACGCTGGCGTAGGACGGGCTGACGCCCAGTACCTTCTTCCCCGGCCCGAGGTAGGTGGTGGCCATCACGTTCAGCCCTTCGCCGGACCCGGCGGTCAGCAGCACGTTCTCGCGCTTGACGCCGTGGTGATCGGCAATGACCTGGGTGATGTTGCCGTCCGGGTAGCCGTAACGGTTCGCGTATTTCCACGCGTCGTTCATGGCCTTCATCACCGATGGCGGCGGTCCGTAGTTGTTCTCGTTGCTCGCCAGCTTGACGAAGGCGTCGTACTCAGCATCGCCGCCGGTGAACTGCTGGGTCACCCCCTGCGCGAGCAGTTCGGCCTCGGGCCGAAGACTGAGGGCGCCAACGGCAGCGGCCACTCCCCCAACAAACTGACGACGAGAAAACGGCGACCGAACGTCCATGTATGCCTCCAAAAGGAACGAAGAATTCGCTGAATTCTACTCCGAGACCCGGCAATCCTAAAGAACTGTTGGCGCATGGCCATCAGAAGGAAAAGTAACCAACAGCCGGGCTGCCCGGTCGTATCCATTACCATGTCGCCCATGCTTCGTCTCGTTTCCCTCGCGTTGTTGGGTTTGTCGCTGGTATTGCTGGCTGTGGACGCGCCGGGAGCCACCTGGCGGGAACTGCTGTTCCTGGGTGAAATCCTGTTGATCACCGTCGCCACGCGATCGCTGGCGGCCGGCTCGGCGCTCTCGACGCTGGCGCTCGGCCTGGGCCTGGTCGTGCCGTTGATGGTCGGGGCGGGGCACGCCCTGGCCACCGCCGGCCTCGACACCACCGCCGGCTTTGCCAATTGGGGTTTAATCCCCGCCATCGAGGAAGGGCTGAAGCTGATCCCGGTCGCCGTGGTCGTCCTGCTCTACCGGCGCCGATCCGGACGGGCGCCGAACCCGTCCGATCTGCTGATGCTCGGCTGCTTCGCCGGCGCCGGGTTCGCGCTCGCCGAGAACGCCTTGCTGGTCCGGAACAGCGCGGGCATCGCGCGCGACATGGCCCGTCAGTACGGCCCGCACCTCGGCACGTTCTACGTGGTGCCCGGCGCGTGGGGCGCGGCGGGTTACGTCGGACACGCGGCCGCCACGGGGCTCGCGTGCGCCACGGTCGGCTTGGGCCTCGCGCTCCGCGGTCGGCTGGGGTCGTCGTGGCGGGCGGTGGCGGTGAGCGGCCTCGCGTGGGTGGGGCTCGAGCACCTGTTGACCAACTACTACGTCGGCAGCGGATCGGGCGCGGCCCTCATGCTCGGCAACGGCCGGCTCACGCCGTGGATTTTCGTCGCCGTCGCGGTCGCGGTGGTCGCCTTCGACTGGTCGCGGGCGCGCGCCACGCTGGCGCACTCCGCGAGCCTGCGCCGCCGCGTGGCCATGGCGCGAGCCGCCCTGCTCCGCACGAAGCCGCCGCTGCCGAAGTCGCGCGTCGCGGCGGTCACGATCTACCTGTCGCAACTGCGCAATCTGAACGCCACCGCCTGGTTCGTGCGCCAGGATCCGCGCCTGGCCGGAGGGACAACGTCATGAGCGCCGAATTCGCCGACCTGATTCAGCTGGTCTCCACGGCCGCGCGCAATCTCTACGGCGCCGGCGGCGGCAGCGTGCACCAGTCCGCCTACGCCGCGGCGCTCGGCGGCCTCGCCTGGGCCTGGGCCAACGAGGCCGCGCTCCGCGCCGGCCAGCACGTTTACGACCACGGCGGCGACACCACGCTGATCGAAGAGGCGTTCAAGGACAGCTTTGCCGACAGCCTGGGCTGGAGCGACGAGGAGTTCGAACAGTTCTGGAACGATCCCGACTACGGCTTCACCGCGTCCGACGCCCATCGCTACGACGAGACGTGGGACGCCTGGGAGTCGATGACGAAGAAGCGGTAGCGGAATTCCGCCACGCCAGGGTCATGGCCTCGCCCAGGGCCTCTTCGTCCACCGTGGCGAACAGCACCCGGGTGCAGCCCTGGCGGCCCCACGCGCCGCTTTCGGGCATGAACGACTGGGGATCGCCGGCAATGAACCTCTCCTGTTGTTCGGGCGTGAGCTTGACCATGCCGCGCTCGGCCGCCTGGAGGCTGGCGAAGACCCGTCCGTGTGCCCGGAAGTCGGGATGGCCCATATGCGCGCCCTCGATCGCGCCGTCTAACCCGAGGGCGATGCGGCGAAAGTCTGTGGCGGTAATCACGGCTTGACCCTCATCGAAAAATCCCCGGGATTATGGGAGTCTAGCCCAGGGCCGAACCTTCCGCGGGCGGCCTCGTATGTTTAGGGAAAGGAGCCTATGGTGTTTGGACCCCTGCGCCGCGTGAAGTTCCTCGTCACCGCGCCGTTCATCGTGCTGATGCTGTTCATCATCAACGTGATGACCTCGCCCGGTGAATGGTGGGTGCAGTGGGCGGCCTTCGGCATTGGCATCGCCTGGGTGATCAACCTGTTCAAGTTGATCCGCGACGTCATCCTGCTGGGCGGGCTGGCCGCGTTGGGCGCCTACCTGTTCAACCGCAACCGGCAGCACTGAGGCCTCAGCGGCCGGCGACGCTGCGCAACATGGTGAGCAGCAGATCCACGGCCACCGTGTTGTGGCCGCCGAGCGGGATCAGCACGTCGGCGTAGCGCTTGCTCGGCTCCACGAACTCCAGGTGCATCGGCTTCACCGTGCTCTGGTACTGGTCGATCACCGAGTCCATGGTCCGGCCGCGTTCCGCCACGTCGCGCTGCAGGCGGCGGATGAACCTGGTGTCGGAGTCGGTGTCCACGAACACCTTGATATCCATCAGCTCGCGGAGCGCCGGGTCGGTCAGCACCAGGATCCCTTCCACAATCAGGGCGCGTCGCGGCTGGAACGTGTCGGTCTCGGCGAGCCGCGCGTGCCGCGTGAAGTCGTACTGCGGAACCTCCACGGTCTGTCCCGCCTTCAGCGCCCGGACGTGCCGCACCATCAGGTCGGTTTCGAGCGCATCCGGATGGTCGTAGTTCAGCGCCGCCCGTTCCTCCAGGCGCAGGTCGTTGCGGTCCCGATAGTAGCGGTCGTGATCGAGACGCGTGACGTGGTCAGGGCCAAGGCTGTCAACGATCCGCCGGACGACGGTGGTCTTTCCCGACCCGGAACCACCGGCCACGCCAATTACGAACGATGCCATTTGTGAGATCGATCATAGCCGGTTGTGAGACTCTTGCCAGAGTCAAGTGAGCACGTCGACACCCTCTCCGCGCAGCCAGCCGTCGCCGTTCCGGCACCCACCGCGGACCGCCCGGCGGAGCTATCGGCCGGCCCTCGATCCGCGGACGACGAAGCCGAAGGGAAGCTCCACCGCGTGGACGCGGATCCGCCATGTCATCTGGTCGTGGTGGGTGTGGGCGGGCCTGGCCGTGTATTTGATGAACATCGGCGCGTGGTGGCTGGCGATTGCCGCGGCCGCCGTGGCCGGCATCTGCTCGATCTCCACGTCGGTGGAGATTCCGCCGCAGTGGGGCCTCGACCACAGCCTCGAGGTCGGGTCGCCCGAATTCCTCGACACCATGGCCGGCGCGGCCGGCGTGCCGTTTGCGCCCGGCAACACGCTCGAGATCCTGAACAACGGCGACCGCTTCTTTCCGTCGATGCTGACGGCGATCCGCGAGGCCGCGCGCTCGATCACGATGGAGGCCTACATCTACTGGGCCGGCGAGATCGGCGTGACGTTCGCGCGCGCGCTGGCGGAGCGCGCCGCGAATGGCGTGCGGGTCAAGATCCTGCTCGATGCCGTCGGCTCCTCCAGCGTGGGCGAGGAGATCCTAAAGATCCTCCGCGACGGCGGCTGCCACGTCGCGTGGTACAACCCCCTCAGGTGGAACCGGCTGCGGCACTTGAACAATCGCACGCACCGCAAGTCGCTGATCATCGACGGCCGCATCGGTTTCACCGGCGGCGCCGGCATTGCCGACCACTGGGCCGGAGACGCACAAGACGAGAAGCACTGGCGCGACTTGCAGATCCGAGTGGAGGGGCCGGCGGTCAGGCCCCTGCAAACCGGCTTCGCCCAGAACTGGCTTGAAGCCACCGGCGAACTGGTGACCGGCCCCGACTTCTACCCGCCGATCGAAGCGGTGGGCCCGGTGGCGCTGCAGACCGTGATGAGTTCACCGGACACCGGCGCGTCAACGGTGCGGGTGATTCACTGCCTGGCCATTGCCGCGGCCCACCTGTCCATCGAGATTGCCAACCCGTACTTCATCCCGGACCACCTCGCCATCGACCTCTTCCGCGAGGCCGTGAAGCGGGGCGTGCGCGTGCGCATCATGGTGGCCGGCAGGCGCAACGACAACCGCGTGGCGCGCCTGAACAGCATCCGGCTGTACGGCGCGCTCCTCGAAGCCGGCGTGGAGTTGCTCGAATACAACCGCACGATGATGCATCACAAGACCATGGTCGTGGACGGCTTGTGGGCGACGGTGGGAACCACCAACTTCGACAGCCGTTCGTTCGCGCACAACGAGGAGAGCAACGTGTGCGTGTGCGACGCGGCGTTCTCCCGTCAGTTGAACGAACTATTCGCCCGCGACGCGGAGCTGTGCGAGCCGGTCAGCCTCGAGGCGTGGCAGTCGCGGCCGCTGGTGGACAAGACCCTGCAGGCCCTGGCCTCGATCTTCCAGGACCAGGTCTGATGACGATGCGGCTGAGGTTGATGTCTACCTTCGGCCAGGCTGTCGGCCGCGTGGCCCGCCATGAGCGAACCGACGATTCGCCGCCGGCGAATTGTTGGTGAGTCGAATGGTGCGGAAGAGAGGACTCGAACCTCCACCCGGTTGCCCGGACTAGCTCCTGAGGCTAGCGCGTCTGCCAATTCCGCCACTCCCGCACGGAGGGTATTCACGAAGGCAGTGAGTCCTTGAGTATACCTAGCGCTCGGCCGCGAACGCAAACCTTCCCCGCTTTAGCGCGCTCTGCGCTTCCACCACGGTCAACATCGCCTCCGCCGCATGCGACAACGCGCCCTCGCGGCGATGGATGAGCCGAAGCTTGCGGTCAAAGGCCAGCTCGGGCACCTCGACACGGACCAGCTCCTTGTGCTGCAGCTCGTGCTCCACGGTAATGGCCGGCAGCAGCGCGACCCCGTTCCCCATCGCCACGAACTTCTTGATCGCGTCGATGGTGGGCATCTCCACCGGCATGCGCAATTCGACCCGGCGCTTGCGGAAGGTGTCGATTACCTTCTGGCGGTACGGCGACGACACGTGGTGCGCCACGAACGACTCGCGCGCCAGTTCCGCAATCGACACCTTGTCGCGCCGGGCCAGCGGGTGCGACGGCGGCACCACGAAGGCCAGCTCGTCGTGGTAGACGACGATGGAATGGAGGGCGGTGGTGTCGGGGCGGAAGGTGACCACGCCGAAGTCGGCGCCGTAGTCGAGCACCTGCGCCGGCACGCGGCTGCCGAGCGCGCGCTGGACCGTGATGTGCACATCCGGGTAGAGCCGGCGGTATTCGTGCAGAATCGGCAACAGGTAGAGGCACGTCAACTCGTTGGCCGCCACCGTGAGCCGCCCGGTGCGCAACTGCCGCACGTCATCCAGCGCTGCCATCGTCCGCTGCCGGAGGTTGACGAGGCGCTCGGCGTGGTCGGCCAGGACCCGGCCGGCGTCGGTCAGGACGCCGCGGCGGCTGGAGCGGTCGAACAGTGGCCGGCCAATCTCATCCTCGAGCTTCTTGATGGTCTGGCTGATGGCGGGTTGGGTCCGGTAGAGCGCCTTGGCGGCGGCCGAGAAGCTGCCTTCACGCACCACCGCGAGAAACGCTTCGAGTTGGAATAGTTCCATCGCGACTCATACTATAAGCGAAGACCCTTCCATCCATAGATATTATTACTTTGACTTATCTTGGTCGCCCGCCCGAGACTATTGCGGAGCTTGGACACCATGGCCACCAGATCCCGCATTCACGTGTTTGACACGACGCTCCGCGACGGCGAGCAGGCCCCCGGCTTCAGCATGACGCCGGCCGAGAAACTGCGCCTGGCGCAGCAGCTTGACCGCTTGGGCGTGGACATCATCGAAGCCGGCTTCCCGATCTCGTCGGACGGCGACTTCGAAGCCGTGAAGACCATTGCCGGCGCGGTGCGCCGGCCGATTATCGCGGGCCTGGCCCGCGCCGTCCCCGCGGACATCGACCGCGCATGGGCGGCCCTCTCGGGCGCCGCCCGGCCCCGCATTCACGTGTTCCTGGCGACCTCGGACATCCACCTCGAACACAAGCTGCGCATCACGCGCCAGCAGTGTGTCGAGCAGGTCACGAAGGCGGTAGCCCACGCCCGGGCGTACTGCGCCGACGTGGAGTTTTCCGCGGAAGACGCCACCCGGACCGAGCTGGCGTTCCTGTGCGACGTGGCGGCCGCCGCCGTTGACGCCGGCGCCACCACCATCAACCTGCCCGACACGGTCGGCTATGCGCTGCCGGCCGACATCGAGCGGATGTTCTTGACGGTCAAGAAGCGCCTGGGCGACCGCGCCGTGCTGTCGGCCCACTGCCACAACGACCTGGGCCTGGCCGTGGCCAACTCGATTGCCGCCGTGCAGGCGGGCGCGCGCCAGGTGGAGTGCACCATCAACGGCATCGGCGAACGCGCCGGCAACGCCTCGCTCGAAGAGATTGTCATGGCCTTCGAGGTGCGGGCCGACGCCCTGCCCCACATGACCGGCATCCACACGCCCGGGCTGGTGCCGGCCAGCAACACGCTATCGGCCATCGTCGGCGTGTCGGTGCCGCCGAACAAGGCGATTGTCGGCGCCAACGCGTTCGCGCACGAGGCCGGCATCCACCAGGACGGCATGCTCAAGAACGAACTGACCTACGAAATCATGCGGCCCGAAAGCGTGGGCGCGCCCGGCACCCGCCTGGTGCTCGGCAAGCACTCCGGCATGCGCGGCCTCGACGCGCGGTGCCGCGCGCTCGGTCACCGGCTGCGGCAGCCCGAACTCGAGCGCCTTTACACCAAGGTCACGGCGCTGGCCGATCGCACCAAGTCGGTGGACGACGATCAGCTGGCGGCCATCATCCGTGACGAAATGGCGGCGCCGCTGGCCATTGGCGCGGGCGCCGGCGCGGGCGCGCGCCGTGGAGACGCTGCATGTCACTGAAGATCGCCCTGCTGCCCGGCGACGGCATTGGTCCGGAAGTCACGGCCGAAGCCGTGCGGATCCTGAAGAACGTGGCCGAGCACGCGGGCAAGACGTTCACCTTCACCACGCATCGGATTGGCGGTGTCGCGATCGACGCCGACGGCACGGGCCTGCCCGAGGCCACGCTCGAGGCCTGCCTCGGCGCCGACGCGGTGCTCCTGGGCGCCGTCGGCCATCCCAAGTTCGACGGCCTGCTGCCGTCGGAACGGCCGGAAGCGGCGCTGCTGGCCCTGCGGCAGGCGCTCGGCGGGTTCGCCAACCTGCGCCCGGCCATCTGCCATGCCTCGCTCGCGAAGCGGACGGCGTTCCAGCCCGAAAAGGTGCGCGGTGCCGACCTGCTGATCGTCCGCGAACTGCTGGGCGGCTTGTATTACGGCGAGCCGCGCGGCTTCGAGGCCTCGGGGAACACCGCGTTCAACACCTTGATCTACTCGCGTCATGAGATCGAACGGGTGGCGCGCGTGGCGTTCGAGCGGGCGCGCGAGCGCAAGCACCGCGTCGCCTCGATCGACAAGGCCAACGTGCTCGAAACCTCGCGCCTGTGGCGCACCGTCGTCACCGAGGTGGCGAAAGACTACCCGGACGTCGCGCTCGAGCACGTTTACGTTGACACCGCGGCCATGCGGCTGGCGACGTCGCCGACCAGCTTCGACGTGATGCTCTGCGACAACCTGTTCGGCGACATTCTCAGCGACCAGGCGGCGTCGATCGCCGGCTCGCTCGGCGTGTTGCCGTCGGCGACGCTGGGCGGCCGCGTCGATCTGTACGAGCCGGTGCACGGCTCGGCCCCCGACATCGCCGGCAAGGGCTGGGCCAACCCGATCGGCGCCATTGCCAGCGCCGCCATGCTCCTGCGCTTCACCGCCAAGATGGAGAAGCAGGCGGCGGAAATCGATCACGCGATCGAAGACGCGCTGGCGGCCGGCGCGCGGACCCGCGACCTGGCCGGACCGGGCGAGCGCGTGCTGTCCACGCAGGAAATGGGCCAGGCCATCGAAGACGCATTGACCGACGTGCGAGACAGGCGGCATTCCTACCATGCCGTCTAGTGGCCCGCGGACGCTGCTCGACAAGGTGTGGGACGCGCACGTCGTGCGCGTGCTCGACGACGGCCGCACCCTGCTCTACGTCGATCGCCACCTTGTGCACGAAGTCACCTCGCCCCAGGCCTTCGAGGGCCTGCGGCTGGCCGGGCGGCCGGTCCGCCGGCCCGACCTGACCTTTGCCACGGTCGATCACAACGTGCCCACGACGGGCCGTGAATTGCCAATCGCCGATCCGCTGGCGCGCGCGCAGGTCGAGGCGCTCCGCCGCAACGCGGTGACGTTCGGCGTGCCACTGTTCGACTTCAACAGCGGCCGCCAGGGCATCGTCCACGTGATCGGGCCCGAGCTGGGCCTGACCCTGCCGGGCACCACGATCGTCTGCGGCGACAGCCACACCAGCACGCACGGGGCGTTTGGGGCGCTGGCGTTCGGCATCGGCACCAGCGAGGTCGAGCACGTGCTGGCCACGCAGTGCCTCGTCCAGCAGAAGCCCAAGGCCATGCGCGTGCTGCTCACCGGCACGTTGAGCACCGGCGTCACCGCGAAAGACGTGGCGCTGGCGATGATCGCGCGCCTCGGTTTCAGCGGCGGCACCGGCTACGCGCTCGAAATTGCCGGCCCGCTGGTGTCGGGGTTGTCGATGGAAGAGCGCATGACGCTCTGCAACATGAGCATCGAAGCCGGGGCGCGCAGCGCGCTGGTGGCGCCGGATGACACGACGTTCGCCTACCTGAAGGACCGTCCCCACGCGCCCAAGGGCGCCGATTGGGACGAGGCCGTCGCGCGATGGCGGCAGTTGCGCAGCGATGACGCCGCCGCGTTCGACGCCGAGATCACCATCGACGTGACCGCGCTGGCGCCGGTCGTCACCTGGGGCACGCGGCCCGACATGTCGCTGCCGATTACCGGGCAGGTGCCCGACCCGAAGGGCGCGGGATCGGAAGGCGACGCCAAGGCCATGGAACGGGCGCTTCACTACATGGGGCTTACGCCCGGCACGCCACTCGAGTCGGTGCCGGTCGATCGGGTCTTCATCGGCTCCTGCACCAACGCGCGGCTGGCCGACCTGCGCGCCGCGGCGCAGGTGGTGCGCGGCCATCACGTGCACGCCAGCGTGCGGGCGCTGGTCGTGCCCGGCTCGCAGCAGGTCAAGGCGGATGCCGAGCGCGAAGGCCTGGATCGCATCTTTGCCGACGCCGGCTTCGAGTGGCGCGAACCGGGCTGCTCGATGTGCCTCGGCATGAATGACGACGTGCTGGGGGAAGGCGAACGCTGCGCGTCCACCAGCAACCGGAACTTCGAGGGCCGGCAGGGCCGCGGCGGGCGCACGCACCTGGTCAGCCCGGCCATGGCCGCGGCCGCCGCCATCCAGGGCCACTTCACCGACGTGCGTCACTGGGAGTATCGGTAATGTCCGCGCCTTCGACTCCGCTCAGGACCGGCCGCGAACCGTTCCGCGTGCACCGGGGCCGCGTCGCGCCGCTGCGGCGGAGCCACGTCGACACCGATCAGATCATCCCCAAGAACTTCCTGAAGCGGATCGAACGCACGGGGTTCGGGCCGTTCCTGTTTCACGACTGGCGGCGCACGCCGGCGGGCGATCTGGATCCGGCCTTCGTGCTCAACCAGCCGGCCTACCAGGGCGCGACCATTCTCGCGGCGGGGCCCAACTTCGGCTGCGGGTCGTCTCGCGAGCACGCCGCCTGGGCGCTCCAGGACGCCGGCTTTCGCGTCGTGATTGCGCCGTCGTTCGCCGACATCTTCAAGAACAACGCCGTCGGCAACGGCCTGGTGCCGGTGGCGATCGCGGAAGCCGCGGTCAACACCATCCTGGACCGCGCCGAAGCCGGCAACGGCTACGAGCTGGAGATCGACCTCGAACGGTGCGAAGTCCGCGACTCGCAGGGACTGGCCGAGCGCTTTGCGTTCGACGAGGCCTCGCGGCAGCGATTGCTCGAGGGCAAGGACGAGATCGACCTGATTCTGGCGCACGAGTCCGACATCGCGGCGTTCGAACACCAGCGGCACGACGTCATCGCGTAGGGCGAAGGCGCCCGAAAGACACAACTATGAAGCAGCGCGGAGCTCACATCATCTGGTCGTGCCTGGTCGAACAGGGCGTTGACACCGTCTTCGGCTATCCCGGCGGCGCCATCCTGCCCGCCTACGATGCGCTGCTGGACCACCCGATTCGCCACGTCCTGGTGCGCCACGAACAGGGCGCGGCGCACATGGCGGATGGCTACGCGCGCGCCAGCGGACGAGTCGGCGTGGCCATCGCCACGTCCGGACCTGGCGCCACCAACCTCGTCACCGGCATTGCCACCGCGATGATGGACTCGATTCCGGTCGTGTGCATCACCGGGCAGGTCCCCGAGGCGCTGTTGGGCACGGATGCGTTCCAGGAGACCGACATCACCGGCATCACGCTGGGCATCACCAAGCACAACTACCTCGTGACCAGGGCCGCCGACATCGCACCGACCATCCGCGAAGCGTTCCGGGTGGCCACCTCGGGCCGGCCCGGCCCGGTGCTGGTGGACATCACCAAGAACGCGCAGCAGGAAGAGACCGAGTGGGAGCCGGGCACGCGGACCAGCGCCGACAAGGCCCAGAAGCCGGTGGTCACGAAACTGGCGACCGGTTCGCTCGAGCAGGCCACCGACCTGCTCGCGTCCGCCAAGCGCCCGGTGATTCTCGCCGGCCACGGCATTCTCAAGAGCGGCGCGATGGCCGAAGTGCTGACGCTCGCCGAACGCGCGCACATCCCGATTGCCATGACCCTGCTCGGCATTGGCAGCGTGCCCGCCCAGCATCCGCTCAACCTCGGCATGATGGGCATGCACGGCGAGGCCTGGGTCAACGACGCCATCCAGGAAGCGGACCTCCTGCTCGCCTTCGGCATGCGCTTCGACGACCGCGTCACCGGCAAGCTGACGCAGTACGCGCCGCACGCCAGGAAGATCCACGTCGACATCGATGCGTCGGAACTCCACAAGAACGTGCGCGCCGACGTCGCCGTGCACGGCGACCTGAAGACGGTGTTGCGGGAATGGCTCCCGCAGATCGAAGCCGCGCGACACGACGGCTGGACCACCCGCATTGCCGAACTCGCCGGCGGCCTCACCGTCCGCGACATCCAGGAGCTCCCCGACGACGGCCGGCTGTGCGCGGCGCATGTCATCCACGACATCTGGAAGGCGACCGAGGGCAAGGCCATCGTGGTCACCGATGTCGGCCAGCACCAGATGTGGACCGCGCAGTACTACAAGGTCCACGAGCCCGGCACCTTCATCACCTCCGGCGGCCTCGGCACCATGGGCTTCGGGCTGCCGGCGGCGATTGGCGCCAAGATGGCCCGCCCCGACAAGGAAGTGTGGGCGATCGTCGGCGACGGCGGCTTCCAGATGACGCAGGCCGAGTTGCAGACGCTGGTGCAGGAGAACGTCAAGGTCAACATCGCGATCATCAACAACGGCTACCTCGGCATGGTGCGGCAGTGGCAGCAGTTCTTCCACAATCGCCGCTACTCGTCGACGCCGATGTTGTCGCCCGACTACGTGAAGCTGGCCGACGCGCACGGCCTGCCCGGCGTGCGCGTCACGCGGCGGGCCGACGTCAACGATGCGCTGCGCCACGCCCGCGCCTCGGCCGGCACAGTGGTCATGGAGTTCAAAGTGGTCCAGGAAGACACCGTGTATCCGATGGTGTCGCCCGGCGCCGCGCTCAACGACATGATCCGGCGGCCCGGCTCGCCGTCGCTCGTCGAGGCCGGAGCGGACGCATGACCGCCGATGACGCCAAGCCGCGGACCATCGTGGTCCGCTACGAGCACGAGATCGACGCCCTCGATCGGGTGGCGTCGATCCTGCGGCGGCAGCGCGTGCGCGCGGAAGCCTTCACCGCCGTGGCCTCGCACGATCGGGCCACCGTGCAGGCCACGATCATGTTCGACAGCTCCGACCAGACCGCGGCGCGCATCGTGTCGCTGCTCGAACGGCAAGTCGGCGTGCTGGCCGTCGAGGACTGGACCTCGATGGCGAGTCCCCTCGAAGAGTAAGTCCGGGCCGCGCCGAACCGACGGGCGGCTCCCAACCTTTCACCGTTGACCGAATGATCGGGTAGATGAGGCAGACGATGGCGAAGATGATTCACGACTCTGATGTGGACGTGGCGGCAATCCTGGGACGGCGCGTGGCCGTGATGGGCTTTGGCTCGCAGGGCCATGCCCACGCGATGAACCTGCGCGACAGCGGCGCCGACGTGCGCGTCGGGGTGCGGCCGAACAGCCGCGGCTGGCGCGCGGCCGAGGCCGCGGGCTTCGCGCCGATGGCACCGGCGGCGGCCGCCGCCTGGGCCGACGTCATCATGATGCTGGTGCCCGACCTCGTGCAGCCCGAGTTGTTCAAGACGGCGATCGAGCCGCACCTGACGCCCGGCAAGATGCTGATGTTCGCGCACGGCTTCGCGATCCGCTTCGGCTGGATCACGCCGCCGGAGGGCGTGGACGTGGCGATGGTGGCACCGAAGGCGCCGGGCCATCGGGTGCGCGAGGTGTTCAAGGAAGGCGCCGGCGTGCCCGGGCTGATCGCCGTCCACAAGGACGCCACCGGCACGGCGCGGGCGGCAACGCTCGCCTACGCCAAGGCCATCGGCTGCACGCGCGCCGGCGTCATCGAGACCACGTTCTCGGAAGAGGCAGAGACCGACCTGTTCGGCGAGCAGGCGGTGCTGTGCGGCGGCGTGAGCGCCCTGGTCACCGCGGGCTTCGAGACGCTGGTGGAAGCCGGCTACCAGCCCGAAATCGCCTACTTCGAGTGCCTGCACGAGCTGAAGTTGATCGTCGACCTGATGTACCGCGGCGGGCTCAACTTCATGCGTTACTCGGTCAGTGACACCGCCGAGCACGGCGACTACACCGGCGGACCGCGCCTGGTGACCGACGAGACCAAGAAGGAGATGCGGCGGATGCTGGCCGAGATCCGGTCGGGCGCCTACGCCGAGAAGCTGGCGCGCGACACCCAGAGCGGCTGGTTCGCGGCCGAGCGCGCCAAGCTGCGCGACCACCAGATCGAGCAGGTCGGCGCCACGCTCCGCGCGCGCATGCCGTTCCTGGAGCCGGCGGCCAAGCCGCAGGAAGAGCCGGCGCTCAAGGCATGACCTGAACGCGCGCAGGCGCCGCTCCCTGCCGATGTTGAAGGATGATGGGCTGGTGCAGCTCCGGAATCTCTGCTGAGGCCCGCCTTGGCCATCCACGTCGTACTCGTTCACCCCGACATTCACTGGAACACCGGCAACGTGGGCCGGACGTGCCTCGCCACCGGCGCGACGCTCCACCTGATCGAGCCGCTGGGCTTCTCGCTTGACGACCGCCGGGTCAAGCGCGCCGGGCTCGACTATTGGGAGCATGTCGATCTGCGGGTGTGGCCGAACTGGGGCGACTTCGAGCGGCAACTGCCGGCGCTCGGCGAGCCGTACTTCTTCTCGACGAAGGCGGCGCAAGTCCTGTGGGACGCGCCGCTGGGCACACCCGAGGGGGTCGTGCTCATCTTCGGGCGTGAGACCGGCGGGCTGCCGCCCGAGCTGCACGAGCAATATCGCGATCGCTTTGTCGCGATGCCGATCCTGTCGCCGTGGGTGCGGTCGCTCAACCTGTCAACGAGCGTGGGAATCGCGGTCTACGAGGTACTTCGTCAGCGCCGGGCTCCGGGCGCTGACTAGTCTAGATGCCGTGCCCGTAGCCGGAATCCTGGCTGAAGCCCGAGTCGAACACGTCCACGTAGACGGGTATCGGCGAGACCGGCTCGGCCTGCGGACGCGGGGCGGGCGGGTCCACCATCAGGATCACGGCGCGCACGCCGGCACCCTGGTGCGCGCGGACGGCGCGCTCCACGGCCTGGCAGAGTGAGGTCAGCGCCGCATCATTGCGGTCCGCTTCGTGCAACCGGCCGTTCATCCACACCTTGGGACTGCTACTACTGCCATCCATGATCGTCACCTCGTTATCGGTCTCAAGCGCCAGGTCCATCAATCGCCAAATCGCCAAATCACCAAATCACCAAATGAAAAGGGCCACCACCCCTGCGGGTGATGGCCCTTTTTAAACTTTGCTGTTTCGGTTTGGGCTACATCATCCCGCTGATCGCGGTGGGTCGAAGGTGAATAAGGCTAATCAGCAGCCACAACCCCAGCCCGACGCCCGCAAGAACAACCAGCGCGTACCCAAACGCCACGCCCGCGCGCACGACGACCGTGTTGGGGACACCCAACAGGGAACGGCGGGCGGCGATTGCGACGGCCTTCATGTGTGTAAGCAAAGCTTATCGAGCCACAGGCCCACCGGTCAAGTGCCTTATGGCCGGGGGTAGCGCTTGAGGATCTCCCGGACGCGGTCAACGGGCAGCGCCTCGGCGGCGCCCCACCGGCTCTTCACCGGCGTGGCCTTGAGCAGCGAGTTGTAGATCGCCTCTTCCGTGGCCTCGAGGGCGGCTTGGAACAAGGGCGACACGCCGTCGGCGGGCAGCAGCGTGCGGGCCTGCGGCGCGGAGGAATTGAACCGCGTGCGGAGATCGGGTGCGGTCGAGAAGGCGACGGCGAAGTCACCGCTGCCGTTGCTGTAGGAGGATCCGGTGCGGGCGAGGCCGAAAATGGCGCGGGCGGCGACGCGCTTCAGGTCGCGGGCATCAATCGGCGCGTCGGTGGCCACCACGATCATGCACGAGCCGTCCGCCTGGTCGCCGCGCGGCGTCGGCGGCTGATAGGCGTAACGTCCGAGCAGCTGCCCCACTGGCGCGCCGCCCATCGTGAGCACGCCGCCGTAGTTCGACTGCACGATCACGCCCAGTGTGTAGCCGCCGAGGTTCGCGGGCAGCTTGCGCGAAGCGGTGCCGATGCCGCCCTTCCAGCCGAACGCCTGGGTCCCGGTCCCGGCGCCGACGGTGCCCTCCTGCACGGCGCCGGTCGAGGCCGACTTCAGGGCGTCCAACACGTGCTGCGGGCGCACGTGCTGGCCGCGGATGTCATTCAGGCCGCCGTCGTTGGTCTCGCCGACCAGCGCGTTGACGGAGCGGACGTTCTGGTTGCCGGGCTGGTCGAGCGTCCACCGTACGAGTCCATCCATCGCCGCGCCCACGCTCAACGTGTTGGTGAGCGCGATGGGTGTCTCGATGGTGCCGAGTTCCTCGACCTGCGTGGAGCCGGCGAACTTGCCGAACGCGTTGCCGACGAACACCGCGCCGGCGACCTTGTCCTGGAACACGTTGCCGCCGTGCGGCACGATCACGGTGACGCCGGTCCGCACCGTGTCGTCCTGAATCAGCGTGGCCTGCCCGACGCTCACCCCGGCCACGTCGGTGATGGCATTGAGCGGCCCCGGCTCGAACACGCCCGGCGCCAGCCCAATTTCCCGGGCTCGAGGCCGCGCGCCAGTCTGCGCCAGCACACCGGCGGCGCAAACGACAACCAACGCGGCAATCAGTCTGATCTGTTTCATCACTCCCACCCCGGCTGTTGAATGATACGATTTTCGCTACCGGTATGCGGCAAATCCCCATCGAGGCCATTGACGAAGCCGCCAAACACGTCTACGAAGCCGCGGTTCGCACGCCGCTGATCAAGCTCGACTTGCCGTTCGAGGCATCCGGACAACACCGGCCCGACGTCTACCTGAAGCTCGAGTCGCTCCAGCCGATCGGGTCGTTCAAGATCCGCGGCGCGTGGAACGCGGTCCGCAAGCTCAGCGCCGACCAGATGAAGGACGGGGTCTGGACGGTCAGCGCCGGCAACGCCGCGCAGGGCGTGGCGTTCGCCGCCAGGCGCGCCGGCGTGCCGTGCTCGGTGATGGTGATGGACACCGCCCCTGACACCAAGCTGCGTTCCATCGAGCGTCTCGGCGCCACCATCGTCAGGGCGAGCTACGACGAATGCTGGCGGACCGTGGAGTCGCATGCCTCGCCGCGGATGCGCGGCCACTTCGTCCACCCGTTCGACGACGACGACTTCATCGCCGGCAACGGCACGGTGGGACTCGAGATCCTGGAAGACCTGCCGGACGTGGATGCCGTGGTCGCCTCGCTCGGCGGCGGCGGGCTGCTCGCCGGCATCGGCACGGTGATGCGGGCCCGGAAGCCGTCGGTGAAGGTCTACGCCGCCGAGCCGGCGACGGCCTCGCCGCTGGCCACCTCGCTCGCCAAAGGCGAGCCCTGCTACTTCGACGGCTGGACTGCCTCCTTCGTCGATGGCGCCGGCGGCAAGTCGGTGCTGAAGACCATGTGGCCGCTGCTGAAGGACCTGGTGGACGACTCGATCGTGATGGAGCTCGACGACATCGCCGCGGCCATGCGCCTGGCCGCCGAGCGCGTGCACGTGGTGGCCGAAGGCGCCGGCGGCTGCGCCATCGCCGCGGCGCTCAGCGGCCGCGCCGGCGCCGGCAAGGTGGTGGCGGTGGTGTCGGGCGGCAACATCGACCTGGGCAGGTTCGCCAAGCTGGTTGGCGCCGCATAAATCACCAACTCGCCAACTCGCCACTTCACGAGATCATCAATGTCTGAGGAACGTTTCGCCACCGCCGCGCCGCTGCCCGCGCGCATTCATCGCCTGCACGAACTCGCCCTCGACCTGTGGTGGAGCTGGGACCAGCGCGCGCGCGAAGTGTTTCGCCGTCTCAACTACGAGCTGTGGCGTTCGACCGCGCACAACCCGGTGCGCATGCTGCAGGGCATCACCGCCGGGCAGTTGGCGTCGGCGGCGATCGATCCGGCGTTCCTGAAAGCCTACGACCAGGCGATCTTCGGCCTCGACGAGGCGCGCACGCAGGCGCACCCGTGGTGGAAGGAACGCGCCTCGATGATGAACGGCGGCAGCATCGCCTACTTCTCCGCCGAGTTCGCGCTGCACCAGTCGCTGCCGATCTATGCCGGCGGCCTGGGCGTGCTCGCCGGCGATCACTGCAAGGAAGCCGCCGACCTCGGCGTGCCGCTGGTCGGCGTCGGCTTCATGTATCCGCAGGGCTACTTCCTGCAGCGCATGAGCAACGACGGCTGGCAGGAAGAGCGCTACCAGCGCATCAGCTGGACCGAGGCGCCGATCGAGGCCGCGCTCACGCCCGAGGGCAAGCCGTGCATCACGGCGGTGCCGCTCGGCGACCGCACGGTGCTGGCCGCGGTGTGGCGCGTGCGCCTCGGCCGCGTGCGGCTGTTCCTGCTCGACACCGATCTGGCCGAGAACGCGCCGTGGGACCGCGAGCTGTCGGCGCGGCTCTACGGCGGCGATCGCGAAACCCGCATCCAGCAGGAGATCATCCTCGGCATCGGCGGCGTGCGGGCGCTGCGCGCGCTCGGCATCACGCCGACGGTGTGGCACCTCAACGAAGGCCACGCCGCCTTCGTGGCGTTGCAGCGCATCCGCGAGGGCATCGAGAAGGGCCAGTCGTTCGACCAGGCGCTCGACGCCGTGCGCCGCTCGACGGTGTTCACCACGCACACGCCGGTGCCGGCGGGCCACGACGCCTTCCCCTTCCACCTGGTTGAGAAACACCTGGCCGGTTCGTGGGGTGAGATTGGCGAGCACCGGCCGCAATTCCTCGCCCTGGGCGAATACGACAACGGCGGCGGCTCGCAGTTCAACATGACCGCGCTGGCGCTGCGGACCTCGGCGCACGTCAACGGCGTCAGCGCCCTGCACGGCGAGGTCACCCGCACGATGTGGCGGCCGATGTGGCCCGACCTCCCGGCGGATCAGATCCCGGTGCGAAGCATCACCAACGGCGTGCACGTGCCGACCTGGATGGCCGGCGCCGTGCTCGAAGTCCTGAACCAGCACTTCGGGGCCGGCTGGCTCGATCACGTGGACGAGCCGGAACTCTGGGAGCGCCTGCTCGACATCCCGGATTCCGAGATCTGGACCATGCGCAACGCGATGCGGATGGACCTGTTCTCGTTCATCCGCGAGCGCATGCGCTCGCGGTGGTCCGACGAACAGGTCAGCCCGGCCCGCATTGTCGCCGCCGGCAGCATGCTCGATCCGCACGCGCTGACGCTGGGCTACGCGCGGCGATTCACCGCCTACAAGCGGCCGGAGCTGATCTTCCACGATCCGGATCGCCTGGCGCGCATCCTCAACGCCATCGACCGGCCGGTGCAGATCGTGTTCGCCGGCAAGGCGCACCCCGCCGATGAGCCGGCCAAGCACCACCTGCAGAGCGTGTTCAAGCACGCGCTCGATCCGAGGTTCGGCGGCCGCCTCGCCTTCATCGACGACTACGACATGCACCTGGCCCACTACCTCGTGCACGGCTGCGATGTCTGGCTGAACAACCCGCGCAAGCCGCTTGAAGCCAGCGGCACGAGCGGCATGAAGGCGGCGCTGAACGGCGTGCCCCACCTGAGCATCGGCGACGGCTGGTGGGCCGAGGGCTACAACGGCAGGAACGGCTGGCTGATCGAAAGCCACACCAATCCGGACGATCAGGACGCCACCGACGCCGCCGACGCCGAATCGCTGTATACCCTGCTCGAGAACGACATCGTCCCGCTGTTCTACGATCGCGACCAGCGCGGGCTGCCGCGCCGCTGGATCCAGGTGGTGCGCGAGGCCATGCGCTCGAACGTCCCGCGCTTCTCGACGCGGCGCATGGTGAAGCAGTACATCACCGAGATGTATGCGCCAGCGGCACAGGTGCCACCCCGTCCGGAGTTCCCGGCGTAGACCACCATGCCTGCCCGCACTGTCGTCCTCTACGGCGGTAGCGACATCCTGCACGGCCCCGTGCGAGAGGCCTTGGCCGGCGCCGGGTACTCCATCCGCGAGGTCCCGGACTGGGCGGCATGCCGGGCCGGGCTGGAGCAGGACCAGCCGGACCTGGTGCTGGTCCACGACCCGGCAGCGAGTGGCGGCGCGGCCGATCTGGCGCGACAGCTCCGAACCGGAGCACTGTCCCCGGACGCGATCCTGATCCTGCTGGTCGACGGCGGCACTCCGCCGGCAGATCGCGCGGCCGCCCTCGAGAGCGGCGCCGATCTCTGCCTGCCCCGTGATGTCGCCGCACCCGAACTGCTCGCGGCAGTCGCGGCGTGCCTGCGCCGCAAGACGACCATCGATACGCTGCGCGCCAGCGAGTCGCGATTGCGCGCCATCGTCGAGACGGAACCCGAGTGCGTCAAGGTGGTCTCCCTCGACGGCCGACTCTTGGACATGAATCCCGCCGGGCTGCGGATGATCGAGGCGCAGGATGCCGGCGAGGTCCTCGGTCGCCCGGTCGTGGAACTGGTGCATGCCGGCGACCGCGGGGCGTTTCTGGCTCTGCACCAGCGGTCCGCGGCCGGCGAGGCCGGCCGCCTGCAGTTCCGCATCGTCGGCCTGCGCGGCACGCCACGATGGGTGGATACCCACTCGGTGCCGCTCAGGGCCGCTGACGGCACGATCACCTCGATCCTGAGCGTCACCCACGACGTCACCGACCGAAAGCGGGCGGAGGACGCCCTGCAGCAGAGCGAGGCGCGGTTCCGCGAGTTGGCCGACAACCTGCGCGACGTGTTCTATACCTTTGACCCGCGCAGCGGCCGTACGCTGTATGTGAGCCCGGCCTACGAGCAGATCTGGCAGCGCACGTGCGAGAGCCTGTATCGGGTGCCGTTTTCGTATCGAGAGGCGGTGTATCCCGACGACCTGCCACTGGTGGTCGACGCGAACCGGCGGCAACAGCAGGGCCTGGCCACCGACATCGAATATCGCATCCGCCGTCCAAGCGGCGAGATCCGCTGGATTCGCGATCACTCATCGCCCGTGCGCAGCGCCACCGGAACATTTGAGCGCGTCGTCGGCACCGCCCACGACGTGACGGAGCACCGGTTGGCCGGCGATCGCGTGCGCGAGCAGGCGTCGCTGCTCGACAAGGTTCCCGACGCGATCATGGTCCGCGACCTGAATCAGCGGATCACCTACTGGAACCACGGCGCCGAGCGCATGTACGGGTGGGCAGCGGCTGAGGCGACGGGGCGCCCCGTCCACGGCCTCCTGCAGACGGAGGGGCGGGCGTTCCAGGCCGCCTGCGAGCAGGTCGTCGCAACCGGCGAGTGGGCAGGCGAACTGCAACAGAAGGCCAGGCACGACCGGAACGTGACCGTGGAGGGACGCTGGACCCTGATGCGCACGCCGCAGGGCGAGCCGCAAAGCATTCTGGCGATTGAAACGGACATCACGGCGCGCAAGGCGCTGGAGCTTCAGATCCTGCGGGCGCAGCGCATGGACAGCATCGGCACCCTCGCCGGCGGCATCGCCCACGACCTCAACAACATCCTGACGCCCATCATCATATCGGTCGACCTCCTCAAGAAGAGCGTGACCAGCGACGCCGGTCGCCGGGCAGTCTCGACCATCGGCAACAGTGCCAGGCGTGGCGCCCAATTGGTGGGCCAGGTGATGTCGTTCGCCCGCGGCATCGAGGGCCAGCGACTCAGCGTCGCCGCCGCGGACGTGATTGCCGAAGTGGCGGCGATCGTCCGCGAGACCTTTCCCAAGAACATCCGGCTGCGGATCACGTGCGAGCCCGGCACGTGGACGCTGTTGGGAGACCCGACGCAGCTGCACCAGGTGATGCTGAATCTCTGCGTGAACGCGCGCGACGCGATGCCGAACGGCGGCGAGCTGACCCTGTCGGCAGGCAACCAGGTCTTCGACCAGCGCGATGCGGCCGTCAACCTCGAGGCCCATGCCGGCCCCTACGCGGTCCTGGGCGTGGACGACTCGGGCACCGGCATTCCGCCGGACCTGCTCGAGAACATCTTCGACCCCTTCTTCACAACCAAAGAGGTTGGCAAGGGGACGGGGCTCGGGCTGTCCACCGCGCTGGCCATCATCAAGGGCCACGGCGGCTTCATCCGCTGCGATAGCACGCTCGGCGCCGGCACACGCTTCCGGCTTCATCTGCCGGCGCAGACGAACCCGGTGGACAAGGCGCCGGTGGACAAGGCGCCGGACCTGCCCCGTGGCGACGGTCAGACGGTGCTCATTGTCGATGATGAGGCGGCGATCCGCGAGGTCACCCGCGACGCTTTGGAGGCCTTCGGGTATCGCGTGCTGGAGGCCGCGAACGGCCGGGAAGGCCTGCGGGCGTACGTCGATCATCAGGGGGACGTCGATCTCGTGCTCGTCGACATGATGATGCCCGTGATGGACGGCGCCACCACCATCCAGGCGCTCGTCCAGATCGATCGCGCCGTCCGCATCGTGGCTATCAGCGGCGTCGCGACGGATGCCAGCATGGCCAGCGCCGCCGCATCCGGGACCCATCACTTTCTGCCGAAGCCATTCACCATCGAAGGCCTCCTGCAGATCCTGCGCCGGGCCCTGACCACACCGGCCCGCCAGCCCCCGCCCGAGACCGGACACAGCCGCAGATTCGATACCGATTGAATACGGATTTGTCTAATCTGCGTCTGATCGGTGACTAATCTGTGGCTGTCTGGTCTGCGGCTTAGCGAAGCCGTTCGACGCTCTCGATCGCTTCGACGTACCACCTGCGCCACGCCTCGAGAATCTCGGGCGTGGCGTTATTCGCTTCCTCAGTGGCCCTCCGCGCCGCGCGCGCCGCGCCCAGCAACCGCGTCATCGGCCCGACGTCATCCGCGCCCGCCGTCGCCAGGTACAGCGCCGTCGTCGCCACCGCGATCCCGACGTGCTGCATTTCGGCCGGGCTGGTGTTCTCCAGCGTGTCGAGATTCGTGTGGTAGTAGCGATCGGTGAAGTGCCAGTTGAGCAGCGCCGGCACGCCGGCGTTGGTGAACACGGTGTGGTCGCTGCCGCCTTCGTAGGGATTGGTCCGCACCACCCAGCCGGTGTCGCGGGCCCGCCGCAGGCTCACCGCGAGGTGGAGGTCGTTCAGAAAGCTTCCCCGCACGGTGGCCGGGTCCACCTTGCCGGCGCCCCACTCCGAATGCGGATCCGAGGGACGCTCCCAGATCGCCGACGGGTCCGGGCCTTTCTCGATCAGGAAGGTGCCGCCGGTCCTGGCCGTGTCTTCACCGGTCATGTCGAGCGACAGCATCGCCAGCACGCGTTTCGCCTGGTCGGGATGGTCCTTGATCCACTGCTGGCTGCCGCGAATCTCGTCCACCCACAGGAAGGTGATCGTGCGTTCCGGCGCCGGCAGCGCGCCGCGGCGCACGGCGTCCTGGATGGCCAACGCCGCCGCCAGCAGCGTACCGCACCCGCTGGCGTTGTCGTTCGCCCCGGGTTCCTGGACGTGCGCCACGAGCATGACGCGCTGGTCCGCTTTCGATCGGCCCGGGATGTCCACGGCGAGCGTGCGATTCGGCCGCCGGTGGAAGATCGTGTCGGCCGCCACGTGCACGGTGACCGGTCCCGCGGCCAGCGCGTCGTGGAGCCGGCGCGCCGCGCGCGGCGTGGCCTTGAACCCGAACGACTTGAGCGCCTCGTCGAACGGGATGCTGCCCCACTGCAGCACGTCCGGCGTCTGGTCGGGCCGCGTGTATGCGGGCAGATCCGACGAGATCACGCCGGCGGCGCCGCGGTTGCGCACGGCTTGCTGCCAGGCCGCGCCGAGCGGCCCGCCGGCGAGCACCACCGCTCCCTTCACGTCCTTGCCGTCGTAAGCGGCGGCGGTGTTGCCGGCGCCCACGTCCACGAGCCGGAACGACGCCCCGCCCGGCGGCGTGCTGAACGAGTTGATGGCCAGCGCGACCCGATGGGTCTCGCGCGACAACAGCACGTCCCCGTTCGCGTCGCCAATCCGCAGGGTCCCGGTTCGCTGTTCCCAGCCCATGCCTGAGTCGGTGAACGTCTCGAACCGCGGCGACAGGCCGGCCGCGGCGAGGCGCTCGAAGATGAACTGCTGCGACTGCTCGAACGCCGGGTTGCCCGCCAGCCGCCACAACGGCGCCATGGTCCGCACGGTGTCCATGGCCACCTCGGCGTCGACCCGCATCGCCAGCGCCAGGTAGATCGACTCGGCCACCGGCGGCAGCACCCGGTCAAGGGGCGGCAAGTGGGGTGCCTGCGCTACGAGCGACGCCGACAACAGCAGAACGAGTGCGCACCCCTGCCCGCCTCCGCGCGCGACAGCACTGCCCGCGCACTTCGGCGAGGTCTCGCCGTAGCGGCCTTCGGCCGCGTCGGCGGACACCCCCGTCCCCTTGCACCTCTGCACCATGGGGTACAATTCGCTAGTCATGTCTCGCAAGTCAATTGGGAACAAGAAGGGCTGCGCGTTGTGCGGGGCCAAGGAAGTCTCGGAGCCTCGCGGCGAAGAACGCTACTGCCGCGACTGCTGGGACAAGAAGATCGCGGTTGAAGAAATCGTCGCGCGCGAATTCGCGCTGAAGCGCTACATCCGCGCGCACAGCGCCGAGAAGTACCTCGTCTATCACTCCACGCAGAAGCGCCCGATCGGACAGATCATCGTGGTCGACGACGGCTACGACCTGTTCCTGACGATGACGATCTACCCGAACTTCGCGTGGGACGACCCGGCCTACCACCTCGAGGGCGACCCCGAAGGCCGCACGTTCGCGGAACTCCTGGTGGATGTCGTCGCCACGGAAGTGATTGAGCCGTGGGGCGGCGGCAAGTGGCACCTCGAAGTATTCCGGTCAACGGCTGCCGAGCCTGAAGACTGGAACGGCGAAATGTAGGTCCGCCTTCGCCCTAAGGGCTACGGCGCGACTCGGCCGGTCTTAAAAGGCAAAAGGCGGGATATAATCCGGCCTCGGAGGGTTCATCGTATGAAATTGCAACAGCGGTTGGCAGTGGCGGCGACAATCGGACTGCTACTCGCCCCGGCGGCGTTCGCAGGCCAGACACCTGCGCCGGCGCCCGCGGCCCCGGCCGCACCTCGGAAGCTGATCTCGCCCGTGCGGGGCGAGGCCACCGTGGAGTACACCAAGCCCAATACCAAGGTGACGGGCGCGAACGTGGTCACCGTGATCACGATCAAGAACACCTCGGCAGCTCCGATCGCCGGGTTCAAGCTGGAAGAAAGCTGGATCGACAAGGCCGGCACGCTCTCGGGCGGCGATACCTATCGCCATCCCAAGCCGTTCATGCCCGGTGAGATCATCACGGTGACGCTCACCACCCCGAAGAATCCCCGCATGTCGAGCAACAGCTACAACTTCTCCCACGCCAACGGCACCGTGAAGCCGAAGGCCGTGCCGAAGATCACGCCGACCACCTAACCGGCGGTCGCGGTCAACCAGAGGGCGGGCGTCGTTCCCCTACGCGGGGGACGATCCCCGCCCTTTTCTCATCTGTTTATGAGCTTGTCGGCCAGGTCGGCGGCCAGCGGCACGCGCCACGTTTCTCCCCGCCACGTTTTCAGCAGCAGCACCAGCCACAACGCCACCGCGCCCAGCCACACCACGTTGCCGGCGGCCTGGAGCAATTGGAACGACGGGCCGGCGACGAAGAAGGCCACCGCGCTCAGGCCTCCCGACGCCAGCATGACGGCCGAGAAGACGCCGAAGACGATTAGCGACTGGGCGGCGTGGAAGCGAACCCCGCGATGCTGGCGTTCGGCAAACAGGAAGACCAGCCCCGTCACCCACCAGCCGGCGTAGCAGAGCACCGAGGCCAGTCGGGCGTCAACGCCCGTGCTGGTGGGCTCGGTCACTTACCGGCCTTCTCGAACCTGATCGGGCCGGTCACTTTCGGAACGGTCACGATGTGCGCCGGCGACGTCAACACCTGCGCCGCCACCGTGCCTCGCTCTGGACTCCGCTCGCTCCACTCCACGACCAGGCCCGCGCCCTCGGCGCGGGTGCCGACAATCTCCACGGCGTAGCCGGCCGACGGCCGGGTGCCGAGGAACACGGCGATGACCGTCCGCGTGGCGAAGTCCACGCGCGGCGCGGGCTGGTCGCCGGCGTGCTGGCGCCACAGCGCGGCCCAGTCCTCGGCCGAGCGGGCCACGGCCTCTCGCGGCTCTTCGATGCCACTCATCATGTCGCGGGCGATGGTCTGCATCGGTGCCGGCGCGGTCTGCAGGATGGCGGCGACCAACAAGGGTAACAGGTTCATCATGGCTGGCTCGCGGCGGGCGTGGGCAGCACCCGGAACACAACTTCCTGGAACGTCGTCTCGCGGTCGCCGATCTGCGCCGTGGCCTCGACCCGAAGCACGTAGAGGCCCGGCGCCAGGCCTTTCATCGGGATGCGCGCCTGGAAGCCGTAGCCGCCGGCGGCGCCGGCCAGTTCGGAACTCTCACGCGTCTCGCGCGTCTGGAACACGGTCTGGCCGCCTTCGGCCTTGATCATCGCGTTGATCTCGACCTTGTGGGCCTGCTTGATGTTGTCGTAGACCTCGGCGAAGAACGCGAGTTCATCGCTCTGCGGGAAGTCGCGGTAACTCGACAGCGGTCCCGGGAGGAGCTTCTCGAGCGGATCCTTGGGCCGGATGGTCGGCGCCGCGCCGCTCAGGGCGCTGGTCAGCGCGAGGCTGCTCATCGACAGCGGCGTCTTCGCAAAGTCGGGCACCTCGAGGTCGAAGGTCACCGACCCGGCCTTCCGGGTGTTGCCTTCGCGCACCGCGACCCGCAGCTGATACCGGCCGGGCGCCAGGTCAATCGACTGGATCACGCGGAAGCCGGTCACCTTGACGCGGTTCGCGGTGTCGGGCTTCATGTTCAGGTTCACCGTGTTGCGGTCGCTGTAGGTGGTCTTGCCCTTCTCGTCGGTGGCCATCGCCATCACTTCGAGATCGTTCTTGAACATGCCGCCCGCTTCCGCGAACGGCAGCGTGCTGCCGTTGACCAGCGTGGAGATGACGACCGCGCCCTTGGGCGCGGGGCCCTTGAACACGGCCGCGGTCATGCCGAGCGGCAGGCCGGGCAGCGGCAACGGGCTTTCGATCGCCTCGCGCAGTTCTGCCGACGCCGCATTCGGCGTGGCCGGCTTGACTTCCGGCACGCGTCCGCGCGGCGCGACGTAGCCCTTGCGGGCGCGGACCACGAGGCCCGACTTGTTGTTCAACTTGACTTCGATCTTGCGGAAGCGGCCGTCGCGCCGATCGTTGGTCGAGTAATAGCCCATCACGTAGTAGGCGCTGTTGTCGTCAACGATGCGCTGGAAGGCGGTGGCGAAATCGTTGCGGTTGACCACGGCGAAGCCGCCGGTCTCTTCCGACAGCACCCGCAGGCTGTCTTGCGCCAGCCGCACTTCGTTGAACATCGCGCTGCTGCCGAGACCGACCGTGGTGTCGTCCGGGAACGACTGCACTTCGATGAGGTCGTCGCCCGCCGAGGCGATGCCGCGCGGGTCAACGCCGTAGACGGCGACGTTGGCGCGGGTCGCCGCGGCGATCAGCTCGCGCGTCGCGTCCATCACCATGGTCGCCTCGGTGTTCTCGAACACGTTGGTGATGTCGTAGTCGATGCCCTCGCTGAACATCACCAGCGCCTTGCGGCGGCCGCGGATGTCGCCCAGGTACTGGGCCAGGTTGCGGACGGTCTCGAGCGCGTTGCGCGCCTGGTAGCCCCGCTCCTTGTCGTCGAGGTCCACCGGATTGCCGGTGTCGGAGGTGCCAGCCCGCCGGAAGTAGTCATCCACCTTGTTCATGGTGGACGACCGCAGCTTGCGGCCCAGGAATTTGTCCACCGACTGCAGCAGCAGCCGCTGGCTGCTGGTGAAGTCCTGGGCGGCGTCGGTGCGCCCGCCGGTGAAGACCACGGCGGCGAGGTCGTTGCTGCCGATGTAGCGCTCGATGAACTGGCGCGCCGCGTTCCGCGTGCGCTGCGAGCGCAGCGCGTTGGTGTGCAGGTCGTCCAGGACCAGCAGGTAGATGCGCCCGTCGGCGGCCTGCAGGTTGGTGCGGACGTCGGACTCGATCGGCTTCGACGCGAACAGCGGCCGTTCGGGACGCTCGACCGGGATGTTGACCAGTGAAAACGCCGTCACCTTCTGCGGCTTGCCGTCTTCGAGCACCTGGAAGTCGCCGGCCTTGAGATCCGGGATGAACTTGCCCTGCGCGTCGAGCACCCGGGCATCGACCTCGACGTAGTTGACCTCGGCGCGAAACGTGATGGGCGGCTGCTGCGGAGCCGGTGGCTGGGGTGCCGCGGGCTGAGCCGCCTGGCCGTGCACTGGTCCGCCGGCGGCAAGGATGGTCAGCAATAGGGCGCAAAAAATCGTTCGTGTCGTCATAACAGTTGGCTCAGAGGCTGGCACCGCTGATTATAGGACGCCAGGCGGTACCGGGCGGTTCTGGGCGTCCGCTATAATCGGAGGAATATGCCCATTGACGTGGCCGCCGTACAGGAGGCCCTGCGGGCCCACGGCCTGGATGCCTGGCTCCTCTACGACTTCCAGGGTTCAAACCCGGTCGCCTACCGCATGGCGGGTCTCGCCGGCGCCGGCCACCTGGCCACGCGGCGATGGTTCTACCTGATTCCCGCCACCGGCGAGCCGCGCGGCCTGGTCCACGCCATCGAGCGCTACAACCTGGACCACCTGCCCGGTGCCAAGGCCGTCTACGCCGGCCGCGAGCAGTTGGAGACCGGCCTCGCCTCGCTGGTGAACGGCGTGAAGCGCGTGGCCATGGAGTACTCGCCGCGCTGCGCCATCCCCTACGTGTCGCGCGTTGACGCCGGCACCATCGAGCTGGTGCGCGGCCTCGGCCTCGAGGTGGTGTCGTCCGGGGATCTCATCCAGCAGTTCGAGGCGCGGTGGAGCGACGCCGCGATCGTCACCCATCGCAAGGCCTCAGAAGCGCTGTACCGCATCAAGGATCGCGCGTTCGCATCGGTGGCCCGGCGGCTACGCGACGGCGTGCCCACCACCGAGTACGACATCCAGCAGCAGATGGTCGGCTGGTTCGGCGACGAAGGCCTGGTCGCCGATTCGGCGCCGTGCGTGTCGGCGCAGGAAAACGCCGGCAACCCGCACTACCTCGCGTCCGCCGCCCAGCATCGGGTGATCCGCAAGCACGAGCTGGTGCTGCTCGACCTGTGGGGCAGATTGACCGAGCCGGGAGCCGTCTACGCCGACATCACGTGGATGGGATTTGCCGGCGCCGAGGTCCCGGCGCGCATGACCCAGGCGTTTACCGCCATCTGCGGCGCGCGTGATGCCGCCGTCGCCGCGATCCAGGACGCCGCGAAGGCGGGACGCGACATCCGTGGCTTCGAGGCCGACCGCGCCGCGCGGCGCGTGCTGGTCGAGGCGGGGTTCGCCGACGCCATCCTGCACCGGACCGGCCACAGCCTGGGCGAAAACGTCCACGGCAATGGCGCCCATCTGGACGATTACGAAACCCACGACGAGCGGCGCCTGCTGCCCGGCAGCGGGTTTACCATCGAGCCAGGGCTCTATTTCAAGGATTTTGGCGTTCGGACCGAGATCAATATGGTCTGGACCGGCAACGGCCCGGAGGTCACAGGGCCTCGCCAGGCGTCCTTCGTCACGTTAGTGTAGGCAGTGCAATCGGCGCCCCGTGAAGGGGTGCCCTACGAAATACGCGGGTTTTGGAGGAAGTCTCATGTCGAGCCGGAAAACGACGCTGTTCTATTCGTTCCTGATCATGGTGGCCTCGCTCGCGGTCGGGATGGTCATTGCCTCCCGCCTCGAGCTGACGCCGGCCTCGTCGGCGCAGACCATGGCGCCGCCGCCCATGAACAGCGCCCCCTTGAGCGGCCCGGTGGACGCCGCCACGTTTCGCAACATCGCCAAGGCGATGAGCCCGGCCGTGGTCAACATCCGCAGCACCTCGACGCAGCGCGCGCAGGAGATGACCGAGTTCTTCGGCGGCGGCGGCGGCGGCGGCGGCGACGACCTGCTCGAGCGCTTCTTCGGCGGCCAGGACCGCGCCCGCCCGAAACAGCCGCGCGAGCAGCAGACGCAGGCGGCCGGCACCGGCTTCGTGATCAACAAGGAAGGCTACATCCTCACCAACAACCACGTGGTCGAGGGCGCCACCAAGATCGAAGTGAACTTCCTGGGTGAAGAAGGCGACGTCTATCACGAAGCCAAGCTGGTCGGCCGCGACCCGCTCACCGACAGCGCCCTCATCCAGCTGGTCGAGCCGAAGAAGGACCTGATGGAAGTGAAGTTCGGCGACTCCTCCAAGATGGAGCCGGGCGACTGGGTGATGGCGATCGGCAACCCGTTCGGCCTCGCCCACACCGTGAGCGTGGGCGTGATCAGCGCCACCGCGCGCTCGTTCCCGATCGCCGAGCAGCGCTTCGCCGACGTGCTGCAAACCGACGCCGCGATCAACCCCGGCAACTCGGGCGGCCCCCTGCTCAACGCGCGCGGCGAAGTGATCGGCATCAACACCGCCATCTACACGGACTCGCGGGCGCAGGGCAACATCGGCATCGGCTTCGCCATTCCGATCAACAGCGTGCGCGAGCTGATTCCGCAACTGCGCACCGGCAAGGTGACGCGCGGCGTCATTGGCGTGCAGGTGACCCCGGTCCCCGCCGACGCGCTCGCCGAGTTCGGCCTCAAGGAGCGGAAGGGCGCGCTGGTCGGCGCCGTCACCCGCGGCCAGCCGGCGTCGAAAGCCGGCATCGAACCCGGTGACGTCATCCTGGAATTCAACAGCAAGTCGATCAAGAACCGCGACGAGCTGGTCGCCACCGTCATGGCGACCAGGCCCGGGGCGACCGTGCCGGTGAAGGTCATGCGCGATCGCGAAGAGAAGACGCTGAACCTGACCGTCGGCGAGCTGGACCTCGAGGATGAAGGCAATCGCGCCGCGGCCACCCGCGAGACCTCGGCCGAGCCCGACGAGCAGGCGTCGCAGGGTTTCGGCATCACGCTGACGCTGCTGACCGCCGACGTCGCCCGCCGCTTGCGCGCGCCGGCCGACACGCAGGGCGTGCTGGTGTCGGACGTGGAACAGGGCAGCCCGGCGTTCCGCCAGGGCCTGACGCGCGGCGACATCATCACCCAGGTGAACCGCAAGGCGGTCCGCACGCCGCAGGAAGCCAGCAAGGCGCTGGCCCAGGTGTCATCGGGCGGCACCGCGTTCCTGCTGGTGATTCGCGGCGGCCAGGAACAGTTCTTCACCGTCCGCAAGGAATAACGGGGCGTTTGCGGTGGCGCTCGAGCGCGAGATCAAGCTTCGTTTCGACAGTGCCGACGAGGCACGGGCGAAGATTCTCGCGCTTGGCGCCACGCCGCTCCACGGCCGCCGCCTCCAGGAAGACGCGCTGCTCGACACCGAAGACGAGGCGCTGCGCCGCCAGCGATCGACGCTGCGCGTGCGATCCGAGGGCGGCAAAAGCATCCTGACGTTCAAGGGACCGCCGCTGCCGGGGATCGTCAAGCTCCGCGAGGAACACGAAACCATCGTCGCCGACGGCGCCGCGCTGCTCACCATTCTCGAAAGCCTCGGCCTCCACATCTGGTTCCGCTACGAGAAGTACCGCGAGGAGTTCGAGGCGGACGACGTGGTGATGGCGGTGGACGAGACGCCGATGGGCGTGTTCGTGGAACTCGAAGGCGGCGAGGCCGCCATTCACGCGACGGCACGCGCGCTCGGCCGCCTGCCGTCCGACTACATCAGCGATTCGTATCGCTTCCTGTTTCTCCAGCATCGCGACGCGAACGGCCTGGCCGGGTCCGACATGGTGTTCGCCGGCTTGGCCACCGTAGCGCCCGTCGCGAAGGTGGGCCACGCCGACGAATGAGCAGCCTGTCACGCTGGCCGGCGCTGGTGCTCACCGCCGGCCTGGGCACCCGCCTGCAACCGCTCTCGTCGGTCCGCGCCAAGGCGGCGCTGCCGGTGGCCGGCGAGGCGCTGGTCGTGCGGATCCTGCGGGCGCTCCGCGCCGCGGGCGTCACCCGCGTGGTCCTCAACCTGCATCATCGTGCCGAGACGATTGCACGCGAAGTCGGCGACGGCTCCGGCGTCGGACTCGGCGTGCGCTACTCGTGGGAACCGGACGTGCTGGGGTCCGCGGGCGGCCCGGCGCGGGCCTTGCCGCTGCTCGACGCGGATCGCTTCCTGATCGTCAATGGCGACACGCTGGCCGGCGTTGACCTGCCGGCGCTGGCGGCGCAGCACGTCAACACCAACGCGCTCGTGACCATGGCGGTGGTGGACGGCGATCCGAAGTACAACGGCATCATCGCCGACGAGGCGGGAATCGTCCGCGGGTTCGGCCGCGAGCCGGGCGCGTACCACTTCATCGGGATACAGGCGGCCAATGCGGCGGCGTTCGCGGGTGTCAGCCCCAACCACAAGTCCGAGACCGTGCACGGCATGTATCCCGGCCTGATCGCGCAGCGGCAGGGCAACGTGCGTGTCATGCGGACCACCGCCGAGTTCTTCGACATCGGCACGCCGCGCGACTACCTGGCGACGGCGCTCGCGATCGCCGCGCGCGAAGGCCGGCCGGCCGACCGCGGCCCGGGCTGCACGATCGCGCCCGGCGTGACGCTCACCGACACCATTCTCTGGAACCACGTCACGATCGGCGCCCGCGCCTCCCTCACCCGCTGCGTCGTGGCCGACCACGTCACGGTGCCGGTGGATGCGCAACATGTCGAATGCTCGCTCGTTATGCGCGACAATAGGGTGGTCGCCGAACCCTTCTGACCCTTTCTGAACCTTTCAGCACCCTTCGAACCTTGGACCCACGCCTCGAGCAATACCTCAGCCTCCAGAACCTGACCGCCCGCGTGACGACGGTCATGCCCCTGACCGGCGATGCCTCGGATCGCCGCTACTTCCGCGTGCTGATAAAGGGCGAGAAGCCGATCGTCCTGGCCCTGCACCAGGGGCCCATCGACTTTGCGACCATGCCGTTCGTGGCGGTGGCGCGCCTGCTGCAGCAGATCCCGCTGCCGGTGCCGGCCATCCTGCATCATTCGGATGAACTGGGCGTGCTGGGCCTCGAGGACCTGGGCGACGTCACGCTGCAGGCGCACCTCGGCGCCGCCACGCCGGCGGAGCACGCCGCCCTCTACCGCCAGGCGGTGTCGTTCATCGCCCGCCTGCAGCAGCGCGGCGAGGCGTTGCGGTCCAATGCCTATCCGCCCTACAACATTGCCTTCGACGTGGACAAACTGACCTGGGAGCTGGAGTTCTTCGTCAAGCACTACCTGGTCGCCTACAAGGGCGCGGCGCTCACCGGCCCGCAGCGCGAGGCGGTGCGCGCCGAGTGGTCGGCGATCGTCGCGGAACTGGCCGGCGAGCCCCGCGTGTTGTGCCATCGCGACTACCACAGCCGCAACCTGATGCTGCACGACGGGTCGCTCTACATCATCGACTTCCAGGACGCGCGCATGGGCCCCGACACCTACGACCTGGTGTCGCTGCTCCGCGACTCGTACGTGGATCTCACGGGCGCGCAGGTGGACGAGCTGATCGCCTTCTTCCTGGCGCTGAAGGGCGAGGGCCGCGCCCAGGACGAGGCCGGGTTCCGGCGCCGGTTCGACCTGATGGCCCTGCAGCGCAACCTCAAGGCGCTCGGCACCTTCGGCTACATGACGACGACGCGCAACAACACGGTGTACATCCAGTACATCCCGCGCACGCTCAGCCATGTGAAGGCCAACCTGGCCAGGTACCCGCGCTTCGCGCGGCTGCGGGAACTGCTCGACGAGTGGCTATAGACTAACGACTTGGGGCTTGTGACTTGAGGCTTGGGGCCTGAGGCAGCTGACCGTGTTTGGCATTTCCACTCACCTGTATCTGAGCGACCGATTGGACCGGGACCACCTGGTCGAGATTGCGGCACACGGATTCGATGCCGTCGAAGTGTTCGCCGTGCGCGATCACTTCGACTACTTCGATCGCCGCGCCGCCATCGCGCTGGCCGAATGGCTGGACGACACCCGGCTCACGCTGCATTCGTTCCACGCGCCGATCGCGGCCACCTACGTCAAGGGCACGTGGCAGGACGGCTACACGCTGGCCGCGTCGGACGAGCCCAGGCGGAAGCGCGCGGTGGCGGAAACCACGGCGGTGCTGAACGTCGCGGCGGTGCTGCCCTACCAGGTGCTGGTGCTCCACTGCGGCGTCCCGGCGCCGCACGGGCTGCCGGCCGACAACCACCTGCCGTCGCTCATCCGCAGCCTCGAAGAGCTGTCGCCGGTCGCCGCCGGTGTCGGCGTCAGGCTGGCGGTCGAAGTGATCCCGAACGGGTTGTCCACCCCGACGTCGCTGGTCGAACTGCTCGAGAGCGACCTCGACGCCGACGACCTCGGCATTTGCATGGACGTGGGCCACGCCCGGCTGATGGGTGACGTGGTGGACGCGATCGAAGCGTGTTCGGGCCACCTGCTCACGACCCACCTGCACGACAATCGGGGCCGCGGTGACGATCACCTGGTTCCCGGCCAGGGTGTGGTGGATTGGGACGCGACGCTGCTGGCCTTCCAGAAGGTCGGCTACGACGGCGCGTGGATGTTCGAGCTGGCGGTGGCCGCCGAACGCCGCCCGGTGCTCGAGCGCGCGGTGAAGGCGCGTGAACGGTTTGAGTCGCTCCTGAATATCGGCGACGAGATGTTGGGACCGGGGTCCGACCCCGAGTAGAGATTGCCGAGGGGTCGGACCCCGACGCAGAGCACATACACATGCAGACATACATCAACAAGATCGGCGACCACGTCGGCGAGTCGGTGACCATCAAGGGCTGGCTGCACAACCGGCGGTCGAGCGGCAAGATCCACTTCATCGTGATCCGCGACGGCACGGGCTTTCTGCAGGTGGTGATGGGCAAGAAGGACGTGGACGAGGCCACCTTTGCCGTGGCGGATCACCTCAGCCAGGAAAGCGCCATCATCGTTACCGGCACGGTCCGCGCCGATGAACGCGCGGCGGGCGGCTACGAGTTGATCGCCAGCGGCCTCGAGGTCGTGAACGAGGCGCACGACTACCCGATCACGCCGAAGGAACACGGCGTCGACTTCCTCATGGACCGGCGCCATCTCTGGATTCGCGCCGAGCGGCAGACGGCGATCCTGCGGGTCCGCCACGAGATCATCAACGCCGTCCGCGACTTCTTCAACGGCCAGGGCTTCATCCTGGCCGACACGCCGATCTTCACGCCGGCGGCATGCGAAGGCACCACCACGCTGTTCCCGGTGGAGTACTTCGAGCACGAGAAGGCCTACCTGACGCAGAGCGGGCAGCTCTACAACGAAGCCAACGCCATGGCGCTCGGCAAGGTCTACGCCTTCGGCCCGACCTTCCGCGCTGAGAAGAGCAAGACGCGGCGGCACCTGACCGAGTTCTGGATGGTCGAGCCCGAGATGGCCTACGCCGACCTGAACGACGTGATCACGCTGGCCGAGGGGCTGATCACCTCGGTGGTGGCGCGCGTGCTGGATCGCCGGGCGAAGGAACTGAAGACGCTCGAGCGCAACACCAGCAAGCTCGAAGCGGTGAAGGCGCCGTTCCCGCGCCTCCACTACGACGAGGCCGCGAAGATCCTGCTCGACAAGGGCCTGCCCTTCCAGGTGGGCGGCGACTTCGGCGGCACCGACGAGACCGTGCTGTCGGAGCAGTTCGATCGCCCGGTGTGCGTGACGCACTACCCCGCCGCGATCAAGGCGTTCTACATGAAGCCGGATCCGAACGAGATGGACAAGGCGCTGTGCGTGGACGTGCTCGCGCCCGAGGGCTACGGCGAGATCATCGGCGGCGGCCAGCGCCTCGACGATCTCGATCTGCTGCTGCAGCGCATCAAGGAGCACGACCTGCCGCAGGAAGCGTTCGAGTGGTACCTCGACCTGCGCCGCTACGGCTCGGTGCCGCACGGCGGCTTCGGCATGGGCATCGAGCGCTGCGTCAGCTGGATCTGCGGGCTGGAACACGTGCGCGAGACCATTCCGTATCCGCGCATGCTCTACCGGATCTACCCATAAACAGAAGATCAGGAGGTTAGGAGCCGTTTCTCCTAATCTCTTTAACTCCTGTTAAACTGGCTAGTTCGCAATGAAGATAGGGTTCGTCTCCTTAGGGTGTCCCAAGAATCTCGTCGACTCCGAGGTCATGCTCGGCATGGCCGAGAAGGACGGGCACGAGATCACCGCGGATGCGTCGCAGGCCGACGTGCTCGTGGTGAACACCTGCGCCTTCATCGATCGCGCCAAGCAGGAATCCATCGACACCATCCTCGAGATGGCCGAACTCAAGAAGCAGGTGCCCGGCCGCAAGCTGGTGGTCACCGGCTGCATGGCCGAGCGCTACCGCGACGAGCTCAAGAAGGCAATTCCCGAGATCGACGCGATCTACGGCACGGGTGAAGTCGAAGGGCTTGCCGGGTTCATGGCGGGCCAGGTGCGCGAACCGGGCGCCGCAGTGCCGATGACGTTCCACAAGAAGCCCGTCTTCGGCGTGGACCTGCCCACCTACATTTACGACGCCAACACCCCGCGCAAGCGCGTCACTCCTGGCCATTACGCCTACGTGAAGATCGCCGAAGGCTGCGACTACAAGTGCGCCTTCTGCATCATCCCGAAGATGCGCGGCCACTATCGCAGCCGGCCGATCGACTCGATCGTGCAGGAAGCGCACCAGCTCGCGGCGCAGGGCGTCAAGGAACTGCTGCTGATCTCGCAGGACAGCACGTTCTACGGCATCGATCGTGGCGAGCGCGGCGCGCTGCCGAAGCTGCTCACGGCGCTCAACGAGGTGGACGGCATCGAGTGGATCCGCCTCCTGTACCTCTACCCCACCACCATCAACGACGAAGTGATCGACGCCATTGCCGATCTCGACAAGGTGGTGAAGTACATCGACCTGCCGCTGCAGCACGCGTCTGACGCGGTGCTCAAGCGGATGAAGCGTCCCGGCACCCGCAAGTCGTACGTGCGGCTGCTCGAGAACATCCGCGCCCGCATCCCGAACGTCGCCCTCCGCACCACCTTCATCGTCGGCTTCCCCGGCGAGACCGCGGACGACTTCGCCGAGCTCGAAGCCTTCATCTCGGAAATCGGCTTCGACCATGTCGGCGTCTTCACGTATTCGCACGAGGAGGGCACCTCGGCGCACGACCTGAAGGACGACGTGCCGGCGGCCACCAAGCGGAAGCGGCAAGACCGGCTGATGGCCCGCCAGCGGGACATCGTCGCGGCCCGCCAGCAGAGCCGGCTCGGCGAAAAGACCCGGTTGGTCGTGGACGGCCCCTCTCCAGAGCATGAGCTGGTCCTCCAGGGCCGCCTGCCGGGCCAGGCCCCCGACATCGACCCGGTGGTCTACCTGACCGAATGCGACCCCTCCAGCTTCCCCATGGGCACCTTCGTGGACGTCGAAATCGTCGGCGCCCAGGATTACGACCTCATCGCCCGCCCCCTCTGACCCCCACGAGCGGCGAGGCCGCGAGCCCCACGCGGGGCCCTGCCCCGCGCCGTCGTGTTACACTATGAGGTCGGTTCTTAGTCTGGGTAACCAGAGTGGGCCTTTTAGCCCACTCTTTGTGTTTATAGGGGGCTTTTTTTGAGCCCGCTCGAACGCGTCCGCGAAATGGCGGCCCGCATCGCCGGGTCCTACGGCCTCGACATTTTTGATGTCGAGTTGAAACGAGAAGGTGGCCAGCATGTGCTGCGGGTCATCGTCGATCGGCCGGGGCCTGCGTCGAAGCCGGAAGAAAGTGTGAGCATCGAAGACTGCGCGCGCGTCGCCGAGGAATTGGGCACGCTGCTCGACGTCGAGGATGTGATGCCCGGTGAGTACACCTTCGAGGTGTCGTCACCGGGTTTGGACCGGCCCTTGCGGCACGCCGACGATTACCGGCGGTTCGCCGGGCGCTGGGCCAAGGTCGTGACCTCGCAGCCGGTCGGGCGCCAAACGGCGTTCTCGGGACGGCTGAAAGGCGTCGAGGGAGACGACGTACTGTTCGAGTCGGAGGGCAAGAAGCTGGTGAAGCTGCCGTTGAGCCTCATCAAGCGCGCCCACCTCGACCTGGAGTTTTAGAGTACCTGCGGGCTGCGGCGATGTCGCGGCCCGGCATGCAAGGTTGATCACCGAATCATGACTACCAACCCGTTGATGCAGACGATTGAAGCGCTCGCCAAGGAAAAGGGCATCGAACCCGATGTCGTGATCCAGGCGATGGAAGAGGCGGTGCTGACCGCGTCGCGCAAGTTCTACAAGGGCGACGAGGACCTCAAGGCCAAGTTCAACTCCGAGAACGGGCAGATTGAGCTCTTCGCGGTGAAGACGATCGTCGACGAAGTGACCAACCCGGCGAAGGAAATCTCGATGGCGGAAGCCAAGGAGATCTACGGCGAGGATGCCGAGGTCGAGGTCGGCTACCAGATCGAGTTCCCGAAGCGCACCGACGTGCTGGGCCGCATCGCGGCGCAGACCGCCAAGCAGGTGATCTTCCAGAAGGTCCGCGAGGCCGAGCGCGAGAACGTCTACGCCGAGTACAACCAGCGCGTCGGCGAGGTCATGAACGGCCTGGTCAAGCGCTTCGAGCAGGGCGACATCATCGTCGAGGTGGGCCGCGTCGAGGCGGTGCTGCCGCGCAAGGAACAGTCGCGCGCCGAAAGCTACGCGCAGGGCGACCGCGTCCGCGCCGTGATCCGCGGCGTCAGCAAGAACGCCAAGGGTCCGCAGATCGTGCTGTCGCGCACCGATCCCGCCCTGCTGATCAAGTTGTTCGAGCAGGAAGTGCCCGAAATCTACGACGGCACCGTGATGATTCGCGGCGCGGTCCGCGAAGCCGGCGATCGCGCCAAGGTCGCGGTCTACTCGCGCGAGCGCGACGTCGATCCGGTGGGCGCCTGCGTCGGCATGAAGGGCACCCGCGTGCAGGCCATCATCCGCGAGCTGCGCGGCGAGAAGATCGACATCGTCGACTTCTCCGACGACCCGGTCCAGTTCGTGATGAACGCGCTCAGCCCGGCCAAGGTGCAGCGCGTGACCATCGTCAGCGACCTGGACAAGGTCATGGAAGTGGTCGTCGAAGACAGCCAGCTGTCGCTCGCCATCGGCAAGAAGGGCCAGAACGTGCGGCTCGCGGCGAAGCTGACCGGCTGGCGCATCGACATCAAGAGCGAAGAAGAGAAGCGCAAGGAAGTCGAGGCGGAGTTCGGCGCGATCGAAGCCGCGAGCGCCGAAGCCGACGCCCCCATCGAGGGGGAGACCGCAGCGGTCGAGGGCGAGGCCGTCGCGGTTGAGGGCGAGCCGGCGAGCGCGGACGTGGTCGCCGACGAGCCGGCCGCCGAAGAAACAAAGTAGTCGAGACCAGAGGAAACGCGTTTTGTCCACTGTCAGGATTTACAAGGTCGCCGAGTTGCTGAACACCACCTCCCAGGAGGTGTTGGCTCTACTCAAGAAGGCCCACGGCATCGAGCTCAAGAGCGCGTCGAGCACGCTCGAAGAGATCGTCGCCCGGCAATTCGTGGATCGCCTCGCCAAGCAGCGCGGCATCACGCTGCCGAAGGGGGACGTCTTCTCGGAACAGGCCTCGCAGGCGGTGAAGAGCGCCGCCAAGTCGAAGGCCACCGCGGCCAAGAAGGGCACCGCTGCGCCGGAGCCGGCCAAGCCGGCCGCCCCGACGCTGGGACCGCCCCGCCTGATCAAGAAGGCCAAGCCGGTCGAAGCCAGGCCCGACGAGCACGGCGAAGAGCCGGTCGAGATGCCGGCGCCGGTGGACCACGAGGTCGTCGAGCACGTCGACCACGTCGAGCACGTCGAGCATGTGGAGCCGGTGGTCGCCGCCGCCGAGCCTGCGCCAGTGGTCGAGGAGCCGGTGGAAGTCGCCGGGCACCCGTCCGCGCCCGCTCACGCTCACGCGCACCCGCCCGCCACGGCTCACGAGCCCGAGCGCGAGCCGGAACCGGCCGTCGCCGCGTCGGCTGCAACGCCCGCACCGGTGCGCGAGAAGGCCGCCGGACGCTTCGTGCCGCCCAGCATCCGGCTGCGCGTCGAAGAACCCGGCAAGGCGCCGCCGAGCGCGCCGCCCCTGCAGCCCAAGCGCCAGCTCGTGCCGCAGCCGGCGCGCGTGGTGCCGCCGTCAACCAAGCCGCCGCAGGCGGCCACGGGCAACCTGGCGCGGCCCGCCGGCCAGCGTCCGCCGTACGGCCCGCCGCGTCCGACCAGCAACACGGCGGCCATGCTGGGTGGTCCGCGCCCGCTGCCGTCGCAGCCGGTGCGCCCCACCACCGGCCTGCCGCCGCGTCCCGGCATGCCGGGCATGCGTCCCGGGGGCTTCCGTCCCCAGTATCAGCAGCGCCCGACCGGCCGCAGCTCGTCGCAGCGCCGTGAATCGGCGCGCCCGCAGGCGCCGGCGCCAGCGGTGCCGCCGCCGCCCATCACGCGCACCATCACCTTCTCGGAAGGGATGACCGTGAAGGACCTCGCCGATCGTCTCGAAATCCGCGTCAAGGACGCCCTCAAGGCCCTGCTCGATCGCCGCCTGATGATGACCATCAACTCGGCCATCGACCTCGACACCGCCAAGATGCTGGCCGCCAGCTTCGGCGCCGAGATCCACACCCGCAGCTTCGAGCAGGAAATCATCGAGGAGAGCGACAAGACCGCGAACCCCGAGGACCTGGTCACGCGCTGGCCCGTGGTCACCATCATGGGTCACGTCGATCACGGCAAGACGACGCTGCTCGACGCCATCCGCACCACGCGGGTCGCCGAGCGCGAGGCCGGCGGCATCACCCAGCACATCGGCGCCTACCTGGTGAGCGCCGGCGAGAAGACCGGCAAGCAGATCGTGTTCCTCGACACCCCCGGCCACTCGGCCTTCACCATGATGCGCGCCCGCGGCGCCAAGGTGACCGACGTCGTGGTGCTGGTGGTGGCGGCCGACGACGGCGTCATGCCGCAGACCAGGGAAGCAATCGACCACGCCAAGGCCGCGAACGTCAAGATCATCGTCGCCGTGAACAAGATCGACAAGCCGGGCGCGAACCCGGAGACGGTCAAGCGCCAGCTCACCGAGCTCGGACTGATGCCCGAGGACTGGGGCGGCAGCACCGTGTTCGTCGAAGTCTCGGCGAAGAAGAAACAGAACCTCGAAGGCCTGCTGGAAATGATCCTGCTGGTCACCGAAATCGACGACCTCAAGGCCAACCCCAAGCGCAGCGCCATCGGCACGGTGCTCGAAACCAAGCTCGATCGCGGCCGCGGCCCGGTCGCCACCGTGCTCGTGCAGGACGGCACGCTGCGCGTCGGCGACAACGTGATCGCCGGCCCCGTGGTCGGCAGGGTCCGCGCGCTGATCGATGACCGCGGCCGCAACATCAAGGTCGCCGGCCCGTCCACGCCGGTCGAACTGCTCGGCCTCGAGTCGCTGCCCTCGCCCGGGGATTCGTTCCAGGCGGTGGCCGACCCGGCCAAGGCGCGGCAGATCGCCACGTTCCGGCAGGGCCAGGCCAAGGAAAAGTCGCTCGGGTCCAAGGGCTCGCGCATGACCCTCGAGTCGCTCCAGGCCCAGCTGGCCGAGGGCGGCGCCAAGGAACTGGCGCTGATCATCAAGGCCGACGTGCAGGGCTCGGCCGAAGTGCTCGCCGACACGCTGTCGAAGCTGACCGACGAGAAGACCAAGATCAAGATCATCCACTCGGGGGTGGGCGCCATCAACGAGTCGGACGTGCTGCTGGCGTCGGCGTCGAGCGCCATCATCATCGGCTTCAACGTGCGGCCCGATCGCAACGCCGCCGATGTCGCCGAGCGCGAGAAGGTGGACATCCGCCACCACACGGTCATTTACCACGTCACCGACGAGATCAAGAAGGCCATGGCCGGCCTGCTCGATCCGACGTTCAAGGAGGCCCGCATCGGCGCGGCCACCGTGCGCGAGACGTTCAAGGTCCCGAAGATCGGCACCATCGCCGGCTGCATGGTCAACGAAGGCGTGATCAAGCGCTCGGGCGACGCGCAGGCGCGGCTGCTGCGCGACAACGTCGAACTGTGGACCGGCAAGATCGGCTCGCTCAAGCGCTTCAAGGACGACGTCGGCGAAGTCAAGACCGGCTTCGAGTGCGGCATCGGCCTCCAGGGCTACAACGACCTCAAGGTCGGCGACGTCATCGAGGTGTTCCACATGGAGCGCGTCGCGCAGCCCGCGTAAGACAGGGTTTCATCACCGGGGGTGCCTCACAAGGGTGCCCCCGGCTCGGTTTCTCACCAAGGTCCGGCAATACCCATGGCTCTCACCCATCGCGTCGAGCGCATCCAGGAACAAGTCCGCGAAGAAGTGAGCCAGATGCTGGCCACCGAGGTCCGCGATCCGGGCGTCGGCCTCGTCACCGTGACCCGCATCAAGGTCACCGGCGACCTCTCGCTCGCCCGCATCTACTGGACCATCATCGGCGACGCCGCCGAGCGCAAGAAGACCACCAAGGCGCTCGAGCGCGCCACCGGCTTCGTCCGGCACCTGCTGGCCGAGCGCCTCGGGCTGCGCCGCGTCCCCGAGGTCAAGTTCATCTTTGACGAGTCGGTCGCCGCCCAGGCCCGCATCGAGGAGATCATCCAGGAGATCCACGCGGAAGAAGCCGCGCGCACGGTGGCGAGCGCGGACTTCGTCGAAACGCCGGCGGCGACGCCCGCCGACGCCGCGCCGAAGCATGACGAACCCAAGTAGCCCGGCGAAGGCGGCCCCGGCGGCGCTGGTCGCGGCCATCCACGCCGGCCGCCGCTTCGTGATCGCCTCGCATCAGCGGCCCGACGGCGACGCCATCGGCTCCGCCGTGGCGATGGCGCTGGCGCTCCGCGCCATGGGCAAAGACGCCATCGTCGTCACCGACGCGGTGCCGCCGCTGTTCCTCCAGCCCTTCCCCGCTGTTGACGGCATTCGCATCACCACCGAGATCACCGAGACCTTCGATGCGGCGCTGATCATGGAATGCAGCGACCTCTCGCGCACCGGCGTGAAGGGTCTCGACCGCTCGCCGGTGTTCAACATCGACCACCATCCGGGCAACACCGGCTACGGCAGCCTGCAGTGGATCGATCAGTCCGCGGCGGCGTGCGGCGAGATGGTGTGCACCCTGATCGATGCCCTTGGCGTGCCGCTGACGCCCGACATCGCCACGCACATCTACCTGGCGGTGCTGACCGACACCGGCTCGTTCCACTTCTCGCACCTCTCGCCCCGCACCTACGAGGTGGCGCGGCGCTCGGTCGAGGCCGGCGCCAACCCCCAGTGGATCGCGCGCACGCACTACGACAGCAACAGCCTGGCGCGGGTGCGGATTTTCGGTGCCGTGCTCAACGACATGGTGATCCACGGCGACGGCAAGGTCGCGCTGCTCGCCATCACGCAGAAGCTGATGGACGACCTCGGCGGCAGCAGCGACGACCTCGAGGGCCTGATCAACTTCCCGCTGACGGTGAAGGAGATCGAAGCGGTGGCCTTCTTCAAGGAGGCCGGCGATCACGACTGGCGCGTGAGCATGCGTTCGAAGGGCGCGGTTGACATCGGCGCCGTGGCCCGGAACTTCGGTGGCGGCGGCCATACCAACGCCGCGGGCTGTTCGACGACCGGCGACCTGGCGGCGGTGCAGAAGCGTTTCGGCGAGTTGCTCGTGCAAGCGACGAAGGGGTCAGACCCCTTGTGAGCACGGCCGCGCGGGGTCAGACCCCGGCCTTTCCAGACGGCGTGCTGGTCGTCGACAAACCGCAGGGGCCGACCTCGCACGATGTCGTGTCGCTCGCGCGCCGGGCGCTGGGCGTCTCGCGCATCGGCCACACCGGCACGCTGGACCCGATGGCCACCGGCGTGCTGCCGCTGGTCATCGGCCGCGCCACGCGCCTCGCGCAATTCCTGACCGCCAGCGACAAGGACTACGAGGCCACCGTGGCCTTCGGGCGCGCCACGAACACCTACGACGCGATGGGTGCCGTGACGACCACCTCAGCCGATCGCCCCACCCGCGAGCAGACCGAGGCGGCGCTGGCGCGGTTTCGCGGCACGTTCGAACAGACCCCGCCCGCCTTCTCGGCGAAGAACATCGACGGCGAGCGCTCGTACGACCTGGCCCGGAAGGTAAAGGCCGGGGATGTGCAGGTGCTGCCCAAGGCCGTGACGGTGACCGTCCGGCAACTCGACCTGATCTCGTTCGACGGCGAAGCAGCGGTGCTGCGGATGCGGGTGACTGCCGGCTTCTACGTGCGCTCCCTCGCCCACGACCTCGGGGCGGCGCTCGGCATGGGGGCGGTGCTGGTGGGCCTGCGCCGCACGCGGTCCGGGGAATTTGGGCTGGAGGGTGCCGTGCCGCTGGCCGACGTGTTGCAGGCGGGCCGGGAGGCCCTGGCCGCACGCCTGCTGCCGTTCAACGCCCTGCTCCCGGACCTGCCGGCCGTGACCCTGAGGGGCGCGGAGCACGTGGAACGGGTCAGAAACGGCCTGGAAATCGCCCCAGGCGACCTCCAGGCGGTGCTGAACCCCCTGCCCGACCTGGTCAGGCTGATCGGGCCTGACGGGGCCCTGGTGGGCCTGGCCAAGCCGGGCAAGACGGCGGGATTCCTGCACGCGGCAGTGGTTCTGGCCTAGGCCCGTGGGGCGGCCCCGGCACCCCTAAAGGGGTGCCCTACCAGAGGGCTTTTCGGCTAACATAGACAGGTTACAGGCGATGCTGTTATCGCCACATACGGCGGCTTGGTAGTGCGACCTGTCGTGCCGAAGCTCACTCGAAAGTGCGGAGCGAAGGCGGATCGGCTACTCGGCCGTGCGTGGAGGTTTCCGTGGGACTGACGAAAGACAAGAAGACCGCCATCATTGGCGAATACAAGACGCACGACACCGACACCGGCTCACCCGAAGTTCAGGTCGCGATCCTCAGCGATCGCATCACCTACCTGACCGAACACTTCAAGACCCACGGGAAGGACCACCATTCCCGCCGCGGATTGCTGAAGCTCGTTGGCCAGCGCCGTCGCCTGCTCGACTACCTGAAGAGCAAGGACACGCAGCGCTACGCAGAGGTCATCAAGCGCCTCGGCATCCGCAAGTAACCGGGACCCGTCCCCTTCATTTTCGCAGGTTGAGTTATGCACAAGCGTGAACTATCTCTCGGCTCGCAGACCCTGTCTATCGAGACAGGCCGGCTGGCGAAGCAGGCCGATGGCGCCGTGGTCGTCCGCATGGGCGACACCATGGTGCTGGTAACGGCATGCCACTCGTCCAGCCCCCGCGAGGGCATCGATTTTCTGCCCCTCACGGTTGACTATCGTGAATACACCTACGCCTCGGGCCGCATCCCCGGCGGCTTCTTCAAGCGCGAAGGCAAGGCCACCGAAAAGGAAACCCTGACCAGCCGCGTCATCGATCGGCCGATCCGGCCGCTGTTCCCCGCCGGCTGGGCCTACGAGACGCAGGTCATCGCGTTCGTGGTGTCGGCCGACACCGACAACGACTCGGACGTGCTCGCCCTCACCGGCGCCTCGGCCGCGCTCGCGCTGTCGGAGATGCCGGTCGAGAAGACCATTGCCGGCGTGCGCGTCGGCCTGGTGGACGGCCAGTTCATCGTCAACCCGACCTTCCCGCAGCGCAAGCTGAGCAAGCTCGACCTCGTCGTCGCCGGCACCAAGGACGGCATCGTGATGGTCGAAGCCGGCGCCATGGAGGTCTCGGAAGAAGAGGCCGTGCAGGCGCTCGAGACGGCGCAGGCCGCCATCAACCAGATCTGCGACATGATCGACGCCCTCTCCAAGGAAGCCGGCCGCAAGAAGCTGGCGAAGCCCGCGGTGAAGGTCGACGAGCAGCTCGCCGCCTACGTCGAGAGCAAGGCCTACGCCGCGCTCGGCGAGGCGATGCGCATCAAGGGCAAGATCGAGAACTACGGCACGGTCGCGAGGATCGAAAAGGAGTTCGCCGCCAACCTGCCCGAGGAATTCGCCGATCGCAAGTCGGCGGTCAAGGGCATCTTCCAGGACCTGCAGGAAAAGACGCTGCGCGACTCGATCCTGAACAAGGGCATCCGCCTGGATGGCCGCAAGTTCGACGAGATTCGCCAGATCACCATCGAGAACACGGTGCTGCCGCGCGTGCACGGCTCGTGCGTGTTCACGCGCGGTGAGACGCAGGCCCTGGTCACCGTGACCCTGGGCACCGCCGACGACCAGCAGAAGATCGAGATGGTCGATGGCGAGACCTGGAAGCGCTTCATGCTGCACTACAACTTCCCGCCCTTCTCGGTCGGTGAAGTCAAGCCGATGCGCGGCCCCGGCCGCCGTGAAATCGGCCATGGCGCGCTCGCCGAGCGCGCGCTGGCGCCGATGATGCCGGCCGAAGCCGACTTCGCCTACACCGTGCGCGTGGTCTCCGACATTCTCGAATCCAACGGCAGCTCGTCGATGGCGTCGGTGTGCGGCGGCTCGATGGCGATGATGGACGCCGGCGTGCCGATCAAGGCCGCCGTCGCGGGCGTGGCCATGGGCCTGATCATCGACGAGGCGACCGGCAAATACGCGGTGCTGAGCGACATCGCCGGTGCCGAGGACCACTACGGCGACATGGACTTCAAGGTCACCGGCACGGCCGCGGGCATCACCGCGCTGCAGATGGACATCAAGGTCACCGGCATCTCCGCCGAGATCATGCGCATTGCGCTGACCCAGGCGAAGGCCGGCCGCATGCACATCCTCGGCATCATGAACGAGGCGCTGTCGGCCACGCGCACCAACATGTCGGCCTACGCGCCGCGCATCATCACCATCAAGATCCCGGTCGACAAGATCCGCGACGTCATCGGGCCCGGCGGCAAGATGATCCGCAGCATCATCGAGAAGACCGGCGTCAAGATCGACGTCGAAGACAGCGGCCAGGTCAACGTCGCCTCGGCCGACGAGGCCGCGGCCCTCAAGGCCATCGGCATGATCCAGGAACTGACCCAGACCGCCGAGCTCGACAAGACCTACCTCGGCAAGGTGCAGCGCATCACCGACTTCGGTGCGTTCATCGAAATCATGCCCGGCACCGACGGCCTGCTCCACGTCTCGGAAATCGCGCACTACCGCGTCAAGGACGTGCGTGACGAGCTGAAGGAAGGCCAGCAGGTGCTGGTGAAGGTGATCAACATCGACCCGACCGGCAAGATCCGCCTGTCGCGCAAGGCGCTGATCACCCCCGAAGAGGGCGGCGCACCGCCGGCCGACTCGGGTGCCGCCGAGGGCGCTCCGTCAGCGCCCGAGGGCGACCGTCCCCCGCGCGGCGACCGTGGTCCCCGCCGCGATCGCGGCCCGCGCTAGGTCTTACGGATCCCGACGGGAGGACACCTCCCGTCGGGATCGCACTTCCTGCTTGCCTCGCCGAAGCGCGCAAGCGCGAAGGCGGGTCGGGAGGGCGCTTCTCGTCGGGAACACACCCGACAGGTACAATTTCCGGCCCGGACGATCGGTCCACGCACTCATCACCTCAAACAGGGAAAGTCCCGTGATCTTCGTTGTTGGTACCCGTGAGTTCTCTGGTCGGTTACGTCCCGGCCCTGCCCTTTTCGCCGTCGCCGTGCTGGCCGCGGTTTTCGGTCTTCCCGGCGCGGCCGTCGCAGGTGGCCGCCAGGGGGCCCCGGCCGCAACCGGTGCCCCCGCCCGACAGCGCCAGGCCCGCCGGCAGTTCAACCTGCCCGGCGCCCCGGAGCCACCGGCGCCCGTGGCACCGGAGGTGATCGTGCGCGGCGACAACGGCCGCGTCGTGGTGCGGGCCACGAAGCTGGCCAGACCGCTCAACATGGATGGCGTGCTGGATGAGCCGATGTACACGCAGGTGAAATCGGTCAGTGATTTCATCCAGACGGTGCCCAACGAGGGCGAGCCCGCCACTGAGCGGACCGAGGCGTGGATTTCGTACGACGAGAACAACTTCTACCTGTCGTGCCGGTGCTGGGACTCGGCGCCCCCCGAAGAGTGGACGGCCAACGAGCTCAGGCGCGACACCAGCCAACTGCGGCAGAACGACATGTTCGGCGCGATGATCGACACCTTCCACGACCGGCGCAACGGCTTCAACTTCTACACCAATCCGCTCGGCGCCCGCGCCGACCAGGTGGTGACCAATGAGGGCAACCCCAACGCCGACTGGAATCCCGTGTGGTTCGTGCGCACGGGACGCTTCGAGGGCGGGTGGACGGTGGAGATGGCCATTCCCTTCAAGTCCATCCGCTACGTGTCGGGCGCAAACCAGGAGTGGGGCATCCAGATTCGCCGGGCGATTCGCCGCAAGAACGAGTGGACGCACCTGACCTTCGTGCCGGCATCGACGGGCGGCGTCACCAGCATCTTTCGGGCATCGGCGGCGGCCACGCTGGTCGGACTCGACCTCCCGCCCGCCGCCAAGAACGTTGAGCTCAAGCCGTACGGGATCTCGAAGCTCACCACCGACGCGGTCCGCACGCCGCCGCTCCTGAACGACCTCAATGCCACCGGTGGGCTCGACGCCAAGTACGGCATCAACGCCAACATGACCGCCGACCTCACCGTCAACACCGACTTCGCGCAGGTTGAAGTGGACGAGCAGCAGGTGAACCTCACGCGCTTCCCGGTGGTTTTTCCAGAAAAGCGCGACTTCTTCCTCGAAGGACGCGGCACCTTTGAGTTCGCCCGCGCGTCGGGCCAGGCGGGCTTCACCGGCCAAACCAGCATCAACACCAACGCGCCCCAGCTCTTCTTCACGCGCCGCATCGGCCTCAACAACGGCCGCCAAGTCCCCATCATCGCCGGGGGGCGCGTGACGGGGACGATGGGCAAGACGGCCTTTGGCGCGATGAACATGGAGACCGGCTACGAGTCGCCCAATGGGATCGACCCGGACGCGTGCGCCGCGCCGTTCAGCCAGTGCACACCGCGCACCAACTTCACGGTGCTGCGCGTGCGGCAGGACATTCTGCGCCGGAGCAACATCGGGGCGATCTTCACCAACCGGTCGCACTCCCCGTCCGCGGCGGGCGCGAACCAGTCCTACGGCGTCGACGGGGCCTTCTCCTTCTTCCAGAACGTCACCGCCAACGCCTACTACGCGCGCAGCGAGTCACCCAACCGGCAGGGCGACGAGGACAGCTATCAGGGCCGTGTCGAGTACTCCGCCGATCGCTACGGCGCCCGCCTCGACCATCTGGACGTCGGCGCGAACTACTACCCAGAAATCGGCTTCGTGCAGCGCCGGGGCTTCGGCCGGACGTTCGGCTCGGCCCGCTTCAGCCCCCGCATGCGCCGGGGCCGGCGCGTGCGCCGCTACGTCTTCGAGGGCGCGGCGGAGTACCTGGTCAACCGCTCGCACGACGTCGAGTCGAGCAGCCGGACCGCGCACTTCCTGACCGAGTTCCAAAACAGCGACCAGTTCGTGTTCGACGTCAACGTCGACTACGAATTGCTGCTGCGTCCCTTCACGGTGTCACCCGGTGTCGTCATTCGGCCGGGCGCATACCCCTTCAACAGCATCAAGACCAGCTACGCGTTCGGCCAGCAGCGGCGCGCCTCGGGGACCGTGGCCGTACAGACCGGGCAGTTCTACGATGGCCGGCTGACCTCGCTCACGCTGAGCGGCGCGCGCCTGGCCATCATGAAGCAGCTCTCTGCCGAGCCATCCCTGACGGTGAACCACGCCACCCTCACGGCCGGGGATTTCACCACGACGCTGGCACGGGTCCGCGTCGACTACGCCTTCTCGCCCCTGCGCTTCCTGGGCGCCCTGCTGCAGTACAACTCGAGCGACCATAGCTTCAGCAGCAACTTCCGCTTCCGGTGGGAATATCGCCCGGGCAGCGAAATCTTCGTCGTCTATACAGACGAACGGGACACCACGACGGCGGGGTACCCCGGCCTGCGGAACAAGGCCTTCGTGGTCAAGGTCAACCGGCTGTTCCGCTTTTAGGGCCTCAATACCAGCGTCGCGAGTAGCCTTCCTCAACCGCGAGGGACGCGAAGCACACGCCGACGTCGTACAATTACCCCATGCGCGTCATGCTCGCAGGTGCCCTCGCCGTCGCCCTCGCCTGGCCAATGCTGGCGGGCGCGCAGGAACAGGCGCCCAACCGGCGCGAGTTCACCATCATCGCCAAGGACCACACCTTCACGCCCAACCGGCTGGAAGTGTCGCAAGACGACCTGGTGAAGATCACGCTCAAGAGCGAAGACCGGCCCAGCAGCTTCGCCATCGACGCCTACCGCATCGTCAAGCGCGCCGCCGGCGGGCAGACCACCACCTTCGAGTTCCGCGCCGACCAGGCCGGCACGTTCCCCTTCTACTGCAACCTGACCACCGACGAGGCGTGCCAGGACATGAAGGGCACGCTCGTCGTCAAGCCGAAGTAGTCACTTCCGCGGGAACTTGTCGGGGTTGTCGGTGAACAACGCATCGACACCGAGCGTGTAGAGATGGTGGCTCATCTCCGCGGTCACGTCCTTGAAGCCACCGGGATCCGACGACCGGAACGTATACGGCGTGACCGTCATGCCTTCGGCGTGCGCCCACTTCACGAAGTCGGGGTTCTTCAGCACGATCTGCTTCGCCGGGCCAAAGCCCTGCACCACGCCCTTCCACGCCGTCACGGCCGCCGCGGATTCAAACCCCTCGGCGTTGCCGAGCAGCAGCACCACCGGCACGCCGATCTTCATCTGTGCCAGCTTGCGCGCGCTGGGCTGACCGAACGTCTGCAGGATGACCGGCGTCTTCGGATCCGCCTTGGGCCCGCGCAGCCCGTTCTTATCGAGCGCGGCCGCCACCATCTCCTCGAACTTGACGTCGCGCCCGGCGTAGATTTCGGGGGTCTTCAACTCCGGGAAGATCCCGGCCTTGCCGCGAATGGCGGCAATGGCCTCGTCGAACGTCAGCACCTTCTCGCCGGCGAACTTCTTGTCGAACCACGAACCGGCATCGAGCGTCTTGATCTCGGCCAGCGTGAAGTCGTTGGCGAGCCAGGCCTTGCGGGTCTTCCCCTCGATGGTCTGCGTGCTCACCCGGCCCGGGAACAGCTCCTCGACGTTAGTGGTGCGCTCGAGGCTGGCGTCGTGGAGGCAGATCAAGACGCCGTCCTTGGTTACCGCCAAGTCCTGCTCGACGTAGTCGGCGCCCTGCTCGATGGCGAGGCGATAGGCCGCCAGCGTGTGCTCGGGCGCGTAGGCCGACGCGCCGCGGTGCGCGACGACGGTCTTCTTCGTGTATTGCGCCTCTCCGGTTCCGGTCATGAGCAGGATCAGGGCTCCCAGGGCCATGGTCCGGCTGAAGCCGGACGCTACAAGTGTAAGGGCTCTACGCGGCATCATCGATCTCCTGCTGAAAAGGCCCGCGCCGCCTCGATCCGCTCGCGGATGGGCGGGTGGGAATAGAAGATCCACCGCACCAGCGCGGACGGATACTCCTCCGCCAGATTCTGCTGCGACAGCCGCCTCATCGCCGTGACGAACGCGTCAACATTGCGTGTCGTGTCGAGCGCGTAGCGGTCGGCGGCCCGCTCCTGCGCGCGCGACAGCGCGTTCACCAGCGGCAGCATCAGGAACGACCAGGCGCCGGCGACCAGCATCAGGATGGGCAGCGCCGCCGGATCGGAGAGGCCGCGCAGGCCCGCCGCACCGGCCACCCGCCGCAGCACGAGATCCGCGGCGAAGAATCCGCCCACGAGCAGCAGCGTCTGCGCCGCGATGCCACGCCAGAGATCGCGATGCACGTGGTGCGCCAGTTCGTGCGCGAGGATGACCTCGATTTCATCCTCCGAGTAATCCGCGAGCAGCGTGTCCGACAGCAGGATGCGGCGCGTGTGCCCCAGGCCCGCGAGCGCCGCGTTCGCCTTCCTGGTGTGGCCGCTGAGCACCCACTCGAACACGCCGACCACGTCGGTCCGGGCCTTCTGGGCCAACGCCAGCAACCGCGCCACCAGGGCGGGGCGATCGAGCGGCTTGAACTTGTAGAAGATCGGCAGCAGCACGACCGGCGCGAGCTGCGCCAGGCCGACCATGCCCACCGTAAAGACGGCGGCCGACAGCCACCACCACTGCCCTGGCCAGCTTCTCAGCGTAATGAACACCACCGAGGCGCCGAGGATCGCCAGCGCGAGCCCCAGCACGACGCCCTTCGCCTGATCGACCAGCCAATGGCCGGCCGACTGCGTCGACAGCCCGTAGTGATGTTCGAGCAGGTGTCCCTGGTAGAACGCGAACGGGAGCTCGACGATCTGCAGCAGCAGCACGAGCATCGCGGTCAGCACCGCGACCGTCAGCACGTCATCGAGGCCGCCGGGCATGAGGCTCGAGGCCGCCGCGGCCCACTCGCGCATCCGCAGGGCGGCGCCGGTCAGGATGAGAGTCAACAGCACGAAGCCGGCGCCCGCCGTCCCCAGGAGGTCGGCGCGCCGGCGCAGGCGGTGGTAGCGGGTGGACTTGTCTTCGTTCACGAATCAGCAGCCAGTGTAACCCCGCGGCTGCTGGCGCAGGACCCAGGACCTAGGACCTGGGGCTGAATTACGTGGTCGGCCCGCCCGACCGCGAGAGGCGGACGCCGCCGTTGGTGGTGCTGATGGTGACCTTGGCGCCGCCGCCGTTCAGCGTGCCCTCGAGCCGGCGCTTCGACTCGAACGAGGATGACTGTTCCTGCTTCTGCACGTCGAGGTCGGTCACGTGCACGCCGCCGTTCACCGCGCGCGCCGTGATGGTGGCCTTGCTGTCGGAGGTCAAGCCCAGCTCGACCCCGCCGTTCACCGTTTCGATGTCGACCGTGCCGCCGGCCTCGAGCGGACCGCCGAACTCGATTTCGATGCCGCCATTCACGGACGAGGCCTCGAGGATCCGGGCGTTGACGTTGCTGCCCTTGACGCCGCCGTTGGTGGTCTTGGCGTGCACTTCGCCCGCGAGACCGGTGAGGCGAATGCCGCCGTTGACGGTGCGCAGGTCAACAATCACGCCGGCCGGAACCTTGATGGTCCACTCGACTTCGTGACCGCTGAAGCCGCTCAGGCGCGGGGGGCGTGACTCGACCCTGACCCGGTCCCCACTGACTTCCTCGCGAATTTCCATCTTGGCCAGGTTTTCCTTGGCGGCCTCGTCGGTGGACCCCTTGGCCGTGCGGCGGCCCTCCACCGTGACCTTGCCGTCGGTCGCCGGCTCGGCCGTGATGCGGCCGTTCACGTTGATGATTTCGAGGCGCCCCTGGTCGGCCAGGGTGTAGGTGCGGGTCCAGGTGTCCTGGGCCTTGCCGGAGGCAATCCCGAACGAAAGCCCGCCCTCGCCGCCCGCCTGGATGTCGCAGGCGGCAACGCTGAGTCCGGCGGTCAGAACGAGCCCGAGCAGGGCGGTCTTGCTGCGCATGCGAGTACCTCTAAACAGTTTACGAACTCTGCACGCGGCAAGTTCAGTCGACCGACAATGCCACCCGGACGGCGTTCTTAAGTCCACTGAGCGGCGCGTTGCCCGGCCGTCAGGAACGCGGTAGACTCCTCCGCCAAGGCCCATTTACATTTCACATCCCTCCCAGTTTCCCGCTGTCTCGCCGGCCGATTGGGGATCGACCGACGCCAGAACCACCCGCCTGGTTCTTGGTTCGCTCTTGGTGGTCTTCAGCTACGTCTTCCTGGCCAACGCGTGGATTGCCGACGACGCCGCCATCACGTTCCGTGCCGTGTGGAACTTCGTCAACGGCTACGGCCTGACCTATAACCCGGACGAGCGCGTCCAGTCTTTCACGCATCCCCTCTGGGCACTCGCCATCGCCGGTCCCCACGCCCTGACCGGCGAGTTCTTCTTCACCGTGACGGCACTGTCGTGGGCCTTCAACGTGGCGGCCGGCGTGGTCCTGCTTCGCCGCGTCCGCACACTCGGGGGAGCGGCGCTGACGGTGGCGTGGCTGCTCAGTTCGAAGGCCCTGGTGGACTACACCTCGTCGGGTCTGGAGTACCCGCTGAGCTACTTCCTGCTGGCGCTCTTCTACACGCGCTATCTCAATCGCCGGCACGACACCGGCATCACGCCGGCGGAACTGCGCTGGTACATCGTGGTGGCATCGCTGGCCTTCGTCAACCGGCCCGACGCGGTGCTGCTGTACGTCGTGCCGCTCATCGGCCTGCTGTGGCGCGCCGCTCGCGAGCACCGTTCGGCGATCGTCCGCCCCATCCTGATTGGCGGGTCGCCGGCTCTCGCCTGGGTGGCGTTTGCCACGTTCTATTACGGGTTCCCCCTGCCGAACACCTACTACGCGAAGGTCGCCAACGACCTACCGGCGTTCCTGCAGCATGAGCAGGGCGTGGCGTACCTGTTCAACAGCATCCGTTTCGACCCTCTCACCATCGGCACCATCGCGCTGGCCCTCGTCGTCGCCGCCAGCATGAAGGGTCATGCGCGCCTGGCGGCGCTCTCGGCCCTGGTCTCGGTGGGCTACACCGTCGACATTGGCGGCGACTTCATGAGCGGCCGCTTCTTCGCCCTGCCGTTCCTGGTGGCCGTGATCGCCATCGTGCCGGTCATCGAGACCCGCCTCGTCCCGTGGCTGGGCGCCGGTCTCGTGCTCTACAACGTGATCATGCCGCTGGCGCCGATCAAGACCACGGCGTCGACCGATGGCGGGTGGTCGTGGCGCACACAAAACGGGATCAAGGATGAACGCGGCTTCACGCATCAGGGGAGCAATGTGCTGGGCTACGCGCCGTTCCGGCTGCTTCCCGATTCGACGTACGCCCGCCAGGGTGTCAGCATGACGGGCAGCGACCGCCATGCCGTGGTGGTCTGCTGTATCGGCCTGTTCGGGCTCAACGCGGGTCCCACCAAGCACGTGATCGACACCATGGCGTTGGCGGATCCGCTGCTGGCGCGGTTGCCGGTGTCGCCGCGCGTGTATTTCGAGTTCTGGGCCAGCCATTATCTCCGCGACCTGCCGGACGGCTACCTCGAATCGAACGAGCTGAACCAGAATCTGCTCACCGACCCTTTCTTGCACGCGTACTACGACCGGCTGAGGGAGGTGACGCGCGGGCCGCTGTGGCGATGGTCCCGGTACCGCTCGATCTGGGCGCTGAATCTCGGGCCCGACCGGAACATGCGGCGCACCTACGAGAAGCATCGGCCCATCGCGCTGTCGATTCGCGCCGACAACGACCGCTTTCTGACCGACGTGGGCGTTCGCGACCCGCAAGCCGGCAGGCTAAGCACGACCGCCCGTCAGGGTTACCTGCAGTTCGGGCCGGGCATCCCCATGAAGGCCGGGACTTACCGCGCCCGATGGGAAGGCACCGTCAGCGCGTCGGGCGGCCTGCCGCTCGGGTACGTCGAGGTCTGGAATGGTAGCGAGCGAATCGAGCGGCAGGCGGTGCCCTCGCCGACGGGTTCGTCGCAGGTTGTCGCACAGGTCGATTTTTCGTTGCCGCGCGACGCCCGCTCGCTCGAGTACCGCTTCTGGGTGAACGACACGGCGTCGATTTCCCTGGCGCGCATCGCCCTCTACTCCGTCACCGCCATTCCAGCCGACGAGTAGCGTCATTGCCGGCTGCCGGGCCTCTGCCCCGGCGCGCTCCCCTACTGCGGCTGCGGAAACGCGCGAACGCGGTCGGCCTGGGCCTTCTTCATCACCGCATCAATCGCGGCCCCGTTGGCCTTGGCCAACGCGATGTTCTTGGGGTTGATGCGATCGGCCGGAAACGTGCGTCCCTGCGACTCGCCCAGCGCCGCGACCTGCGCCTGCATCACCGCCATGGGCAGCACCACCATGTCCAGGCCGGTGACCTTGTGCTTGTCGAGCAGCAACTTCACGGCCGGTTCCTTCTCGAAGATCGCGGCCGAGTCCTGCACCGACATCGGACCCTTCGGGGCGCGCCCCATCATGGCCGCAACGGCCTTGGGGTCCTTGCCCGCCCAGTCGGCGATGCCCGCCATCACCGCGCCGTAGCCCTCGATGCGCGGCATCGTCAACTCGTAGACCGCCACCGTCCTGGTGAGGTCATCCGAGTTGCTCTGCGCCTCGGCACCGGTTGCGCAAAGCAGGAACAGGACAAGGACGACAGGCATGCGAATCTCCCTCCCGATACCGAAAGCTAGCGGAGCACCATTTCAACCCGGCGGTTCTTCGCCCGGCCGGCTTCGTCAGCATTGCTGGCCGCGGGGGCCAGCGGGCCAACGCCGTCGGCGGACAGCCGATCGACCGTGATCCCGTGGTCCTTCACCAGCGCCGCAATCACCGCCGCGGCGCGATCGCGCGACAGGGTCCGGTTGCGTTCGACCGGGCCTTGCATGTCGGTGTGGCCGACGATGAACACCTTGGCGGTCGCATTGGTCTTGAGCCACTTCGCCATCTCGGCCAGGGTCGGCGCCGATTCGGCCTTCAGCGTGGCCTTGTCGGTGTCGAAGTAGATGCCGTAGAACACGACCTTGCCTTCGGCGCCCATGGCCTTGGCGATCTGCTCGGCCGACACCACCACCGACTGCTCCATCGCCGCGACGCGGATGATCTTGTGCATGATCGCCGAGCAATCGTCGCCGCCCCGCCCGCAACCCGCCTGGCCCCAGAACTCGTCGTTCCCCTTGCGGATGCGATAGTAGACCGCACTGGAGTCGGTGGAGAGCACGTCGCCCTTGGCCTGGCGAACTGCGGTCTCGAAGTTCCGCCGCACCTCCAGCTTACCGGGGAAGAGGCCCTTGGCGTCCCGCGCGATGTCGTTGAAGTAATACCAGTACTCGCCCTCGACCTTGTGCACCGCGGCGCCGGACTTCGGGTCGTCAGGCGTCTTCCATCGGTACAGCTCGAGCTCCCTGAAGCGGGCGCGCTCGCAGCTCCCCATCACCTCTCCGGCAAACCGGTTGAACACCGGATTGGGTTCGCACTTGGGATTGTCCTTGGGCGCTTGCGCCGGCGCGTTAGCCGCGAACACCGCCACCAGGGCGCCACTCAGTATTACGCTCGTGAGACGTGCCATCGACTGCTCCTTTAGCCTGGCTCAAGTGTATACAGCAACCTCGATCACGTGAAGGGGAACAGCATGAGATCCGCCAACCTGATATATTTCAGCCCGCCGAGAGGTCGCCACCCTCGGGATCCCGTTGCGTTCCTGTCACTCATTTGTGGAGGTCGTCGTGAGAACTCTGATTCTGACTGTGCTGCTGGTTGGTTGGACGCTGTTGCCGGTGTCCACGCAAACGCCGGCGGTGCCGGATCTGCCGTTCGAGTCGGTGCCCGATCCGCTGACGCTTCCGCCTGATGTGCATTTCGGCGAGATCGCCGGGTTGGCGGTCAACTCGAAGGGCCACATCTTCGTCTTCTCGCGCGGCAACTCGACCGGTCCGGCCTACATGGCCACCGCCGCGCAGTTGCTCGAGTTCGATCCCAAAGGCAAGTTCGTTCGAGAGATCGGCAAGAACCTGTTCGCCTGGGCCTACGCGCACGCCGTGCGCATCGACAAACAGGACAACATCTGGATCGTCGACAAGGGCTCGAACATGATCCTGAAGATGAGCCCGCAGGGTCGCGTGGTGTGGGTGTTCGGCCGCAAGGGTGAGTCGTCTCACCTGGACGTGCCGCCGGACTATGCCTCGCAGATGGCCGGGCTGCTTCAGCGCGCCGGCCTGCCGGTCACCATCCCGGCCAACAACAATCCGCGCAATCCGGTCCCGGTGCATCGTGACAACGTCTTCAACCAGCCGACCGACGTCGCCTGGGACTCGCAAGGCAATTCGTACTTCAGTGACGGCTACGTCAATTCGCGGGTTGCCAAGGTGAACGCGAAGGGCGAATGGGTCGCCAGCTGGGGATCGCTCGGCAACGGCCCCGGACAGTTTGATACCCCGCATGGCATCGCGGTGTCGCCGAAGGATGAAATCTACGTCGCCGATCGCGGCAACCGCCGCATTCAGGTGCTGGACACCTCGGGCAAGTTCCTCCGCGAGTTCACCATCGACATTCCGGTCGACACCACGCGCGGCAAGATCGTCTACGGTCAGGAGGCGCCCAATGCCAAGACCGGATCGCAAGCGCCCGGCGCGCCCGACGCGCTCTGCATGACGCCGGGTCCGAACCCGGTGTTGTTTGTCGGTGACCTCTATCCGAGCCGCATCTACAAGGTGTCGCTCGAGGGCAAGCTGCTCGGCGTCTACGGCCAGCCCGGCCGCAACCTCGGCGAGTTTGGCTGGATCCACGCGATCGCCTGCCCGTCCGAAAACGAAATCTGGGTCGGTGAGCTGATCAACTGGCGCGTGCAGAAACTGGTGACGAAGAAGGGCGCGGCCGCCAAGTAGGCGGCCGCCGCCGCAGAACCTGCGGGCCGCGGGGCGGCAACGGGCGTGGTCGGCATGCGTGGCCAGCACGGCAAGTGCTGGCCACCACCAGCGCGTTAGTTGAGTTGGATGGAAATGAGCTTCGACACGCCCGGCTCTTCCATCGTCACGCCGTAGAGCCGATCGGCGATCTCCATGGTCTTGCGGCTGTGCGTGATGATGATGAACTGGGTCTTGTCCATCATCGACTTCAGCATGTCGATAAACCGCCCGATGTTGGCATCGTCGAGCGGGGCGTCGATTTCGTCGAGCAGGCAGAACGGGCTCGGCTTGTACTTGAAGATGGCGAACATCAGCGCGATCGCGGTCAGCGCCTTTTCACCACCGGACAACAGCATCACGCTCTGCAGGCGCTTGCCGGGTGGCGAGGCGATGATGTCGATGCCGCTCTCGAGCGGATCGTTCTCATCAAGCAGCGTGATGCCAGCCTTGCCGCCGCCGAACAGCGTCGCGAACATTCCCTGGAAATTCTCGTTGATGGCACTGAACGCCTCGCGGAACCGGGCGTGCGTGGTCTCGTCGATCTTACCGATGGCTTCGTTGGTCTGCGCGATCGAGTCGATCAGATCCTGGCGTTGCGTTGAGAGGAACAGGTGGCGCTCTTCGAGCTCCTTCGACTGCTCGATCGCCATCATGTTGACGGGGCCCATGCGGTCGATCTTGTCGCGCAGTTCGCTGATCGCCTCTTCCGCGGTCATGCGGACCGCGGCCCCGCCTTCGCTGCCGGAGGCAGCTTCGGCGAGGTCTCGCCGTAGCTCCTCAGAATCTGCAGGAGCGTAGGCGGATTCGTCCTCTTCGTCCGGCTCGGCCGCTTCGGCGGCGCGAATCGCGCGCACGTCGGGCTCGATCTGGCCGGCCGCTTCCATCTCCGCCACCTGCTCGCGGATCTCGTCGAGCGTGGCGTTGACGGTGTCCACCGACTGCTGGGCGAGGTGGGTCAGGTCCGACTCGGCGGTGGCGCGCTGCACGTCCACTTCGGCGGCGAGGGCGCGCAGGGCATCCACGGCGCGGCGGGCGTCGCGGATCACTTCTTCCTGTTTCTCCGTCGACTGCCTGATCGTGAGGGCGAGCTCGTCGGCGACGAGCATGTCCTCGCGCAGGCCCTGGAGCCTGCCGATGTCTTCGTCCATCAACCGCTGGCCGTCGGCAATCGCGTTCAGCAGGCGCTCGCGCTGGTCGCGCATGAGCGCGACGTCGCGGGTGCACGCCTGCACGCGGCGTTCGAGTTCGGCGGCGGCGTCTTCCATCCGGGCCACTTCGGCCAGGGCGGCGGCGCTGCGCTCGACCAGGCCGGCATGCGCGGCGCGCGCCTCGCCGGCCCTCAGGCTGAGGCCTTCCGCCCGGTCGCGCGCCTCGGCGAGCTGGCGCTGCGCGTCCGACAAGGTGAGGTCGGCCTCGACCCGCTGTTCGTTCAGCCGCGCGATCGACTCGCGAGCCTCCGCCTGGCGCGCGTCGAGCCCGGTAATCTCCTCGGTGACGCGGCTGATCTCGGTCCGCACCAGCTCGGTGCGCTGCTGCACGCGGAACTCGTCTTCCGCCGCGCGCTGGGCCTGGCCTTCGACGCCGACAATGGCCTTTTCCTGGCGGTGGAATTCCGCCGACAGTCCGGCAATGGCGGCGGTGGCGTGCGCGATGGTCTGTTCGAATCCGGCGGTCTCGGCAATCAACTGCTCGAGCGCCGACTTCGACTCCGCGACCTTCTCGCGCAGTTCCTTGATCTCGCGCTTGGTGCCGAGAATGCCGCGCGACTCGGCCTTGTCGCCGCCGGTCACCACGTAGCGTCCGCGGAACACGTCGCCTTCGAGCGTGGCGACGGGGCCCGGCACGGTCGGCGCAATGCGCGCCGCCGCTTCGAACGAGTCGGCGATCAACGCCCCGCCCAGCACGGCGTGAATCGCCTGCGGGAACGGGCCGCCAATGTGAACCACCGACGACAGGGCCAGCGCGCCGGCGGGCGCACCCAAGTGCGCCCCCGCGTCTTCACCCGGCGCGTCCGCGGTGCCGCCGAAGGCGGTCATCGGGGTTTCCACGAAGGAACCCTCACCCGATCCCGAATACCTGGCGGCCGCCGAGCCGTCATCGGGACGGCCGACGATGAATCCACAGCGGCCGGCGTTCTCCTGGCGGATCAACTTCAATCCGGCCGAGACGTGCTCGAGGCGTTCGACCACCACGTGCTGGAGCAGATCGCCGAGGCAGGCTTCGACGGCCCGCTCGTACTTCGGCTCCACTTCGATGAAGTCGGCGAGCGCGCCCATCTGGCCGACCTTGCCGTTGGCGTTCACCAGCACCATGCGGGCGGCGTCGGCGAAACCCGAACGGTGGCTGTCGATCTCTTCCAGTGAATGCAGGCGCGCGCTCATCGCAGCGAGGTCGTGCTCGCGCGAGCGGACCTCGCGGGCGCGCCATTCGTGCTCGATGCGGGCGCTGGCCAGCTCCGACTCGCGGGCGGCACGCGCCACCTTGGCGGCGTCGAGGCCGTCCTGGGCGCGGCGCAGCGCTTCGGCGGCCATTTGCCGCTGGGCGCGGGCCTTCTCGAGCTCGGCGGCCAGCTCGCTGGCTTCGAGTTCGAGACGGCCGGAGGCCGCCATCGCGCGCTCGCGCTGGGCGGCGGCGTTGTCGTGGGCGGCATTGAGCGCGGTGATCGTGTTCAGCACCGCGTAGACATCGGCGCGCGCGCGCTCGACGTCCTGCTCGAGCGCTTCGATCGCCAGTTGCGCCCGCGCGTACTCGTCGCCGGCTTCGGCCGCGAGGGCCGCGGCTTCGTCGCGGGCGGCGGCGGCTTCACCGGCGGCGGCACGACGGCCGTCGAGGGCCAGGCGTTCCGGTTCGCGGCGGTCCTCGAGCTGCTGCCGTTCGGCCTCGAGCTCGTTCGCCCGCGCCCGGAGCATCTCGGCCTGCTGCGTATCCAGCGCAATCTGCTGCTGCCGGCGGTTGATCTCGAGCTCGTGACCGTGCACCGTTTCGCGCGCGCTGGTGGCCGCGGCGTCGGCCGAGGCCAGCTCGATGCGGATGCGCGAGAGGTCGTTTTCAACTTCGGCAAGACGGGCGGCGGCGGAGGTTTCGTTGCTCCGCGCCTCGGCGAGGCGGGCGCGCGCGGTTTCGATGGCGTCCGACAGCGTGCGATACCGCCGCGCGAACAGCACCTTCTCCCACCGGCGCATCTCGTCGCGCAGGCGCGTGTAACGCTTGGCTTTGGCGGCCTGGCGCTTCAGCGAGCCGCGCTGCTTGTCGATTTCGTAGACGATGTCGTCGAGGCGCGTCAGGTTCTGCTGCGCGGCTTCGAGCTTGAGCTCGGCCGAGCGCCGGCGCGCCTTGTACTTGGTGATCCCCGCCGCTTCTTCGATCAGTTGGCGCCGATCGGTCGGGCGCGAGCTGAGGATCATCCCGATCTTGCCCTGCTCGATGATGGCGTAGGCCTTCTGTCCGAGGCCGGTGTCCATCAGCAGTTCGTGGATGTCTTTCAGCCGGCAGGCGTGGCCGTCGATCAGGTATTCGCTTTCGCCCGATCGATACAGGCGGCGCGTCACCTCGACCTCGCGGGTCGTCGGTTCGAGCAGCGCCGCCACGTCGGGGTGGTGGCCGTTGCCGTTCCCGTTGCCGTTGCCGTTGGCCTCGCGGGCCGGGGCTTCCTCGCCCATCTCCTTCATCAGGGACGGCGGGACGATGACATTGCCGAAACGGAGACGGACTTCGGCGGCGCCGGTGGGCTTTCGCGCATCGGATCCGTTGAAGATGACGTCTTCCATCTTGTCGCCGCGCAGGCTCTTGGCGCTTTGCTCGCCGAGCACCCACGTCAGCGCGTCGGCCACGTTGGACTTACCGCAGCCGTTGGGTCCGACAATGGCGGTGACGCCACGGTCGAATGCCAGCTCGGACCGATCCGAGAAGGACTTAAATCCTGAGATTTCTAGGCGTTCGAGATGCATTGCAGGCTGACTTGGAGGAAACGTGGCAAGTCTAACAAGCCCTGCCTGTTGTGGCAAGGCTGAACGTAGACCCAATATTTAGGGGCGTGGCCCCAATTTTTCAGGGCTGGGCCGGGCGGTTCTTCGCCAGTTCCTGGAGCTTCTCGGCTTCGGGGAACTTGGAAATGGCGAACCGGGCCTGCGGGTCAACCGTGACCAGGCGCTGACGTGCCGTGGCGATGTCGAACACGGCCTCGTCGATGTTGTACCGGATCATGGCGCGGATGAAGTCGATGTCTTTCGCCCACGCGTCTTCCTCGATCTTCACGTTGCGGCCGGTCACGTAGCTCTTGAACTCGGCCACCATCGCATCGTCGACGACGAAGCCCTTGCGCACGATCTTGCGCGACGGGCCGGAGTGGCCGATGCGGGTGTCGCCGTCGGCGCTGTACTGCTCGGCGTAGCCGGCGAACAGGCCGCGGCCCTGCAGCGCACGGCCGAAGCGCGTGGGCGAGAAGCCTTCAACCGGGCCGTCGAAGCGCAGGTCCGGCTCGATACCGCCGCCCGAGAAGACCTTGCGGCCGCCGGTCGTGTACTTCAACTGGTCCGGCGTCTTCGCGCGCTCGCTTTGATCCTTCAGCGTGTAGGTGAGGTACTCGTCGAAGGTGCCGTCCCACGGACGCTGGATCAGGCGGCCGCTCGGCGTGTAGTAGCGCGCCGTGGTCAGCGCCAGGCCGGCGCCGCCGCTCACGCGATACACCGACTGCACCAGCGCCTTGCCGAACGTGGTCTCGCCGACGACCAGCGAGCGGTCGTAGTCCTGCAGCGCGCCAGACACGATCTCCGACGCGCTGGCGCTATTGCGGTTGACCAGCGTGATCATCGGGATGCTCGTGAAGTCCGGTGTCTCGGTGGCGCGATAGTCGGAGTCGGAGTTGGCGACGCGGCCGCGCGTGTAGACGATCATCGCCCCCTTGGGGATGAAGCGATTGGTGATGCGGATCGCCTGATCGAGCTGGCCACCGGGATTGCCGCGCAGATCGAACACCAGGCGCTTCATGCCCTTCCTGGCGAGCGCCTCGAGCGCGAGACCGAGATCCTCGTCGGTGTGCTCGGCGAAGTCGGTGACGCCGACGTAGCCGGTGGTCGCGTCGATCATGAACGACGCCGACAGACTCGGGATGCTGACCTGGTCGCGCATCACGTTCATTTCGAGCAGGCGCTCGAACCCCTTGCGGCGCACGCCGATCTTGACGAACGTGCCCTTCGGACCCTTGAGCTTGTTGACGGTCGCCTCGGTGGTCCAGCCCTTGGTGTTGGTGCCTTCGACGTCGGCGATCACGTCGCCGCGGCGGATGCCGTTGGTGAACGCCGGCGAGCCTTCGAACACGCGCACCGCGGTGATGTCGCCGTCAACCGATTGGATGGTGAGGCCGAGGCCGTAGTAGCGCCCCTCCTGCCGCTCGCGCATCTGCGCGTAGCTGCGGGGATCCATGAAGCTCGAATGCGGGTCGAGCGTCTGCAGCATGCCGTTGATGGCGCCGTAGACCAGGCGGTCCGACTCCACCGGCTCGGCGTACTGCGTCTGGATAGCACTCAGCGCCGCGGTAAAGGTGCGGTAGTGCTCCGGCACCGTGTTCTCAGTGGCCTGGGCGCCCTTCCCGTAAACCCCGCCGATCACGGCGGAAACGACGATGGCGACAATCGCGGCGGTGACGGAGCGGTAACGCATAGGGCGATGCTAGCTGACTACCCGGGTGTCCGCAAGGATTCCCGAGGCGGGTTTTGGGGGCTTGCCCCGCCGAAGCCCCTGGGTGACGTGGGGCGAAGGCGGGTATACTGCCGTATTGGACGTTTGGGTCCCGGAAAGGGCCGTTTCTGTCCTAGCAAGGGAGCTTTTTTATGTTTGGTTCCATCGGAATGCCCGAGCTCATCATCATCCTGGTGATCGCGCTCATTATTTTTGGCCCCCGGAAGCTCCCGGAATTGGGCAAGTCGCTGGGCCGCAGCTTGAACGAGTTCAAGAAGGCCTCCACCGAGCTGCAGAACACGCTGGAGCAGGAGATCAAGATCGAGGAGCAGAAAGAACAGGCGGCCAAGGCTCCCAAGCCAGTGGAAACCGTGATCGACACCGCGTCGCACGACGACCAGGCCACCGCGGCTCCTCGCGAGACGGTATCGCGCAGCTAGGCCACCGATTAGACACAGATTAGGCACAGATAGGTTTCTGACTAAGCCGTGGCGCTCGTTCCATTCCCCAGCCAACACCAGGACGAAGACCCTCGAGAGCTGCCCGCGCAGGCCTCGAGCGCCTCGCCGTTCCAGGAACCCGAGGAGCCGGCCGAAGGCCGGATGACGTTCCTCGAACACCTCGACGAGCTGCGCAAGCGGATTACGCACGCGGTGTCGGCGCTGGTGGTGGGCTTCATCGTCGCGTTCGCCTTCATCGACCAGGTCCAGGCGTTCATCTACCAGCGCCTCACCGCCGACATTCCCGGCGGCAAGTTGATCTTCACCGAGCCGGGCGAGGGCTTCTTCCTCTGGATGAAGATGGCGGCGCTCACGGGCGTGCTGATCGCCTCGCCGTACATCATGTGGCAGGTGTGGCTCTTCATCGCGCCTGGGCTGTACTCGAAGGAGAAGCGCCTCGCGATCCCCTTTGTCATCTTCTCCTCGGGATTGTTCGTCGGCGGCGCCGCGTTTTCGCACTACTTCGTGTTTCCGGCGGCGTGGAAGTTCTTCGCCGGCTTCTCGAACTCCTACATGGAGTTCACGCCGAGAATCGACCCGGTGTTCGGGCTCTACGTGAAGCTGTGCCTGGGCATGGGCCTGGTGTTCCAGCTGCCGGTGCTGATGTTCGTGCTCGCCAGGCTGGGCATTGTCTCGGCCGGCTTCCTGCTCAAGAACTTCAAGTATGCCGTCCTCATCATCTTCATTGTCGCCGCCATCATCACGCCGGACGGTAATCCGGTGACCCAGTTGCTGGTCGGCGGCCCCATGGTCGTGCTGTATCTGTTCGGGATAGTTGCAGCCTGGCTTTTTGGCAAATCCAAGAAATCGGATCAGTCGGACGAATAGACCCTAAAGCTCGGAGTACGTTTGACTTCGGGACTTTTTCGGCTCTAGACTGTGCGTATGGGTGTGGGTATGGGTATGAAAATTCTTCGCCATTTGGCGGTTGGCCTAACGCTGTGCGTCTTGGCTTCATCCAGTGCTTGGGCGCAAGAAAGCCGGCCCGGCAGTAGCACGATCCTTGGCGACACGGGACTTTGGTTCGTCCCGACGGGCGAGACGTTGCCCAAAGGCCAATGGTCCGGCGCCTTCCAGTTGGTGAACTTCGACCGGAGTGAAGGCTTCAGCGACATCACCGACATTGGCGGCATGTTTGGCTTCGGCGTCACCAACCGCATCGAGTTGTTCGGTGCGATGGGCTTCCGCCGCCTTGACGCCGACCTGGTTCCGGTGGCGCTCAACGGCCAACCGCAGGATTACCTGATCAACAAAGGCTGGAGCACCGGCCTCGGCGACCTCACCGTGGGCGCGAAGTTCAACCTGATGTCGCAGGCCACCAACAACGGCTACGCCGCGGCGTTGCGCGTGTCGGCGAAAGTGCCGACGGCGAGCGCAGACGACGGCCTCGGCACGGGCAAGCCGGACTTCCAGTTCGACCTGATTGGCTCGCGCGAGTTCAACCAGCGCGTGGAGCTCACGGCGTCGGCCGGCTTCAAGGTGCGCGGACAGCCGGACGGCTACAACCTGACGCAAGGCTTCAACTGGGGCATCGGCGCGGGCTTCCCCAGCCGCTCGAAGTTCAAGGTGATCGCCGAAATGCACGGCGAGGCGCTGGTCGATCAGGAACAGACCTACACCGGACCATCGCTGGCGGCCATCGGCATGCCGGGCGCCTGGGATCCTGACGCCACGCGCGACCTGTTCGGCGGCTTCCAGTACCACGCGACCAACGGCTTCTACTTCGGCTCCGGCGTGAGCTACACGGCGTCGTACTACCTGCACCGCCGCGACTTCGTGACCTCGGAAGACAGCGACTTCGACCGCCTGGGCCTCCAGGTGCGCCTCGGCTATTCGCCGGGCATCAAGAACTACGTGCCGCCCGCGGCCGTCGTGCAGCCCACCGCACCGGTGGCGCCGCCGATGCCCGCCAACCGCCCGCCCACGGTGAAGGCGCGCTGCGAGCCGTGCACGGTGGAAGTGGGCCGCCAGCTCACGGCGACCGCCGACGCGCAGGATCCGGACGGCGACACGCTCCGCTACCGCTGGTCGAGCCCCACGGGTTCGTTCGGCAACGCGGGTGACCGCCAGACGCCGTGGACCGCTCCGGGCCAGGTCGGCGCCGTGCCGCTGACCGTGACCGTGGACGACGGCAAGGGCATGACCGCCACCGACACCATCACCGTGCAGGTGATCGCCGCGCCGAAGAAGGAATACACGTTCGAAGACGTGCACTTCGACTTCGACCGCTACACGCTGCGCGCCGAAGCCACGCGCATCCTGGACGAGGCCATCAAGGCGATGAGCGAAGACCCGAACCTGCGCATCACGGTTGAAGGCCACACCTGCAACATCGGCACGACCGAGTACAACCTCGCGCTCGGCGAGCGCCGCTCCAACGCCGTCCGCGAGTACCTCGCGAGCCGCGGTGTGGCCGCCACTCGCCTGCAGACGGTGAGCTACGGCGAAGAGCGTCCGAAGCACGACAACTCGCGCGAAGAGACCCGCCGTCTCAACCGCCGCGCGGCGTTGACGATTCGGCTGCAGTAGCCGACCTAGGAAGTTAGAAGTTCGAAAGGCGGGCAGCCCTCAGGGGTTGCCCGCCTTTTTCATTTGCGGAGTCTGACCCCGAGCAAGTATCGCCGAGGGGTCTGACCCCGCCGCGGTTCAGCGCGAAGCGCGATAAAGCTGCAAGGCCGCGCCGGATCAGGCCTCGACCAGGACCTTGAACCCGCCGTAACTCATGCGCTTGCTGTCAAACGGCATGGCGCCGGGAGCCATCATCGCCTGGAGTCGCGGGTCCTTCATCACCTTCTTGTTGACCGCGTCGCGATGGGCCTTCGACTTGTAGACGATCCAGGAGAACACCACCACTTCCCCGGCCTTCAACCTGGTCACCTTGTCGAACGGCGTGCCCATCTGCTGCTCGAGGTGGTCGCTGACGCACTCCACGTAGTCGAGCGCGCCGTGATCTTTCCACACCTTGCCGGCCTTGCGCGCGATGCCGCGATACTCCGTCAACCGCTTCTTCGGGACGACCAGCAGAAATCCGTCAACGTAACGAGGCATGTGTCTTCTCCCCCCGGTGGCGTCCGCCTTCAGGCGGACCGTTATCTTAGTACGCCTTCGCGAACCAGGCACTCACCTTGCCCGGCTTGCCGCACTTCACGCAGGGCTTGCCGGGCGCCTGGTCGTAGCCGACCGGGATGTTGCGAATGGTCGCCTGTGTCTCGGCCTTGATGTCGGCCTCACACTGCGCCTCTTCGCACCACGGTGCGATCACGAAACCCGGGCGGCCTTCCATGGCCGCCTTGAAATCATCGTAGGTGCCGGCCGTCGAGGTGTGCTCGTCGCGGAACGTGCGCGCCCGATCGAGCAGGCTCTTCTGGATCTCGGCGAGCAGGCTCTTGATGGCATCGGCCAGGCCCGCCATCGGGATCGAGGCCTTGACGCGGGTGTCGCGGCGGGCCGCGAAGACCGCAGACTTCTCGATGTCCTTGGGGCCAATCTCGAGGCGCAGCGGCACGCCGCGCATCTCGTACTCCGAAAACTTCCAGCCGGGCGTCTGGCTTTCGTCGGCATCGAGCTTGACGCGAATGCCGGCCGCCTTCAGTTGATCGCGAATCTCTTCGCACTTGGGCAGCACGGTTTCTTTCCAGTTGCCGCGCGGGATGGGCACAATCACCACCTGCCACGGCGCCACCGCGGGCGGCAGGATCAGGCCGCTGTCGTCGCCGTGCGTCATGATCACGCCGCCGATCAGGCGCGTCGAAACGCCCCACGACGTCGTCCACGCGTGCTGCAGCGTCTTGTCGCGGCCCTGGAACTGGATCTCGAAGGCCTTGGCGAAGTTCTGGCCGAGGTTGTGCGAGGTGCCGGCCTGCAGCGCGCGGCCGTCGCCCATCAAGGCTTCGATCGAGTAGGTCTTCGAGGCGCCGGCAAATTTCTCGCTGTCGCTCTTCTGCCCGTCCACCACCGGCATGGCCAGCACGTTCTCGGCAAACTCCTTGTAGATGCCGAGAATCTTCATGGTCTCTTCCTGCGCCTCATCCGCCGTCTCGTGGGCGGTGTGGCCTTCCTGCCAGAGGAATTCCGTGGTCCGCAGGAACGGCCGCGTCACCTTCTCCCACCGGACGACGTTCGCCCACTGGTTGATCAGCACGGGCAGGTCGCGCCACGACTGGATCCACTTCTGGTACATCACGCCGAAAATGGTCTCGGAGGTGGGCCGGATGACCAGCCGTTCCTCGAGATCTTCACCGCCACCGCGCGTGACCCACGCCACCTGCGGCGCGAAGCCCTCGACGTGCTGCGCTTCCTTCAGCAGGAGGCTCTCGGGAATCAGCAGCGGAAAGTAGGCGTTGACGTGTCCGGTGTCCTTGAAACGCTGGTCGAGCTGCTGCTGGATCAGCTCCCAGATGGCGTAGCCGTACGGCCGGATGACCATGAAGCCCTTGACCGGCGAGTAGTCGGCCAGTTCGGCCTTGCGGACGACGTCGAGATACCACTTCGAGAAGTCGACCGACTGCTTGGTGATTTCCGTAACAAAGGCTTCGTCTTGATTAGGTTTCGCGGCCATGGGCTCCCGGGTTTCTTTCGGCGATATGAACCTTAAAGTTTACGTCATCTCTGGCCGGGAAGTCGGATCGGGCGTGCCCGCCGCGGGTTTCTTCCCGCCGCAGGGCGGCACGGGCCATCAGGCGCCCCACCGTCACGATCGAGGCGAGCCGCCATTCGGACGGAGACAGGCCCCCGGCCTCCACGCGCCGGGTGATCGCGTCGTACCAGGCGTCGAGCTGGTCGTTCGCCGCTTCGAGCGCGGCGCCGTCGCGAAGGAGCCCGACGGAGTTCCACATCAGCTCGCGGACCGAGTCTTCGATGAGCCCGCCTTCGCTCGCCAGATGGCGCGCGAGCTTCGGCGAGGTCCCGCCGGAGCGGCCTTCGGCCGCGGAGGCGGACACCTCGCGTACTGCCTCGGCCATCTGCCCGGCCTCGACCGGCAAGAGCATCGCTTGCGCGCTCCGCGCGCCGAAGACCAGCCCCTCGAGCAGCGAGTTGCTCGCGAGCCGGTTGGCGCCGTGGACCCCCGTGCAGGCCACCTCGCCGGCCGCGTAGAGCCCAGGCACGGTCGTGCGTCCCCACAAGTCGGTCTCGACGCCGCCCATCACGTAGTGCGCCGCCGGTCCCACGGGCACCCGATCGGTGGCCAGGTCGAATCCCGCGGTGAGACACGCCGCGGCCACGGTAGGGAACCGTGAGCGGACCCACGCCGCGTCCAGGTGCTGCATCGAGAGGAACACGGGCTGTCCCGTTCGCTGCTGCTCGAGCCGGATGGCCCGCGACACCAGGTCCCGGGAGGCCAATTCTCCGGCCGGCTCGTACCGCGTCATGAAGCGCTCGCCGGCGGCGTTGAGCAGGTAGGCGCCCTCGCCGCGCATGGCCTCCGACAACAGGAACCTGGGCGCGCCAGGCGCGCTGAGCGCGGTGGGGTGGAACTGGACGAACTCGAGATCCGCCACGCGGGCGCCGGCATGCCAGGCCAGCGTGACGCCGTCGCCGGTGGCGATGGACGGATTGGTCGTTTCGCGAAAGAGGTGACCGGCGCCGCCGGTGGCCAGCAGCACCGCCGGGGCCTCCACGATGTGGGTACCGCCCTCGTCTTCGTAGGCGGCGCCAATGCAGGCGCCGTTGCGCATCAGCAGCCGGCTCACCCGCGCGTGACGCTCGACGCGCACGCGCGGCAGGTGAGACACCTTATCCCAGAGGGTGCGGCCGATCTCGCGGCCGGTCGCATCCGCCGCATGCAGCACGCGGCGCAAGCCATGGGCACCCTCGCGGCCGAACGCAATCTCACCGGCGGCGTCGCGGTCGAAGCGCGCGCCCCACTCGATCAGCTCGCGCGTGTAGCGCACGCCGTCTTCGGCGAGCACGCGGACCGCGGCCTCCACGCAGAGCCCGTCGCCGGCGGCCAGGGTGTCGGCGGCGTGCAGGTCGGGCGAATCGCCGGGGCCCAACGCCGCGGCGATCCCGCCCTGCGCGTAGCCGGTGTTGCTCTCGGTGGGAGCCGCCTTGGTGAGAATGAGGACGTCGCCGGCCCGCGCGAGATCGGCGGCAGCGCGCAACCCCGCGATACCGCTGCCGATCACCAGGAAGTCAGGACGACGTAGCACCAAATGATCGTATCAGTCGCGAGTCCCGTCGTCGAATGAGGATGTTATCCTAGCAATCGTACATGGCGCCCACCCGCATCGGAGTGACCGCCGCCGCGGGCGGCTACACGGTAATCATCGGCGATCGCACCATCGACACCCTCGGTGCGGAGATGGACGCGGCGGGCCTCGGCCCGCGCCGCATCCTGGTATCGAGCCCGCGGGTGTGGGGCTTTCACGGCCCCCGCTTCCGCAAGGCCGGCGCCGATCGCGCGGTGGTGCTGGTGGACGACGGCGAGCGCTCCAAGAACCTGGCCACCGTGACCCGCGTCCACGACGCGCTGGTCAAGGCCAGCGCCGACCGCTCCACCGTGGTGATTGCCGTCGGCGGCGGCGTCATCGGCGACCTCGTCGGCTTCGCCGCGGCCACCTACCTGCGCGGCATCCGCGTGGTCCACGTGCCGACGACGCTGCTGGCGCAGGTCGACAGCGCCATCGGCGGCAAGACCGGCGTCAACCATCCGCTCGGCAAGAACCTGATCGGCTCCTTTCACGCCCCCAGTCTCGTGGTCGCCGACCCGACCGTGCTCGATACGCTGCCCCGCCGCGAGTTCAGGGCCGGTCTCTACGAAGTGATCAAATACGGCGTGATCTCGGACCCATCGTTGCTGGATCGGATGCGAACGACGCTGGCGGCGATCTTCGCGCGCAAGCCGGAGGCGGTGGCGCCGCTCGTGGCGGCCTGCTGCCGCATCAAGGCGGAGGTGGTCTCCGCCGACGAGCGTGAAGCGGGACTGCGCCGCATCCTGAACTTCGGCCACACCGTGGGCCATGCACTCGAGGCCGCGACCAAGTACAAGCGCTTCCGTCACGGCGAAGCCGTGGGCTACGGCATGCTGGCGGCGCTCTCGATCGGCGTCGCCCGCGGGGTGACACCCTCGTCGCTATACGACGAGGTCCTGGAGTTGATCACCCACCTCGGACCGCTGCCGCCGGTCGCGGACATCTCGCCGAAGGAGGCGCTCGCCGCCATCGGCCGCGACAAGAAGGTGGTGGCCGGCAAGCTGCATTTCGTGGCGGCGACCAGGCGAGGGCAGACGACGACGCTGACGGATGTGACGCCGAAAGAGATCAGGGCGGCGTTGAAGAGCCTCGGGTTCAGGGCTTGAGAAGCGGCACCCCATAAAGGGGTGCCCTACTGGGTGACTCCAAGCTCGCGCATCTTGGCTTCGAGTGCCTTGTAGTTGATCTGAAGCACGTCCGCGGCGCGGCCGCGATCGCCGCCGGCGTCCCGGAGCGCCTGCTGGATCTTCCGGCGCTCCACTTCCCGAACCGTTCTCGCCGTCGCTTCCGCCAGGCTGCCGCCCAGGTCGATGCGCTCCCAGGGGTCCATGGACGAGCCGCTCTTCGGCACCGGCGACAGGCTCAGGTGCCGCGGCAGCAGCGTGTCGCCGTCGGCGAGGATCACGGCGCGCTCGATGGCGTTCTGCAGCTCGCGGATGTTGCCCGGCCACGAATGGGCCATCAACTCGGCGACGGCTTCCGGCGACAGCCTGATTTTCTTGCCGACGTCCCGGGCCACGCGCTCGACGAAGTGATGCGCGAGCTTGGGAATGTCTTCGCGCCGCTCGCGTAATGGCGGTACGTTCACCGGGAACACCGACAGGCGGAAGTAGAGGTCTTCGCGAAACTGGCGGGCGGCCACGGCCTGGCGCAAGCCGCGGTTGGTGGCCGCGACAATGCGCACGTCGAGCTGGATCGAGGCGCCGCCGCCGAGCCGTTCGATCTTCTTGGTTTCAACGGCGCGCAGCATCTTGGCCTGCACCGTCATCGGCATCTCGCCGATCTCGTCCAGGAAGAGCGTGCCGCGCTGCGCCATCTCGAAGCGTCCGAGCTTCCGCTGGTTGGCGCCGGTGAAGGCGCCCCGCTCGTAGCCGAACAGCTCGGCCTCGAGCAGCGTGTCGGGAATGGCGGCGCAGTTGATGGCCACGAACGGCCCGTTGGCGCGCGGGCTGCGGTCGTGCAGCGCGCGGGCGCACAGCTCCTTGCCGGTGCCGCTCTCACCTTCCAGCAACACCGTGGCGTCGCTGCCGGCGGCGCGGTCGATGGCCACCATCATCTCGCGCAGGGCCGGCGAGTCGCCGATGATCTGCGGCCCGCCGCGGCGGGCCGCGGCCTCTTCCTTCAGCAGCCGGTACTCGCCGAGCAGGCGCCGCTGGGCGAGCGCGCGTTCGACCAGCAGCAGCAGGTGATCGGGATCGACCGGCTTGGCCAGAAAGTCCAGCGCGCCCTGCTTCATGGCGGCGACGGCGTCCTGGATGCTGCCGTGCGCGGTCATCACGATCACCGGCAGTTCGGCATCGGCTTCCTTGGCGGCGCGCAGCACGCCGAGGCCGTCGCCATGGGGCAGGCGCAAGTCTGACAGCACGATGGCCGGTTGGGAATCACGCAGCGCGGCGACGGCTTCCGGCTCGTCGCGCGCCTCGATCACGGCATGGCCCTGCGCTTCGAGCGCCAGGCGGAGCATCGCGCGCAGCGAGTCTTTGTCTTCAACGAGCAGGATCGACGCCGCCGGCTGGTCGGCCCGGGCGCTCACACGCCCGGTCGCAGCCAGCCCGAGGGCACGCCGGCCCGGCGGGCTTCATCTTCGATGGCCGCAATCTCCTTCTGTTGCGTGTCCATCTCCTTCTTGACGCGGTCGAGCTCGGCAAGGGCGGCCTTGCGGTCGCCTTCGATTTGCGCCCGCTGCGCGGGGTCGTCGCGGTTCACGAAGTCGGTGGTGAGCGCGTTGATGCGGCTCTGCAGCGCGTCGGCGAACATCCGCGACCGGTCGTAGGCAGTGCGCGCCGCGCCGATCCTGGCGCTCCAGTAGGCCTGGTCGTGCGTCTCGGTGGTGGCGGCCGGCGCCGCGCCGCCCGGGATGTTGATGGCCGGCGTGGTGTTACCGGACGCGTCCGGCTTGGCAGGCGTGGCCGGCGGCGGGGGGACCGCGGCCGAGTTCTCGCCTTTCAAGTCGCCATTGGTATAGACCTTGGCCGGCTTGCGCACGTTCTTGCGCCGCGCCTCTTCCGCCTTGGCCACATCGACCAGCGTCTGCGACGCGGGTTTCGGCGCCGGTCCGGCCTGGGCCGCTGCCGGCAGCGGCCCCATCGCGAGGATGGCGGCTACGATCGCACTTGCGCGTTTCATGTTCGTGTTATCGGCTCGACGCCGATTTCCCCCTGGGGTGATCGTACGACTCGCGTCCCGGCGGGTCAAGGAACCAGCTGACGCACTTCCTGCCACGATTGCACACGAATCCCGGGCCGGCAGACCTCCTGGCCGTTGGCCCTGGCGCAGACTCGGGCCAGCTCGGCCTCAATGGCCCGCCTCGAGCCCAGCCGGCCAAACGCCGCGGCGCGCACGCGGAGCACGCCGCGCCCCTGCGCCTCCCCGTCCCTGAGCGGATCGTCGTCCGTCTCCCGGCTGTCGTCGGCAACCCACACCGCGAGATAACCGGGCGCGGGGCGGGCAAGCCCAGGCAGGTTGTCCAACGGACCGTACGCATACAGCCGCCATCGCGGGTTGTTGGCGCCCCAGGGGCGCTCGTCGGTGTTGGCGTCCATCTGGGCGCCGCTGCACGAGGTGACCTTTCCGCAATTGAGGGTGTTGGTTTCGGCGGTGAGGTTCACGGCGCCGCCTCCGGGGATCGCGCGCACACCGGAGGGCGGGCCGTCGGCAACGGTTCCCAGCTCCGCGCCGGCGAGTGCCGCGTTCCAGTCGGCGCGGGCCAGGTCGTGGACGGCCAGCTCGATGCCGGCGTCGGCGGCATGGAGCAGCGCCACGGAGCCCTTCAGGTTGCCGGTGGCCAGGTGATCCACGAACAACACCACCGCCAGGCCGAGGCCGACGGCAGACAGGAAGCTCGTGGCGAGCAGGGCGAGGATGAGCGCGATGCCGCGTTGGCTGGTCATGACGGGTTCCTCAACGAGGCGGACAGGTGAAGGGTGCGATCCGGCACCCGGCGGCGAGGCACCGTCGATCGAGCGACGAGACGCACGGTGATGTCCACGCGCTTCAACACGTCCAACGAACGCCACGCCGCGATGCTGAACTCCGGCACGTCGTCCACGATGGGCTGCACCGCGCCGCTGGCGGTCTCTCGAACCAGCGTGGACGATCCGTCGGCTTGTGGATCCAGCCGATAGGTGTCGGCCGACACTTCCATCACGACCGCGCCCGCCGGATACGCGGTAGCGAACGCGCGCGACGGGGTCAGAGCGTGGGCGGGCTTATCGGTGGAGGCGACCGTGAACACGTCGAAGCGGCCATCCACATCGGCGACGATGGCCACCGTGCCTTTCGAGAAGCCGCACACGTCGCCCGCTGACGGGCAGCTGGCATCGGGCGTCAACTTCAGCGAGCCCGATGGGCTCGACTGATCCACGTCGAGCACGCCTCGTCCCGGCGCCGCGGGCGAGATCACACGGAAGCCGTGAAAGCGCGTTCCATCGTCGTCCGGTTCGAGCAGCATCACCGCCGGCACGGCCTCCCCCGCCGTGCCATCGTCACGGGTGGCGGCGACGAGAGCGGCGGAGCGGAGCACGCGCGCGAGCACGTCGGCCGCCGTGCGTTCGCGCTGCTGGAGATCGAGCGCTTCCGGGGTGGCATCAAAGGCTGCCCTCGCCTGGGGCGCGACGGCCGCGACGGCACCAGACAGGAGGGCGCAGACCGTGAGCGCCACCAGCAACTCGACCAACGAGAAGCCTGCCGGGCCCGGCCGGGATGTGGCATCCGGTCGGGATGTAGATCGGGATGTAGCATCCGGCTTTAGCCGGATAGTGAATGTGGCATCCGGCTTCTTGACCGCCGAAGCCTTGGCGGAGGTGGTTAGCCGGATAGACCCGCCCGTCATGGCTGCCTCGCACGCACGGTGGCGAGGCAGGCGTCGGCCGACACCGGCGCGAGCCCGTCCGCGGGGTATCGATACACGCAGACTTCGATGACGAGCGCTTCGGGCACGAAGTGATCGAGCGGAAGAATCCGCCACCGCCGCGTGAAGGCCGTGCCCTTGGTCTCGTCCCCAGACTCAACTACCCTGCCCTCGGGATCGAGGAAGTCAACGAAGCCAGAGGTGTCTTCGGCCAGGCTCTGGCTCGGCGACGATGAGAGGGCGGCGTCGGTAACCGGCTCACCGGCCGGACCGTACGTGAACAGCAGAGAGCGGAGGGACTCGAGTTTCGACTGTGCGGCCACCAGCGCCGTGCCCTGCACGCCCGCCTCGCGGGTGGAACGGACGCTCAGCGCGAAGAGTTGGGCGATGCCGGCGAGGGCGGTGACGAGGACGCCGGTGGCGACCACGGTTTCGATCAGGGTGAAGCCGTCGCGTGACGGGTCGGGGATGTTCTGCATGCCCCGGGATGGTGCAATTCGCCTGCCCTGCGGCGGATCGGGTGTGCGGAGCGACTACTCGCGGGATTTGACGAGGGCCGGTTTGGCACGGAGTCTGCGGCGCGCAGTATTTGATCGATGAATGGCGACGGCGTGCTGCAATTTCTGACAAGGCGGCTTGGACGGCCGGCGAGGCGCTGCCAAGGCGCAGCCTGGAGATGCGCATGATTCAGGGGGCGTAGCCACGCCGAGCGGGCTGGTCGAGCAAATGAGATGAGCCGCCAATGAGGTATTGGCGCAATCGCGCAGGCCGGCAGGCAACACTCATCTGAATCGCTCTCCGACGAACCCGGTACGATTCACTAGCGATAAAGTCGCCCATACTTGTCCGCGCTTGACTCGCTCAGCGCGGGCTCCTTGCGAACAGTCCCTCGACTTCCGCTACTGCCTGGGGGTCTACCGGCCCTCCGTCCTTAGAACGGTATCGGACAACGTAGGTGACCACTGCTCCGTCCTCGTTCTTCCAGTTTCCTGCCCACATCCTCACCACATTTGCCCCTTCGACATACTCCGCCCAGCCACCAGTAAACTCGGAGCTTCTGCGACCAGGAAACAACACCAACTCATCTAGCTTGACCCAAGTGGGGGGGTGATATTGGTTGTCCAATGCCAGCCGAAACCGCTCCCCCGGGTACGACTCCTTGACACGAAACGCGACACTACTGCCACGGTTTCCCAGCTTGACGTCGGTTGCATCTTCGGGCACGAACAGATGGCTATCCTGGGAGCCGACCTCCTGCTCGACGCTTCGTTCACAGCCTGTGACGGCCGAGAATCCGCAGAGAATCAGGATTCGAAACAGCTTTATCATGTCAGGCTCTCTCGCGCAGGCCGGCAGGCAACCAGACTCATCTGAATCGCTCACCGAAGAACCCGGTACGATTCAGACCGCGCTGGCCCCGATCGACAGAATGAGTAATGAGGCATCGGTGGCCGCCGCGAAAGCCTCGACACGTTGCCGCTCGCTGCGCAGCAGGGCCTCGATCGGGGCCGTGCCGGCGTTGCCGACATCGAGCCAGATGACTTTCGGAGGAAAGCCTTCGACGAAGCTGCGCTCTCGAAAATCGGTGTCTTTGGAAGCAATCGCGAAACCGTGAGTCTTGGCGTACTCCCAAATGTGAGCATCTGGCGCCGACCGAAGACTGACCTCGCGAACATGGGTGCTGCCTGGATACTCGGCACGCAGTCCGGTCACCAGCGCCGGACTCAGGTTCGCGTCGAAGAGAATCTTCACGCCACGGAGTTCGACAAGCGTCGTTCACGAGCGGCGGCGAAGGCCAACGAGGCGCGGATGTCTTCGCGCTTCAGATCTGGAAAGTCACCGAGAATCTGCTCCTCGGTCATGCCGCCAGCGAGATACTCCAGCACGTCGTACACGGCGATCCTCGTACCCTTGATGCAGGGCTTGCCGCTTCGCACTGCCGGATTCACGGTGATTCGATCTTCCCAACCCATGACGGAGATTCTACACCCGCAGTTGAATGACGTGCCCGAGTCAGGCCTGAGGCGGCCGCCGTGGAGCCCGGGAGGCAGGTCACCGGGTCTCCGGGTGCTCGCACTCGATCGGCGTACATCCGCGCCCTTGAGTTGATGCTGCTAGTCCCTCACGGCCGCAACTGGCGCGCCGCCGCGACAGCGTCGCTTTCCCGCCCCTCCCAAACCAGGTCGCGCTCTATCCCGGCCCCAAGTGCAGTCTCAAGTTCGCGCTCAATAAAACTCACTTCCACTCGAAACTTGGCCTCGGCCCTGATTGGCCCTTCTCGATCTATTGTTACGTAGTGCCCTTCCCGAGCACGGACGATCGCGAATGATTCCTCCACAGTGCATCCATGCGGAGACGCACCACGGCCGGTTGATGAGCTTCCTGTCAAGCCTGGGATCGTGATGAGGTGGCTTCGCAAGCAAATCAGCTTTGCGCTATCCGAATTGTTAACCAGTCCTACCCACAATCGCCCAGTCGCAGCATCGGACGCAGCAACCTCGAGGCGCCATGGTTCAACGGACCTCGCGGATGCCGTCTCGGAAGGTGGACTCGAGCAGTTCGTGCATTCGAGGGCTAGCGCAAGGATCAGAACGCACTTCAGATTACCGCCCATCTCGTCTCCTTTGTGAATCGTCCGGATACCTGCGCTGCGTGAGGCGGCTCAACGCGTCGTAGTCACTGGCGAGCATGCGGCCGATCATCACGTGCGAGATGCGCGTGGAAGCGCCCCACCCGTACAGAAGATCAGGAGACCAGGAGACCTTCGAACGTGAGCGCTTGAACTCCTGATCTTCTGTTCGGCCACCTACACCTCGACATGAACCGGTAAGCGCACGCGAAAGCGCGCCCCACCATCAGGATTGCTGCCGGCCACGACCACCCCGTTGTGCGACACGATCACCTTCTGCACAATCGCCAGCCCCAGCCCGGTGCCGGCCGCCTTCGTCGTCGCGAACGGCTGAAAGAGCCGGCTGAGCGCGGCCGGCGATAGCCCGGGGCCGTTGTCGTCCACGGTCACGTAGACGTCGCCGCCCGTCACCTCGCCACGCACGGTGATGGCCGGCGCCACGCCGGCCTCCGCGCACGCTTCCAGGCTGTTACGGAGCAGGTTGCTGAACGCCTGCCGCAACAGCACATCGTCCCCGTTCACCGTCGCGAAGTTGCCCTCGATCGTGGTCACGGCCGCGGCGCCCGGGAGATCCTCAATCGCGCGCGAGAGGATGGCGCGAAGGTCAACAGGCGCCATGGCGAACTGCTCGGGCCTGGCAAAGCGGAGGAAGTTCGTGACCACCTCGCCGAGGGCGATGGTCTCGGCGCGGATGCCTTCCACGTACGTTCGTGCCGGTTGTGGCAGCGCTTCCGGATCGAGCAGGCGACCGTAACCGTGAATGGTGGCAAGGCCGTTGCGGAACTCGTGCGCGAGGCCGGCGGTCAGCTCACCCAGCCGAGCCAGGGCTTCCTTGAATCGCAGGCGCTCCTCGAGTTCGACGACGGAGGTGAGATCGGTGAAGAGGCACACCACGGCCTGCATCGCGCCATCGGCGCCGGTAATCGGCGACACCGTCACGCCCAGGTGCGACGGCCTGGCGCCGCCCTCCAGCGTGACGGAGCGGCGCAGGATGGGCGACGTCGTCCGCAGCGCTTCGCCGATCACGTCCGCCAGCGCCGGCACGCTTTTCAGGATCTCCCCGACCGGCCCGCTGGTCACCGCGGCATCGAGATGGAGGATGCGGTGCGCCGCCGGATTCACGGTCTGCACCACGCCGTCACGATCGACCACCACCAAGCCGGAGGTGAGGCCGGCCACGATCTGGCTGGCGAGCCGTTCCGACGCCTCGGCCCGCGCCGCCATCTGGCGCTCCTGCGCCTTCAGCTTGGCGACGGCCTCCTGCAGCGCCATCGACAGCATGGCGCTGTCGCCGCGTTCCGGCTTTTTCGCGCGCGTGCGGCCGCTGGCCGCCCGCACGAGCATGACCACGGCCACGATCAGGAGGAACGCGATCATGAGTGCGAGGCCGAGCAGCGCCGGTCCGGCGACCGTGAGATCGCGCATCAGAAGAAGCCCGAGTACCAGGTGATGAGTGGATCGCCGGCGAGCATCGCGGCCAGCGTGCCCAGGGCCAGGAAGGTGCCGAACGGCAGCGCCAGCTTCATGCTGCCCTTCTGCAGCGCGATCAGCGCCATTCCGATCAGCGCGCCCGAGAACGACGACAGCACCAGCGTGACCAGCACCGCCTTCCACCCGAGAAAGGCGCCGACCATCGCCAGCATCTTGACGTCGCCCATGCCGAGGCCTTCTTCACGGCGCACCAGGTAGTAGGCGGCGGCCACGCCGTAGAGCACGCCGGCGCCGAGCGCCGCGCCAATCAGCGCGGCGGTGAAGCCCGGTGGCGCGATGACACTGAACAGCAGGCCCACGGCAATGCCCGGCAGCGTGATCACGTTCGGCAGGATCTGGTGTTCGAGGTCGATGCCGAAGAGCGCGACGAGAATGCTGACCAGGGTCAGCCGGCTGACCATCAGCGGCCCCACCGGTGTCAGCCACACCACCAGCACGAACAGCAGCGCCGTGATGATTTCGACAATCGGGTATTGCGCCGAGATGGCGGCGCGGCATTGGCGGCAGCGGCCGCCGAGCGACGCCCAACTGAGCACCGGGACGTTGTCGTACCACCGCAACTCGTAACCGCATTTCGTGCAGCGAGACCCCGGTGAGACCAGCGACTGCCCGAGCGGCAGCCGGTAGATTACGACGTTGAGGAAGCTGCCGATACACAGGCCGATGAGGCCGGCGACGATCAGCAACTGGGTGGTGGCCTCCATTACTGTGGCGCCAACGGTTTGGCTGGACCGCCGACCGGCAGCGGCCACAGGGATGACTGCCGGGACAGGTCGATGGCGCCCGTGGCCGGGTCCAGCACGTAGGGCGTGCCGGCGGGGTCGAGCGGAACGCTCCGCAGCCGCGCGCTGACGGCCAACTCGCGCCAGTCGCGCGGCGGCCGGCCCTGGGACTCGATGAATTGCCGCGACCGCCGGTTCAATTCATCGATCTGATCCATCGCGTCCAGCTGCGCCAGGCGAAGCTGCGCGTTGGTCTTCAGCCAGTCCACGTCCGCGGTCTCGAGGATCTGCCGCCACAGGAACCGGGACGAGATGCGGTCGCCGCCCTGCGCGAGCGTCGTCGCGGCCAGCGGCTTGAGCCACTCGGGGGCGCCCGGCTGTTCCGCACCCTTCGCGAACCATTCGGCCGCCGCCTGGTAGTCGCGCAGCCACCAGTAATAGATGAACCCGATGTCCTCGAAGTATTCCCAGCGTCCGTTGTCGCGGAGGATGCCGCGCTTCAGCAGCGACACCGCCTGGTCGGGCCGCCCCGGCCCGTTCGGGTAGGCCTCGGTGAGGAAGATGGCGCCGAACCGGTAGGCGACGCGGAAGTGCGGATCGACCGTGGTCACCAGGTCGAGTAGCGGATACAACTGCTCGAAGTTGCGCTGGCGGCCCTCCGTCAGGCGCTTGCCGCCGTAATACACCACGGCGCGAATCCAATAGACGTCGGCAACGAGCGCGTCGAACCCGAGCGAGAGGCGATCGAGCAGCGGACCGGAGCGCAGCCACATCACCGGCGCGATCGGCTCGTAGGGCTCCCAGCCGCGATCGCGCACCGCCTGCACGCCCACCGACAGCAGGAGCAGCACCGCGACCACGGCAAGTGCCGGGCGGGCGGATGGGCGCGGATCGGTGCGGGCCGGGGTGGCGTTCATGGCCGGTTCACTTGAAATCGCGCCGCCGGAAGACGGCGATCGACGACACGATCAGCGCGGTGATGTAGATCGCGGCGTAGAGCAGCGTGTAGGCCACGTGCGAGGCCGCCACCGGCATGCCGTGGACGACCTCCGCCTTGATGTCAAACGGCGCGAGGTTCGGCAGCAGGTAATACAGCACCTTGGTGAGCCAGACGATCCAGGCGACGTCCAGCACGTTCTGGAAATTGCGGAGGTCGCTGTTGAAATGACCGGCCACCCACAGGCCGAGCGTCAGCACCGTGGCCAGCAGCGGCGACGAGAACGTCGAGAAGAACAGCGCCAGCGCGGTCACCAGCATCAGTTCGCCGAAAATCAGCGCCACGGCGAGCAGCAGTCGCGGGTCGAGCGCCGGCGCGTCCCACGCCGGCTTCGCGCCAGGCGGGGTGACGACGTCCATGTAGTAGAGAACGAGGTAATAGGCCACCGTCATCACCGCGATGTTCACGCCCAGTGTCATCACCAGGCCGGCGTACTTCCCCAGGATGAACTGCACGCGGCTCACCGGCTTGGCGAGCAGGCCGTACACGCTCTTCCGCTCCACTTCCTTCGAGACCAGGTTGATGCCGATGAACACGGCGATCAGCAACCCGAAGATCGAGAGCGCGGCCAGGCCGAGGTCCTTGATGATCTTCAGGTCCTGGCCGGCGGTCAGTTGGGCGATCAGGTACGACGCGGCCATCAACAGCACGGCGAAGATCACCATCGTGTAGGGCACGCGGTCGCGGACCGATTCCTTGAAGACGGCGCCAGCGACGATCCAGATGGTCCTCACGATCAGACGCCCCCCGTGTCGCGAGGCGCGGTCGCGCCCACCACCTGCACGAAATAGTCTTCGAGGGTCTCGCGAACCGGATTGAGCGACACGATGCGGGCGCCGCGGCGGGTCAAGTCGCCGAGCAGGCGATCAGGCTCGGCATCGGGCGGCAGGTGGAGCATGACGTGGCCGTCGCTGAGCGGCGTGACCCGCCCGATGCGCTCGATCTCCGGCCGCAGGTCGGCGCCGACGCCTGACAGCACCAACTCCCAGCCTTTCAGCTCGAACGCGAGAATCTCCGACAGCGCGCCGGAGGCGGCCAGGCGGCCCTGGACCAGCACGCCGACGCGGCTGCACAACGCTTCGGCGTCGGACAGGATGTGCGAGCTGAAGAACACCGTGCACCCTCGCGCCCGCAACCGCAGGATGATGTCGCGCACGTGCCGCCGGCCGAGTGGATCGAGGCCCGACATCGGCTCGTCCAGGAACACGATTTCCGGATCGTTGAGCAGGGCCTGGGCCAGGCCGACGCGCTGAATCATGCCCTTCGAGAACCGGCGGAGCCGCATTCGCCGCTCCGCGCCGATGCCCACCTCATCGAGCACGCGCCCGACCCGGGCGACGACGTCAGGGCCGCGGTACCCGAACAGGCGCGCGAAGTACGACAACAGCTCTTCGGCGGTCAGGTAGTCGTAGAAGTACGGGTTCTCGGCGAGAAAGCCGATGCGCTGCCGCACCGCGGTGTCGCTCAACGGCCGGCCCAGGATGCGGGCGGCGCCGGACGTCGGAAACAGCAACCCCATCAGCAGCTTCAGCGCGGTGCTCTTGCCGGCGCCGTTGGGGCCGAGAAACCCGAAGACTTCGCCGGCCTCAACGTTCAGCGTGAGGCCGTCGAGCGCGCGGTAGGGACGGGGGCGCCAAAAACCGACGGGAAAATCCTTGGTCAGCCCCTCGATCTCGATCGCGGCGGCCATTACTTACCGCTGGTGACCCGCCGCAGCTCCCACGCGATCGCCGCGTCGAAAAATTCCGCCCGCAGGCCGGGCAGCCGCAGGCCGTTCATGAAGAACGTGGGCGTCCCCGACACCTTCAGTTGCGCGCCCTGGGCGATGTCGCCCTTGACGAGTTCGAGCGTGGCCGCAAACCGCGCGTCGAAGCCGGTGACGCCGCCGACGGTCGCAGCCGCGGCCTTGACGCCCTCGGGCGTGAGCGTGGGCTGGTTGGCAAACAGCCAGTCTTCCATCGCCTCGGCCTTCCCCTTCTCGCGCGCCAGGCGCACCGCCACGGCGGCTTCACACGAGGACGGGTGCAGATCCTGGTTGACGGAACTGTTGCACTGCCGCTCGAGCGGATAGTCGCGCATCACGAACCGGACCTTGCCGGGCTGCTGCTTCGCCCACTTGGCCAGCACCGGCTTGTATTCCATGAACGTCTGCCGGCACGGCGGGCACTGGTAGTCGTTGAACTTCACGATCACGACGGCCGCACCTTCGTTCGGCACCAGCAGAGGCACCCGCGGCTGCTGGGCCAGATACTGTTCGAGCTGCGCAATCTGGTCGGCGCTGGGCGCCGGGCCGGCGGCCGCTTGTTCCGCACCGGCCGCGCTGGGCTCGGCCGAGACGGCGGTGGCCGCCTGGCTGGGGAACCACGCGACCGCGGCGCCAGCCGCGAGCACGAAGGCCACCGCGGCCGCCACGGCAGACGGCGTGCGGAACATCAGCCGAAGATCACCAAGAGCACGAATGGGGAGACTGGTCATGGGGTACCTGGTGGCCGCTCCCGACAGCAGGAACAGCCCGATGATGGCCACGTATGTGCCGGCGCACAGCACGCACACCGCTTTGAGAATGACAAACGACGCATAGGCAAGATAGAGGACCACGGCAAGGCCGATGGTCGAGGCCGCAAACACATACCCCGCAAGATTCCCGGACGCGGTGGCCGACCGAGAACACAGGAGGACGAGGCCGATCACGAATGCGAAGAAGATCACGCCGAACACGGCCACCGGCACGCCGCCGACCGCGCCGTACCGGCTCGAATACGCCTCCGTGCAGCTGAACATGGCATTGACGTCGCAGATGCTCGTGTAGGTGGGGTCGTTTAGCAGCTGGTAGTGCACCCAGGCGGATGCCGACGACGCCACCAGGCCGAGCACGGCAAAGGTCGTATACCAGGCCGTCCCCGGGGGCGTGGCGGGAACGGACGAATCGGTCGGGCTGGCCATCGGGGGATTTTACTCCGTAACCCGCCTTCGCCATTGACTGAGCTGAATGGCTTCGGCGAGGTCTCGCCGTAGCCGCGCCACGTCATTGCCCGGCGTAGGGGCGGACACGACGAAGGGGTCCGGTTTGCACCGAACCCCCTCGCCGAAATCCCGAGTCGAACCCAGCTTCCTACTGGAGAGGCAAGCCGTCCGCTGCGACGATGCCGGTGGAGCCGTCGGTAGAGGCGATGGCCGCGGCCGCATTGAAGAAGATCGTGCCCAGAGTGTTCGTCCAGAAGTGGCGCACACCCGTGGAGCCGGCGGTGGTCGGGTCGGCGGTCGCCCAGTAGGTGCTGGTCAGGGAGGCGGCAGCCGTGCCGTTGCAGGCGACCAGCGTGCCCGCCGAGTTGTTGACGGTGCCGGCGCCCATGTCGATGTCGTAGCCGCTCTTGCTGAACGTTGTCGCCAGCATGAGGTCGGGGCTGATGAACGGGGCGCCGCCGGCGGCCGGGGCGTCAAGGTCGGTCAGCGCTGCCGCGTAGAACCCGTTGGCGCAGCTGGACGAGAAGGCCTGCTGCGAGCTGTTGATGGCGCGCATCGAGCCGATGGCCGAAGCCTCGTTGCCCGACATGCGGGCGCGCAGAAGGCCGGGGACGGCGATGGCCGCGATGATGCCGATAATCGCCACGACGATGAGCAGTTCGATGAGCGTGAAGCCCTTGTTGCTGCGGATGCGCATGATGCTGTCTCCTAAAATTCACCAGGTTACGGTCTATTCTCTTGACGACGCCGCCCATTAGGCGGCATCGCATACCCGTCCTATAGCAACCCGCGTACCACCCAGGTCTCCAGAGGCCGAGCCTTGAACTAACTCTCTGTCTACAGGTGCTTTATCGGCACATGGGCCGGCGCCGTTAGGCGGCCTTGTGCGCCCAGCCGGCGAGAAAAGTGACACTTTCCGTCAGGCGTCCCTGGCAGTTCTTGTCAACTGCACGGGGTTGCACTGCCCCGGCGGAAGGCCCGCTCAGGGCGCCACCTCGATGATCCAGAACCCGTGCCCCGCCGTCTGGTAGCGGACCTCGTAACCCAGCCTGGCCGCCGGCAATCCGACCTTGCGCAGTGCCACGACGTAGCGCACCCCGTCGGCCTTCCAGCGTGGCCAATCCGTGATCAGGTCGGTCGGCGCATACGCCGGGCGCCTCGTCCGCAGGAACACCAGGCCCGGGTTGGTCGACGCCACCGCCCCCTCGTCCTCGAGATGCTGGTTCATCCAGACCAGCACCTCGTCGGCTTCGCGCGCCAGCCGAACCCATTCGGATGACAGGGCGGTGTTCTTGATCCGGATGTAGAGCGCGTGGTCCACCAGGTTGAAGCCGATGACGACCAGCCACCCGACGCTCGCCGCCCGGGCCGGCACCGCCGAACCGCGAATGACGCGCACCATCGGCGCCCACACCGCGTCGGTGCCCCGCCAGAAATACAGCAGCAGGAACGGTGCGAGCGGCACCACGTAGCGATACGACTGCGCACCCACCAGTGCGATCATGGCCAGCGTCGTCGGCACGAGCAGCTCGGCCAGCGTCACGCGCGATCGCACCGAGCCGGCGAACCCGATCAGCGTGATGACGCTGATCGCGAACGACACCACCATCGTGGCGCCGGCGCCGCCCATGCTGGACACCTGAGTGCCTTCGCTCCCGCCGACGGCAATGACTTCCTGCCCGCTCTCGTCGGGCCCGCGATACAACACCGGCATCACGATGGCGCCCAGGTCGCGACCCAGGATGTTCACCGCATTGCGGACGATGCGTCCGGCGACGCCGGCGGCGGTCACGCGAGGCGAGTTGGGATCGCCGGTACGGCTCATCGTCAGCAACTCGAGGTAGGAATGCGCCATGGCGCCGCCGTTCGCGCGCCGCTGCTCGGGCGTGGGCTGGTGGGTTTGCGCGTAGAGCAGCCACGGCACGAGGCACACGGCCACGACCACGGCAAACCCGGCCGCGCGCTTCCAGAGCCGCACCTTGATCAAATACGCCACGCCCGCCACGACCAGCGCGACACCGGCGATCCGAATCAGCACGGTCGCCGCCGCCAGCACGCCTGCGATCGCGACATCCTTCGTCGCCTGGTCGCGCCGCGCGCTGCGTTCCAGCCACACCACCGTCACCACCTGCGCGAACGTGAAGACGCACTCGGCCATCACCGTGGAGGTGGCCAGGAACACGAACGCCGGCAGCGTGACGATGGCGAACGCCAGCATCGCCGCCACCGACGGCAGCAGGTTCCGGTAGCGGACGAAATACCAGTACGACGCCGGGCCGGTGGCCAGCATGGCGACGATTGACACGGCCTTGAGCCACGCGATGTTGTCCGGGAATTGCGGGGCGAACAGGAACACCGGTGCGAGCAGCAACGGAAAGCCCGGCGGCACGGCCGGCAGGATGGCGCCGCCGGCCGCGCTGATCAACTTGTAGCCGTCGCCCTGCGCCAGCGCCTTGGCCAGCACCATGTACCACGCATCGTCGACGATGAGGCCGGCGGCGTGGTCGAGGCGCAGCAGGTAGATGGCCAGCGCCGCCGCGCCGGCGGCGGCCGGCGCCAATCGCCACGACAGGCGGGAAGGCATGCGCTACTTGAGCCCGTACTTCTTGGCGAGGTAGCGGAACTGCCGGAAGCTGAGGCCCAGCACGTCGGCGGCCCTCGTCTGCACCCCGCCGGAACGTTCGAGCGCGCGTTCGAGGTGCGACCGCTCGATGTCCTGGAGGTGGCGCTCCAGGTTGAATCCCGGGCCGGCGTCGCCCACCTCGCCGTTGCCCGCAGGGCTCCCCACCGGCGTCGTCGGCTGGCCGCTGCGGAGGTTCTCGGGAAGCGTGCCCAGCTGCACGCGTGGCTGTGATTCCAGCGCCACTGCGCGCTCGATCACGTTCTCGAGCTCGCGGACGTTGCCGGGCCACGGATAGGCGCGCAGCGCGGCGGCGGCGTCCGGCGAGAAGCCGTCGATGTGCCGCCCCATCTCGCGGCCGTACTTCGCGAGCGCGTAGTCGGCAATCAGCAGCACGTCGTCGCCGCGGTCGCGGAGCGGCGGCAGCGTCACCGGAATCACGTTGAGGCGATAGAACAGGTCTTCGCGGAACTTGCCTTCGCCCACCAGCTTCGGCAGCGCCCGGTTGGTGGCGGCGATCACGCGGATGTTGGCCGGCGCCTCCTCGGTGCCGCCGACGCGCCGATAGGTGCGCTCCTGCAACACGCGCAGCAGTTTCACCTGCATCGCGGGGGTCATCTCGCCGATCTCGTCCAGGAACACGGTGCCGCCATCGGCCGCTTCGATCAGGCCCTTCTTGTCTTTGTCGGCGCCGGTGAAGGCGCCGCGGACGTGGCCGAAGAGTTCGGATTCGAGCAGCGCCTCGGGCATGGCCCCGCAGTTGACGGCCACGAACGGATGGCCGCTGCGCAGCGACAGGTTGTGCATGGCGCGCGCGACCAGCTCCTTGCCGGTCCCCGATTCCCCGGAGATGAGCACGGTGCTGTTGGTCCGGCACACCGTCTCCACCAGGTGGAACACCTCCAGCATCACCGGGCTCCGCCCGATGATCCCGGCGAACCCCGGCGCGGCGGTGGTCTGCCGCAGCACGGCGTTCTCGTGGCGGAGCCGGCGCGACTCGAGCAACTGGCGGACCTGCATGGTCACCAGGTTGACGTCGCGAAACGGCTTTTCGAACAGCGCCTCGGCGCCCAGCTCGCGCGCGTCGGCCCACTCGATCGAATCGCGCGTCCAGTGGGCGGTCATCATCAGGACGACGGCGTCGGGGGCGAGGTCGCGGACGGCCTTGAGCAGCTGCACCCCGTCGAGGCGCGGCATGCGGATGTCGGTGAGCACCACGTCGAGGAATTCGCGCGTCACCAGGTCGCGGGCGGTGACACCGTCTTCCGCGGTCAGCACGTCGAAGCCGTCGCGCTGGAACAGCAGGCGCATCCACTCGCGCATCGACTGCTCGTCGTCGACGATCAGGATGCGCGGCTTGGTGGCCGCGGCCCGCTCGGCGGGCCTCTTCACGACGCCTGCCCTTCCATGATCGACTGCGGGGTGCGGCCGGCGGGACGCGCCGACGGAAAGGTCACGCGGAAGGTGGTGCCGCGGACCGGGCGGGACTTGACGTCGATGTGCCCGCCGTAGTCGCTGACAATGCTATGCACGATGGCCAGGCCGAGCCCGGTGCCCTTGCCGAACGAGCCGCGGAAGGGCTGGAAGATGGCATCGGCGTCTTCGGGGGCAATGCCGACGCCCTCGTCTTCGACCAGCAGCACGGCGGTGCGCTGGTCGCCATCGGCCTCCTCGAGCGCGCTCAGCGTCAGCGTGCCGCTGCCGGGCATGGCGCGCAGGCCGTTGGTGGCGAGGTTCCAGACGATCTGCCGGACCTGCCCTTCGTCGGCGTCGATCATCACTTCGTGGTCGGCCTGCCCCACCTCGATGGTGTGCCGTTCTTCCACCTCGGGGCTGTTCCGCAGCAGCATCGCCGTTTCCTGGACCGCGGTCCGCAAGTCGAGCCGCTGCACCTGGAACCGCTGGGGACGGGCATAGGCGAGGAACGACTTGATGGTCTGGTTGAGGCGTTCCGACTCGCGCAGCACGATGTCCATCAACTGCGCCTGGTCGCCCGAGAGCGGCAATTCCTGCTTCAGCATCTGCATCGAGCCCGACATCGAGGCGAGCGGGTTGCGGATTTCGTGAGCGATGCCGGCCGCCATCTCGCCGACCGCGGCGAGCCGCTGCTGCAGCCGCGCGTCCTGCTCGAAACGCTTGACGTCGGTGACGTCCTGGAAGGTGTAGAGGTGCCCGCGGGTGCCGTCCGGCAGCGGCAGCGCGGCGGCGCTCACGCCCAGCTCGATCACCCGGCCGTCGGCGCGCTGGAACTGGTAGTCGATGCGCTTGCTGCGCACCCGCGCCAGGTCCTGCGAGAGGGTCGCGGCAAAGGCGCCGGGCAGCTGCAGCACGGCGGCGGCCGGCTCGCCGATCGGCAGGGCGCCGCTGCGCCCGGTGATCAGCACGGCCGAGCGGTTGAAGGTGAGCAGGCGGTTCTGGGCGTCGGCGGTGGCCAGCCCGCTCAGCAGGTTGTCGAGCACGTACTGGTTGAACGCCTGCAGGTCGGCGATCTCCTCGGTCGCCTGCTCCAGCTGCGCCTCGCCGCGCCGCGCCCGCTCCGCCAGCGAGCCGCTCAACAGCGCCACGGCGAAGAACCCGAACGTGTTGATCGCCACGGTGTACTGCGCCTCGTTGGCCGGCGGCAGCTCGACCGACGCCGGCGGCGTGAACGGCAGGTCGATGTTGCCGCTGATGTAGAGGTACTGCAGCAGCACGAGGCCGATGAACAGGATGGCGCTCAGCGCCGCCATCTGCAGCCCGCCGCGCCGGAACTGCACCGAGGCGGCGGCGACGATCGGCAGCATGTAGAGGATGGTGAACAGGCTCTCGACGCCGCCGGTCACGAACACCGCGGCCGAGATGATCATGGCGTCGAGGGCGAAGTGCACGTCGGTGAGCCACGGCCACCGGTCCACGAACCGCAGGGACCCGATGAAGCCGAGGCTCACCGCGTAGGTGACGGCGATCAGGAAGAAATACGGGTTGACCGGCCAGATGCCGGGAAAGCGCAGCTGGACCACGAGGGCCGATCCGAGCAGCACGGTCGCCACCACCAGGCGGACGGCGATGTGCGCCGCCAGCCGCTGCCGGAGGGTCCCCTGCTTCATCCCGTCAGCTTGCTGATCAAGTCGAAGATCGGCATGTACATCGCGATGACGATGCCGCCGACGGCGCCGCCGAGCAGCGCGATCATCAGCGGCTCGAGCAGGGTCAGCAGGCCTTCCACGGCGACGTCCACTTCTTCCTCGTAGAAGTCGGCGATCTTGCTCAGCATGGTGTCGAGGGCGCCGGTCGCCTCGCCGACGCTGATCATCTGGCACACCATGCCGGGGAAGACGCCGGTCTCCTTGAGCGGCGCCGAGATGGTCTCGCCGCGTTCGATGCTCTTGCGCGTGATCAGGATGGCGTCTTCGATGATCGCATTGCCCGAGGTCTTGGCGGTGATGTCGAGGCCGTCGAGAATCGGCACGCCCGACGCCATCAGCGTCGACAGCGTGCGGCAGAAGCGCGCCACCGCGATCTTGCGCAGAATGGGCCCGAGGATCGGCAGCTTCAGCGCAATCGCGTCGATCATGCGGCGGCCCTTCGGCGTGGCGTAGTAGGTGCGGAACGCCCAGCCGCCGGCGAAAAACAGCACGAACAAGACCGGCATGAAGCGGATCAGGTTGTTGCTGAGCGCAATCACCACTCGCGTCGGCAGCGGCAGCGTCGCGCCGAGACCGGCGAACAGCGAGGCAAAGGTCGGGATGACCTTCCACAGGATGACGCCGATCACGATGCCGGCGATGGCAATGACCGCGATCGGGTAAATCATCGCCGACTGGACCTGGCCCTTCAGCTTGACGGCCTTCTCGATGTAGACGGCCAGGCGCTTCAGGATGGTGTCGAGGATGCCGCCCGCTTCGCCGGCGGCGATCATGTTGCAGAACAGCGCGTCGAACACCTTCGGGTGCCGCTTCATGGCCTCGGCGAGCGACATGCCGCCCTCGACGTCGCTGCGCGTCGCCAGGATCACCTGGGCGAAGTACTTGTGCTCCTCCTGGTTGCCCAGGATGTCGAGGCACTGCACCAGCGGCAGGCCGGCGTCGATCATCACCGAGAACTGGCGCGTGAACACCGCCAGGTTCTTGGCCGGCACGCTGCGCGCCTTGAGCGGCTTGATCACCGCGGCGGCGGCCGACCTGGCCTTGGCCGGCTGGATGCGGGTGACCTGGATCTGCTCGCGGCGCAGCGCCGCCACCACCGCGTCCATGGTGTCGCCGATGCGTTCGCCCGAGACCGCTTCGCCGGTCCGGGTCCGTCCTGAGAATGCAAAAGTCGCCATAATCAATCTCCGATATCAGTGTCTCGATCGTCGATTGGGGGGAGGCACCTTTATCCGAACCGTCCTTACGTCCCGGGCCGCATCGGCGGCCGCGGTCCCGCGCCCGGGCCGCCCGGACGGCCGCCCATGCCGGCCCCGGCGACGACGCCGGCGCCGCGATTGATCATCTCCTGCAGCTCCTCCCGGTTCGACGAGGCGTTGATCGCCGTGTCGAGGGTAATCAGGCGGCGGAAGTATAACGTCGCCAGCGACTGGTTCATCGTCTGCATGCCGAGTTTTTCCTGGCCGGTCTGCATCGCCGAGTAGATCTGGTGGACCTTGTCCTCGCGGATCAGGTTGCGGATGCCGGGCGTCGGCACCAGGATCTCGAGCGCCACGGTGCGGCCCTTGCCGTCGGCGCGCGGCAGCAGCGCCTGGCAGACGATGCCCTCGACCACCAGCGACAGCTGCGTGCGGATCTGCGACTGCTGGTGCGACGGGAACACGTCGATGATGCGGTTGATGGTGGACGACGCCGAGTTGGTGTGCAGCGTGCCGAACGTGAGGTGGCCGGTTTCGGCGATGCGCAGCGCCGACTCCACCGTCTCGAGGTCGCGCATTTCGCCGATCAGCACCACGTCCGGGTCTTCGCGGAGGGCGGCGCGCAAGGCGGCGGTGAAACTCTGGGTGTCGCTGTGCAGCTCGCGCTGGTTGATCAGGCAGTTCTTGTGCTGGTGCAGGTACTCGATCGGGTCTTCCACGGTCAGGATGTGGCCGTGGCGCTCGGTGTTGATCTTGTCGATCATCGCCGCCAGCGTGGTGGACTTGCCGCTGCCGGTCGGCCCGGTCACCAGCACGAGGCCGCGCGGCCGCTCCGCCATCTTGGCCAGCACCGCCGGCAGGCCCAGCTCCTCGAAGGTCCGGATCTTCTCGGGAATCTGGCGGTAGACGGCGCCGACCGCGCCCTTCTGGTTGAACATGTTGCAGCGGAAGCGGGCGACGCCGCGGATGCCGAACGAGAAGTCCAGCTCCAGCGTCTCTTCGAACCGCTTCTTCTGCGCGTCGGTCAGCACGGCATAGGCCAGCGACTTGGTGTCGGAGGGCGTCAGCTCCGGGTAGTCGAGCTTCTGCAGCTCGCCGTGCACGCGCACCTGGGGCGCCGAGCCGATCGACAGGTGCAGGTCCGAGCCGCTCAGTTCGACGGTCTGCTTGAGGAGATCCGGTAGCGTGGCCATAAGTTTTCTCAGAGGGTCCGGCTAAAGCCGGACGCTACACAATGCTGTCACCGTCGGTTACTTCACCGTCTCGCGCAACACTTCTTCGATCGTCGTCACGCCGTCCTTGATCTTCCGCAGCCCGCTGCCGCGCAGGGTAATCATGCCCTCTTCGATGGCTTTCCGCCGAATTTCCAGCGCCGAGGCGCCGACCAGGATCAACTCGCGCAATTCGTCGGTGATTTCCATCACTTCGTAGAGGCCGACGCGGCCCTTGTACCCGGTCTTCAGGCACTTCTCGCAGCCGGTGCCCTTCTTGGGCTTCACCGACTGCGCGTCTTCGCGCGAAAAGCCGACCTGCTCCATCGCCGCCGGCGGCAGCTCGTCCTCGACCTTGCAGTTGACGCACACCCGCCGCACCAGGCGCTGGGCGCACACGAGATTGAGCGAGCTGGCGACCAGGAACGGCTCGATGCCCATGTTCATCAATCGGCTGATGGTGCTGGGCGCGTCATTGGTGTGCAGCGTCGACAGCACGAGGTGGCCGGTGAGCGCCGCCTTGACCGCGATTTCCGCGGTCTCGAAGTCGCGGATTTCGCCGACCAGGATGATGTTCGGGTCCTGGCGCAGGAAGCTGCGGAGGGCGGCGGCGAAGTTGAGCCCGATGCTCTCGCGCACCTGCACCTGATTGACGCCGAGCAGGTTGAACTCGACCGGGTCTTCGGCCGTCATGATGTTGGTCTCGGGGGTGTTCAGCTTCGAGATCGACGAGTACAGCGTGTTGGTCTTGCCGCTGCCGGTCGGGCCCGTCACCAGCACCATGCCCCACGGCTTCTGAATCTGCGCCTCGAGCTTCGCCAGCGATTCCTGCTCGAAGCCGAGCTTGGTCATGTCGAGCATCAACTTGCCCTTGTCGAGCAGGCGCATCACGATCTTCTCACCGAACAAGGTCGGCAGGCACGAGACGCGGAAGTCGATGTCCTTGGCCTGGCCGGCATCGCTGAAGCGGAGCTTGATGCGGCCGTCCTGCGGCAGGCGCTTCTCGGCGATGTCGAGCTTCGCCATGATCTTGACGCGCGAGGTGATGGCGTCGCGCATCTTCAGCGGCGGCGACATGATGTTGTAGAGAATGCCGTCCATGCGGTAACGGACGCGGTATTCCTTCTCGTACGGCTCGATGTGGATGTCGCTGGCGCCCTTGGAAATCGCCGACATCAGGATGACGTTCACCAGCTTGATGACCGGCGCCTCTTCACCCTGCCGGGTGAGCATCTCGGCGCTGATTTCCTCGAGGTCTTCGATCACCTCGACGTCGGCGGTGTCGCCAAGCATCGTCGGCAGGTCGGCGAGGGAGCGCGCCGCGACGTCGAGCGCGCTCTCGCCCTGGTTGTCGGAGACCCCCATCGCCGTGGCGCCGCCGCGCGAGGCCTGCGTCTGGGCCGGGCCGCCGATGCCGTAGTACTTGTCGATGGAGTCGAGCACCGCCGTTTCCGACGCCACCACCGGCTCGACGTTGTAGCCGGTCATGAACTTGACGTCGTCCATGGCGAAGACGTTGGTGGGGTCCGTCATCGCGATGGTCAGCGTGGCACCGGCGCGGCTGAGCGGGACGATCTGGTACTTGCGGGCGGTTTCGGCGGGCACCAGCTTGATCACCGCCGGATCGATCTCGAACTGGTTCAGGGCAATCGAGGGCACGCCGTACTGCTTCGAGAGCAGCGCGGTGATTTCCTCATCCTTCACGTAGCCCATCTTCACGAGGTTGGCGCCGAGCTTCCCCCCGTTCTGCTTCTGATAGGTCAGGGCTTCCTGAAGTTGGACCGCCGTGATTCGCTTCTCCTTGAGAAGCAGTTCACCAATCCTTACCGCCATGACTGACTAGTGCGTCCTCCCCTAGAACGAATATCGCAATCCCAGGCTCCACGAGCGCTCGTCGGCCTGCCCGCGCGCGACATGGCCCTCCACATACAGCCCCGCCGACAACGCGGCCGACGCGCCCGCCGTGGCCACGGCCCGCGCTTCTCCAACGGTACTGCCGCGCAAGCCGCCGCGCACACCAAAGCGACGATCCCGCCACCAGGTCTCCACGCCCGCGGCCACGTCGCGGCGGTCACCGCTCGGCGTGGGACGGTCCATCACGTCTCCGTCCACCGCCACCACGACGCGGGAGTGGCCGGGCCATCCCGATCCCCACCCGGCGCCCAGCCGGACCTCGGTCTGCAGCTCGACCGATTCACGCCCGGTGGCGTCAAGGTCGAACGACGGGCTGGCCAGGTTGCGCGCCACCAAACCCACACGAAATCGATCAACGGCCACCATCGCGCTCGCGTCCACGTCGGCCTTGACCGAGTCGCCACCCCACACCACCTTCGGCGTGGCAGACACGACGATGTACTCGCTCAGTGAATGCAGCAAGCTCAACGCGATCGTCGAGGTCGTGAGCGCGTGCACACTGCGCCGCACTTCTTCTCGGCCTTGAGAGCCCGTCACTGCAGCCTCTGGTGCCCTCTCGGCAAAGGCCCCCTGCCGGTAGTAGGCCAGGCCCACCGGAGGCAGGGAAAACGCCAGTAAAGAGTGCTTCAAGGCGTCGGCCGTGCCGGCCGGCTCGACCCGCCCGAACTCCAGGCTAAGGCTGACAAAAGCCCCCGTAGCCAGCCCGGCCGGGTTCCAATAGACTGCTGAAGCGTCGTCTGCAACCCCGACAAAGGCCCCGCCCATCCCATTTGCCCGAACCCCTAGTGTTGATTGAGCTTCGGCCCGCGAGGCGGCCGCCAGTGACAGGATCAGCACCAGCAGCTTCAGGTTGCTTCTATTTGACGACATGAAATATTATTTTTGAACCTACGAAAACCGCTGCTGACGGAAGGGAAGACTGCGAAAGCCCGCCTCCGCGAGGCGCTTCGGCGTGGCAAGTCCATCGTATTCAGCGGTTTGGAAGCCTGTCAAGGAAACCAATGGCCATCGAGATTCGTATCAAACTCCAAAGGATCGTGTAGATGCGGCGCATGATCGGTGTGCTGTGGCACCCCAGGGCCACGATGACCGAGGTGGTACGCCGCCCGGCCTTCGTCGCGACATGGGTCGCACTGCTCGCGGTGCTGATGGTTTGCGCGTGGGCGTTGCTCTCCACGGGCGTGGGCCGGCAGGCGCTGGTGGACGAGCGGGTTCGCGTGATTGAAGCGCTCGGTGGCCGCGTGGATGATGCCGCGTACGCCGGGCTGCAGGCCAATCCTCCGTGGCTGGTGTATTTGACGAGCGGCGGGCGACTACTGTTGACGCCCGCAATCACGTTGCTCGTCGCCGCGGGTTTGATGGCGCTGGCGGCGCTCGACGGGGCCAGGGTCCGGTACGTGGTGGCCCTCGCGGTGACCGTCCACGCCAGCGTGGTGCTGGTGTTGCAGCAGATCGTGGCGACGCCGCTGCACTTCGTTCGGGAATCGCTGACCAGCCCCACCAACATCGCGGGCGTGCTGCGGATGCTCGAAGAAGGCAGCGTGCCGGCCCGGTTGCTGGGGTCGATCGATGTGTTCGGGTTGTGGTGGGTGTGGCTGCTGGCGGTGGGGCTGGCGGCGGCCACCGGACGCCAGGCGCGCCATTACCTGTGGCGCCTGTTGGCGGCGTATGTCGGGATCGCGGCAGTGGTCGCCGCGGTCTTCGCGGTGCTCGGAGCTCAGTAAGGGGGACACGTGTTTCGCAGGAAGTGGCTTCTCGTCGTAATCGCGCTCGTCATCGTCGGCGGTGGCGCCAGCGCATACTTCGCCCGTCGCGGTGAGACCGGCGTCTCGGTGACGGCCGAGAACATCCAGAAGCGCGATCTCGAAGCGATCGTGTCGGCCTCTGGCAAGATCGATCCCAAGAAGACGGTGAACATCAGCGCCCAGTCGATGGGCCGCGTGACCCGGCTCGGGGTGAAGGAAGGCGACCACGTCAAGGCGGGCCAGTTCCTGCTGCAGATCGATCCGGTCAACGCCGAAGCCTCGGTGCGCCGCGACGAAGCGGCGGTGCAGGGCGCCCTGACCGGCCTCGAGCAGTCCAAGGCCTCGCTGCAAAGCTCGCGCGCCGCGCTCGAGAGCGCGCGGCAGACCCTCAAGCGCCAGCAGGAGCTGTCGGCCGCCGGCCTGACCACGCGGGAATCGCTGGAGAAGGCGCAGACCGAGGTCGAGATGCGCGAAAGCGATCTCAAGGCGCGCGAGCAGGAAATCAAGAACCGCGAGACGCAACTCAACCAGCAGCAGGCCGGGCTGGCCAGCAGCCGGCACACGCTGACACAGGTGCGCTTCGAGGCGCCGTTCGACGGCATCGTCACGCGCCGCAACATCGAAGAGGGCGAGAACGTGATGGTCGGCACCATGAACAACGCCGGCACGGTGCTGCTCACGGTGGCCGACATGTCGGTGATCGAAGCCGAAGTGGAAGTCGATGAAACCGACATTCCGTTCGTGCAGATGGGCCAGAAGGCCAAGGTCACCATCGACGCAATTCCGGACCAGGAATTCACCGGCACGGTCACCGAGATCGGCAACAGCCCGATCCAGACGACCGGCACCGGGACGACGCGCACCGCCACCAACTTCAAGGTGGTGGTGACCATCGACCAGCAGATCCCCGACGTGCGGCCCGGCTTCACCTGCACGGCGGAGATCACCACCGCCACGCGCCAGCAGGCCACGGCAGTGCCGATCCAGTCGCTGACCGTGCGCGAGCTGGTCTACGACGCGCAGGGCAACATCGTCAACGAGCCGCGGCCGCCCAAGGCGCGCTTCCAGTTCGGCGCTGCGGCCACGCCGGCGCCGGTGGCGGCGAGCCGCGAGTTGCAGCCCGGCCAGAAGCGCGAAGAGGTCGAAGGCGTGTTCCTGATCAAGGCCGGCAAGGCCGCCTTCACCAAGGTCAAGCTCGGTATTGCTGGTGAGCGCTACCTTGAGGTGCTGGGCGGCCTGTCCGACGGCGATCGAGTGATCACCGGACCCTTCGATTCGGTGCGGACGCTGTTCGAAGGCGACGCCGTGCGTGAGGCGGGCGCCCCCGGCGCGGCAGGCGGCGCGGCCTCAGGCGTGCGCGTCCGGGTTGGCGGATAGCGCGGTCCGATGGCGCAGCTCTACGAATCGATCCTGCTCGCGCTGGACTCGATCTGGGCCAACAAGCTCCGATCGTTGCTGACCCTGCTCGGCAACATCGTCGCGGTGTCGTCAATTATCACGGTGGTCGCGCTGATCACCGGGGTCAACGAGGCGGTCACCGACGCGATCGTGTCGGACCTGGGCGCCGATTCCTTCACGGTCCAGCGGATGGGCATCACGCAGAACGAAGATGAGTTCGAGCGGATGCGCAACAACCCGCTGGTCACGCTCAAGGACGCGACGGCGATCAAGCGCTTCGGGCAGGCGGTCGACTCGGTGATGGCGCAGGCCCAGACCTCGACACGGGTCGCCTACCGGGATGAGGAACTGGAGTCGATCCAGGTGCAGGGCGTCAGCGAGGAGTACCTGGACTTCACGACGTTCGACGCCGAGCGCGGCCGCATGGTGACGCCGACCGAGGTCTCGCGCAAGCGACTGGTGGCGCTGATCGGCTGGGGCGTGGCCGATCGCCTGTTCGGCGCCGCCGACCCGCTCGACAAGGACATTCGCATCGCCGGCGTGCCGTTCACGGTGGTTGGCGTCAGCAAGAAGAAGGGCGCCGCCTTCGGCCAGTCGCTCGACGAATTCGTGGTCATTCCGCTGGGGTCGTTCCAGAAGCTGTTCGGGGCGCGGCAGTCGCTGCAGATCATGATCAAGCCGCGCGACGCGACGCTGGTGGCGACGGCCAAGGACGAAACCCGCGTCGCCCTGCGGGTGGCGCGCGGCCTGAAGCCGGCCGAGCCCGACAACTTCGGCATCGTCGCCTCCGATTCGGTGCTCGGGATCTTCCAGCAGGCCACCGCCGGCATCGCCGTGCTGCTGGTCGGCATCGTCGGGCTGTCGCTGCTGGTCGGCGGCATCGTGATCATGAACATCATGCTGATGGTGGTGAGCGAGCGCACCCGCGAGATCGGCCTGCGCAAGGCGCTCGGCGCCAAGCGGCGCGACATCATGTCGCAGGTGCTGACCGAGTCGATCACGCTGTCGATCGTCGGCGGCATCGTCGGCATCGCGCTCGGCGCGCTGTTCTCGACCATCATCTCGTCGCTGACGCCGGTGCCGTCGAGTGTCGAGGCGTGGTCGGTGATCCTGGGCGTGACCATCACCGCGCTGGTCGGCCTGGTGTTCGGCTACTATCCGGCCCGCCGCGCCGCGTCGCTGGACCCGATCGAAGCCCTGCGCCGGGAATAAGCCATGTCCGCCCTGACCAAGCAAATCGCCTTACTGCGCGAAACGGCCGACATGGCCTTCGGCACGCTGCGCAGCAACAAGATGCGATCGGCGCTGACCGTGCTCGGCGTGGTGATCGGCGTCACCTCGATCGTCGGCATGACCTCGCTGATCCGCGGCTTCGACACCTCGCTGCGCGAGTCGATCAACTCGCTCGGGCCGAACACCATCTTCGTGCAGAAGTTCGGCGGTCTCAGTTTCTCCTCGGGCGCGTCGTTCATGGAGCTGATGCGCCGCCCGAACCTGACGCTGGCTGACATGCAGGCGATCGAGCGCCTCGGCACGACGGTCGGCATGACCGACATCTGGCTGGGCGCCGGGCCAGGCCAGCCGCCGGTGCAACGGGTCTTCTATGGCGGCGAACGAACGCGCCCGATCGGAATCCTGGGAACCACCGAACAGTACGTCAACATCAACTTCGCCAAGATGCACGTCGGGCGCGCATTCACCGAGCAGGAAGTGCGGCGCGGCAGACCGGTCGCGGTGATCGGCTACGGCCCCTACCAGGCCTTGTTCGAGAAACGCGGGATCGACCCGATCGGCAAGACGGTGCGCATCGGCACCGTCGAATACACCGTTCTCGGGGTGGTCGGCAAGCGGCCGGCGCCTGGCGGCTTCGGTGGGGCTGACGATTTCGCGATCATGCCGTACACGGCGTTCCGCAAGCAGTTCGGCCACGAACGCATCCAGCGCGGGCCGATGGGGATGCCGATCATGATCGCGGTACTGCCCCGCGACGGCGTCTCGCGCGAGGAAACGATGCGTGAGGTTGAGACGATCATGCGCATCCGCCACGGCCTGACGCTCGACAAGCCCAACGATTTCGATCTCGTCACCTCCGACGCGATTCTCGCGGTCTGGGACCAGATTTCTGCCGCCATCCTGCTGTCGCTGGTGGTGATTTCGTCGATCGCGCTGATGGTCGGCGGCATCGGCGTGATGGCAATCATGACCATCTCGGTCACCGAACGCACGCGCGAGATCGGTGTGCGCAAGGCGATTGGCGCGCGCCGCCGCGAGATCCTGGTGCAGTTCCTGATCGAGGCCGCGGTCCTCACCTCGGTAGGCGGCATCCTCGGCGTGCTGGGCGGCAGCGCCATCGGCCTGATCGTGAACCTGATCTCCGGCTTCCCGGTGTCCCTGCCCTGGTGGTCGTTCGCCCTCGGCCTCGGCTTCTCCGCCTCGATCGGCATCTTCTTCGGCATGCTGCCCGCCTGGCGCGCCTCGCGCCTCGACCCGATCGAAGCGCTCCGCTACGAGTAGGCAGAGGTCCTGCCATGGCCGCCTTCACCAAGCAACTCGCACTTCTCGGCGAAACCGCCGACATGGCGATGGCGACGCTGCGCGGCAACAAGATGCGCTCGGCGCTGACGGTGCTCGGTGTCGTGATCGGCGTCACCTCGATCGTCGGCATGACGTCGCTGATTCGAGGCTTCGACTCGTCGTTGCGCGACTCGATCAACGCGCTGGGACCGAACACCATCATGGTGGCGCGCTTCAGCGGCGTCAGCCTGGCGGCCGGCTCATCGTTCCAGACGCTGATGCGGCGGCCCAGCCTGACCGTCGCCGACGCCCAGGCGGTCGAAAAACTCTCGACCACTGCCGGCATCGTCGACATCTGGCTCGGCGCCGGGCCGCCCCAACCGATCACCGAACGGATCTTCTATCGCGGCGAGCGCACGCGGCCGGTCGCGGTGATGGGGACCACCGAGAAGTACGTCGAGGTGAACTTCGCCAGGATGTTCGCCGGCCGCTCGTTCACCGAGCAGGAAGTGCTGCGGAACCGGCCGGTCGCGGTCATCGGCTTCAACGCCTACGATGCCCTGTTCGGCGGCCGCGGCATCGATCCGATCGGCAAGCAGGTCCGCATCGGCGCGATCGAATACACGGTGCTGGGCGTGGTCGACAAGCGGCCGGCCATGGGCGGCTTCAGCCTCGGCCAGGACGATTTCGCGATCGTGCCGTACACCGCGTTCCGCAAGCAGTTCGGCAACGAGCGGGTCCGGCGCGGGCCCTTCGGCGGCATGCCGGCGATGCTCGTGGTCGTGCCCCGCGAGGGCGTCAACCGCGACGAGGCCATTCGCGACATCGAGACGATCATGCGCATTCGTCACGGCCTGACCCTCGACCAGCCGAACGACTTCGACCTCGTCACCTCGGATGCGATCCTCGCCGTGTGGGATCAGATTTCGGCGGCCATCCTGCTGGCACTGGTCGTAATCTCGTCGATCGCGCTGATGGTCGGCGGCATCGGCGTGATGGCGATCATGACCATCTCGGTGACCGAACGCACGCGCGAGATCGGCGTCCGCAAGGCGATTGGCGCGCGCCGGCGCGAAATCCTGGTGCAGTTCCTGATCGAGGCGGCCGTGCTGACCAGCGTCGGCGGCCTGCTGGGCGTGGTCATGGGCAGCGCCATCGGCCTCGGAGTGAACCTGATTTCGGGCTTCCCCGTGTCCCTGCCCTGGTGGTCGTTCGCCCTCGGCCTGGGCTTCTCCGCCTCGATCGGCATCTTCTTCGGCATGCTCCCCGCCTGGCGCGCCTCGCGGCTCGACCCCATCGAAGCGCTCAGATACGAATAGTTCTATGATGTCCCTAGCGGGCGCGTAGTCGCCCGGGAGGGTACCTTCCATGAAGGTCTACGACGCTGCCAGCATTCGCAACGTGGCTGTAGTGGGGCACGGCGGGTCTGGCAAGACGCAGTTGGTGTCGGCCTTGTTGTGTGACGCCGGCATGGTGAACCGCCTCGGGCTGGTGGACGACGGGACCACGGTCACCGATTACGACGAAGAAGAAATCATCCGCAAGCACACCCTCTCGGCCAGCCTCGCCTACGCCGAGTGGAACCAGACCAAAATCAACCTCATCGACACGCCCGGTTTCGGCAACTTCTTCACCGATGCCCGCGCCGCGCTGCGCGTCGCCGACGCCGCCCTGGTGGTGGTTGACGGCGTCGCCGGCGTGGAAGTGCAGACCGAGAAGGCCTGGGCCGTCGCCGAGGAGCAGGGACTGCCGCGCCTGATCGTGGTCAACCGGCTCGATCGCGACCGCGCCTCGCTCGAGCGGACGCTCGACTCGGTCCGCCAGACGCTGGGCCGCGCCATCATCCCCATCCAGCTGCCAATCGGCGAGGAGAAGTCGTTCACCGGCGTCATCGACCTGGTGGCGATGACGGCCCATACGTTCGCCGCCGACGGCTCCGGCAAGATGACCGAAGGCGCCGTGCCCGCCGCGCTGGCCGGCGCCGCCGCATCCGCGCGCGAAGCGCTGATCGAGATGGTGGCCGAAGCCGACGAGTCGCTCATGGAGAAGTTCTTCGACGCCGGCACCCTCACCCAGGACGAGCTCGAGAAGGGCCTGGCCCGGGCGACGCGGGCGGCGAAGATCTTCCCGCTGGTCTGCACCTCGGGGTTGCGGAACATCGGCGTGCAGCCGCTGCTCGACGCCACGCTCGCCTACCTACCGTCGCCGGCGGAACGGCCCTTCACCGCGCTGGTCAACGGCGAGAACGCGTCGCGCCCGGCCGACGACCAGGCGCCGTACGCGGCGTTCGTGTGGAAGACCGTGGCCGACCAGTTCGCCGGCCGCATCACCATGTTCCGCGTCTTCCAGGGCGTGCTCAAGGCCGACTCCACCGTCAACAACGCCACGCAGGGCGCGCCGGAACGGCTCGGCCACCTGATCGTGATGCAGGGCAAGACCGCGACCAACGTGCCCGAGCTCAAGGCCGGCGACCTCGGCGCCGTAGCCAAGCTGAAAGACACCCGCACCAACGACACCCTGGCCGAAAAGGCGGCCGGCCTGACCTTCGCGCCGATCGCCTTCCCCGAACCGGTGCTGTCGTACGCGATCGAGCCGAAGAGCCGCGGCGACGAAGACAAGATCAGCACCGCGATGCACCGCCTCGAAGAGGAAGACGGCAGCATCCGCTACCAGCGCGATCCGCAGACCCACGAATTGCTGCTCGCCGGGCAGGGACAGCTGCACATCGAAGTGACGGTGGCCAAGCTGAAGCGGCGCTTCGGCGTGGACGTGCTGCTCAAGCCGCCACGCATTCCCTATCGCGAGACCATCACCGCGAAGGTGGAGGCGCACGGGCGCCACAAGAAACAGACCGGCGGCCACGGCCAGTTCGGCGACTGCAAGATCCGCATGGAGCCGCTGCCGCGCGGCAGCGAGTTCGAGTTCGTCAACGACATCTTCGGCGGCTCGATTCCGCGGCAGTTCATCCCGGCCGTGGAAAAAGGCATCCAGGAGTCACGGCTGCGCGGCTACCTGGCCGGATACCCGGTCGTCGACTTCCGCGTGATCCTCTACGACGGCTCGTACCACGACGTCGACTCGAACGAGTTGTCGTTCAAGACCGCCGGCTGGCTGGCGTTCAAGGACGCCATGTCGAAGGCGCACCCCACCCTGCTCGAGCCGGTGATGAACGTGGAGGTCTACACGCCCGGAGACCACGCCGGCGACCTGATGGGCGACCTGAACAGCCGGCGCGGCCGCATCTCGGGCATGGAGGCCCGCGGCCAGACCACGGTGATCAAGGCGCAGGTGCCGATGTCGGAGATGCTGACCTACGAGCAGCACCTCACCTCGGTGACCGGCGGCCGCGGCTCGTACCACATGGAGTACTCGCACTACGACGAAGTGCCCAGCCACCTGCAGCAGAAGATTGTCGCCACCGCCAGGGCCGAGCGGGGCCAAGCCGCCGAGGAGCCGGCCTAAGCCGGGCCCCGCGCCGCCGCCGCGCGTCGGTGGCTATGCCGAAGTCGACACGCCGAGGTCGTCGATCAGGCCGTCCTTGAGGCCGTAGATCCAGCCGTGGATTTCAAGCGGCTGGTCGCGCCGCCACGCGTCCTGGACGATGGTGGTGCGCGCGATGTTGCGCACCTGCTCGATGACGTTGAGTTCGGCGAGCCGATCGATGCGGGCGTCAACGTCGGCGAGGCCCAGTAGGTCGGCCTGATGTGTGTGCTGGACGTCCTGCACGTGCTGCAGCCAGTTGTCGATCAAGCCATGCGCGGTGCCGTCGAGCGCGGCGCGAATGCCGCCGCAGCCGTAGTGGCCGCAGACGATGACGTGGCCCACCTTCAGCACGTCCACCGCGTATTGCAGCACCGACAGGCAGTTGACGTCGGTGTGGACGACGATGTTGGCGACGTTGCGATGGACGAAGAGCTCGCCCGGGTCGAGGCCGACGATCTCGTTGGCCGGCACCCGGCTGTCGGAGCAGCCAATCCACAGGAAGGCCGGGGCCTGCTGGCCGGCGAGCCGCGTGAAGAACCGCGGGTCGCGCCTGACGCGTTCGGCGGCCCAGGCGCGGTTGTTGTCGAGCAGCTTGGTCAGCGAGTCCATGCGCCCATAGTCTACCGTCGCCGCGCCACCCACGTGGTCATCGACCGCTGGTCGTGGACCACGGTGGTCTTGATAGGGTCGATCAGCTCCCCGCCCAGCCGCCGGGTCCACTCGAGAATCGTGGGGGCGTCGACCAGGTAGCGATCCGAGCCGTCGAGCAGGCGATAACGCCCGCCTCCGCTCGCGCGGGTTGCAGGCGCAAGCTTCGGCGAGGCCTCGCCATAGCGGCCGTCGGCCGCGAAGGCGGGATTATGACCAAGAGGCTGGACCCGGCCTTCCATCCCGATCGTGGAAGCCAGCCGCGCGAAGAACACGCCACCCGGCTTCAGCACCCGCCACAGGGCGCGGACCATGGCCTCGAAGTGGGCATCGTCGCGCGCGAAATGCAGTACGGCACTGGCCATCACCACGTCGGCCGAGGCGTCCTCGAACGAGGTGTCTTCGATGGCCTCGTGGCGAAAGTCCGAGGTCCGGCCTCCTGCCAGGGCCGCTGCGAGGGCCCGCACTTTCGCGATCGCGTCGGGGCTGGCGTCGTTGCCGAACACGTCGAAGCCCTGGCGCAGGAGGTAAACGAGATTGCGCCCGCCGCCGCAGCCGGCATCGAACACGCGGATACCGGGCCCGCCTTCGCTCGCGCTGGAATCCGCGAGCTTCGGCGAGGTCTCGCCGTAGCGGCCTGCGGCCGCGGAGGCGGAGGCGGAGGCGGAGGCGGAGGCGGAGGCGGAGACGATGCGCCCGCGCAGCAGCTGGTCGAAGACGTAGATGTCGATGTCGCCGAATTCGCTCCGCAGGTCCATGCGGCCTCAAAAAAAATGGCCTCGATGGCGAACCATCGAGGCCGGTGTTCACTGCGTCGGGGACAGTCCCCTCGGCACTTCTTGCTCGGGGACAGTCCCCTGAGGCTAGGCGCCGCCGGCCTTGCGGGGCGTCGAGGTCTGCTTCGACGCGCCACGCGCGGGCTTGCTGGCCTTGGTCTTCGGGCCGCCGTCGCCCTTGCTCTTCTGGCCGGCGCCGCCGCGGATGCTCTTGGCCGCCGCCTTGAGGCGCTCGCCCACGCTCTTCTGCGACTTCGGCTGCTCGCCGGCGCCGGCGGCTTCTTCGGCCGCCTTCTTCTCGGCTTCGGCCTTCTTCGGGTCGAACTCGCTGCCGATCAGTTCGATCTGCGCCACCTCGGCGGCGTCGCCGCGGCGGTGACCGAGCTTGAGGATTCGGGTGTAGCCCCCCGCGCGATCCATGAAGCGCGGCGCCAGCTCGTCGAACAGCTTGGTGACGACGGTCTCGTTGAGAACGTCGCGCATGACCAACCGGCGCGCCGAGAGCGAGGCGCCCTTGGGGTCGTTGGCTTTCACGCCGCGCTTGGCGATCGTGATCAGCCGTTCGACGTAGGGCCGCAGTTCCTTCGCCTTGGGGACGGTGGTTTCGATCTTCTCGTGTCGAAGCAGGGCCTCGGCCTGGTTACGAAGCAGCGCCGTGCGGTGCGACGAGTCCCGGCCGAGCTTGCGATGTGCATTTTGATGACGCATGACTGTTAATTAATCCGCCGTCGCGGGCTGGTCGAGCTTCATGCCGAGGCTCAGCCCCATCGACGTCAGGATCTCCTTGATCTCGTTGAGCGACTTGCGCCCGAAATTCTTGGTCTTGAGCATCTCGGTTTCGGTCTTGCCCACCAGCTCGCGGATGGTCCGGATGTTCGCGTTCTTCAGGCAGTTGTACGACCGCACCGACAGTTCGAGCTCTTCGACGCTCTTGTCGAGGTGCTCGTTGGTGACGCCGACGCGCGGCGTTTCGGCGCCGGCTTCCGACGTCTCATCGTCCGCCTCGTCGAGGCTGACGAAGATGTTCAGGTGGTCGCGGATCAGCTTGGCCGACAGCGACACCGCGTCGCGCGGGGTGACCGAGCCGTTGGTCCACACCTCGATGGTGAGCTTGTCGTAGTCGGTGGTCTGGCCGATGCGGGCGCCCTCGACCTGGTAGTTCACCTTCTTGACCGGCGAGTGGACCGAGTCGATCGGAATCCAGCCGATGCCGAGATCCTCGTCGAAGTTGCGGTCGGCCGAGACGTAGCCGCGGCCGCGCTTGACGCGCAGCTGCATGTGGAGCTTGCCGCCCTCGGCGATGGTCGCAATGATGGCATCCGGTTCCAGGATGTCGATGTCGGCGTCGGCCTCGATGTCGGAGGCGCGCACCGGGCCCGGCTTGTCCTTCCGCAGCGTCAGCGTCTTGGTGTAGTCGACGTGACAGGTCAGCGGCAGCTGCTTGAGGTTGAGGATGATGTCGGTGGCGTCCTCGACCACTCCCTTGATCGGCGAGAACTCGTGGAGCACGCCGTCGATCTGCACCGCGGTGATGGCGGCGCCCTCGATCGACGACAGCAGCACGCGGCGCAGCGCGTTGCCGACGGTGGTGCCGAAGCCGCGCTCGAAGGGCTGCGCGTAGAAGCGGCCGAACCGGTCGGTCAGCGTCTCACGCTCGAACTCGAGGCGCTTGGGCCTCTGAAAACCTTTCCACAACATGGGATCTGTTCCTTTCGCTTACGGGCTGGCAGTTCCAGCCTCCAGGCCTGCGGGTAATGACCACGCTCGCTCGCTGCAGGCCTGACAAGCTGCTGGAGCGCGGCTGGCGATTGGGCCGGGACTGAAGTCCCGGCCTTCTGGCACTACTTGCTGTACAACTCGACGATGAGCTGTTCCTGCACCGGCAGGTTGATCTGCTCGCGGGTCGGCATGCTGACGACCTTGCCGCCCAGCTCGCCTTCGAGGGAGAGCCATTCGGGAATGCCGCGGCCCTTCACTTCCTCGGTGGCGTGGAGGATGGTGGGGTTCTGCCGGCTGGTCTCGCGGACCACCACGGTGTCACCCGACTTGAGCGAGTACGACGGCACGTCGACCTTCTTGCCGTTGACCAGGAAGTGGCCGTGGCGCACCAGCTGGCGGGCCTGCGGCCGCGAGGTGGCGAGGCCCATGCGGTAGACGGCGTTGTCGAGACGGCGCTCGAGCAACTGCAGCAGCGTCTCGCCGGTGATGCCGCCGCGCGTGCGCTCGGCCTGTTCGAAGTAGCGGCGGAACTGGTCTTCGAGCACGCCGTAGGTGCGCTTGACCTTCTGCTTCTCGCGCAACTGCACGCCGTAGCCGACCATCTTCGCCTTGCGCAGGCGGCCGTGCTGGCCGGGGGGCATGTTGCGCTTTTCGATGGCGCACTTCTCGGTGTAGCAGCGCTCGCCCTTGAGGAACAGCTTCATCCCCTCACGGCGGCACAGGCGGCAAACGGGTCCGTTATATCGAGCCATATGTCAGTTCTTCAGCAATCAAAAGTTCGTTAAACGCGGCGGCGCTTCGGCGGACGGCAACCGTTGTGCGGGATCGGCGTGACGTCGCGGATCGATCGCACCTCGAGGCCCGCGGTCTGCAGCGCGCGGATGGCGGACTCGCGGCCGGAGCCGGGGCCCTTGACCAGCACGTCGCACGAGCGCATGCCGAACGTCTTGGCGGCGTTGGTGGCGCTGAGCGCGGCCTGGGTCGCCGCGAACGGCGTGCCCTTGCGCGAGCCCTTGAAGCCAATCGCGCCGGCACTCGACCACGACACCACCGCGCCCTCGGCGTCGGTGATCGTGATCAGCGTGTTGTTGAACGACGCCTGCACGTGCACGAAGCCGTGGTGGACGATGCGCTTCTCGCCGCGCTTCTTGAACGCCTTTTTCTTCTTGGTCGGTGCTTCCGCGCCGCCCGGAGTCTCTGCTTTGGCCATGATTTAAACCGTCTTCTTCTTCGCCACGGCGCCCTTGCGCGGGCCCTTCCGCGTGCGCGCGTTGGTCTTGGTGCGCTGCCCGCGCAGCGGCAGGTTGCGGCGGTGACGTCCGCCGCGGTAGCTGCCGATTTCGATCAGCCGCTTGATGTTCATGGAGATCTCCTTGCGGAGATCGCCTTCCACGCCGCCCTGCTCTTCGAGGACGCGGGTGATCTTGCGAACGTCGTCTTCGGTGAGGTCCTTCACCCGGACGTTCGGATCGACCCCGGCCGCCGTCAGCACGACGTTCGAGCGATGGCGCCCGATACCGAAGATATACGTGAGACCAATCTCAATGCGCTTCGTGCGCGGGAGATCGACACCTGAAATACGCGCCATGTCTTATCCTTGCCGCTGCTTGTGCTTCTGGTTCGCGCAGATCACCCGGACCACCCCTTGGCGGCGGACAATCTTGCACTTAACGCAAATCTTCTTTACCGAGGCTCTAACTTTCATAGCTTCTCCACGATCCGTCCGCGAGTCGGCTCGTGACTCATGAGCGCGACCCTGACCCGATCACCCACCAGCACGCGGACGTAATTGCGTCCGACCGGACTGGCCAGGTGCGCCGTCACCTGGTGCCGCCCCTCCAGCTCCACTCGCACGAGCTGGCTTGGCAGCAGTTCCATCACCACACCGTCCGCCGTGTTAGCCGGCGGCGCTTGCGGTTCGTCCATCCTCGACGGCCACGTCAGGGAGCGTGAGCACCCGGCAACCGTCTCCGGTGACGACCACCGTGTGTTCGAAGTGCGCGGACAGGGCCTTGTCTTTCGTGACCGCCGTCCACCCGTCTCCCAACACCTTCACTGCGGGCTTGCCCGCGTTCACCATGGGCTCGATCGCGAGCGCCATGCCTTCCGCCAGCCGCGGACCGCGTCCGGCGGTCCCGTAGTTCGGAATCTGCGGCTCCTCGTGGAGCGACGTGCCGATGCCGTGGCCCACGAACTCGCGGACCACCGAAAACCCCTGGGCCTCGACATACTGCTGCACCGCGGCGCCGATGTCCGAGACCCGGGCGCCCGCCTTCACCGTGGCCACCGCTTTTTCAAGCGCGACCCGGGTGACGTCGAGCAACCGCTGCGCCTCTGGCGTAACCTGCCCCACCGGCACCGTCACCGCCGAGTCGCCGTAAAACCCGTCGAGCTTCGCGCCCATGTCGATCGAGATGATGTCGCCCTCGATCAGCGCGCGCGGCGATGGAATGCCGTGCACGACTTCTTCATTCACCGACGCGCAAATCGTCGCCGGGTAGCCATGGTAGCCCTTGAAGGCCGGCTCCGCACCCGCCTCCCGCAACCGCTGCTCGGCGATGGCGTCCAGGTCCGCCGTGGTCACACCCGGCCGGACCGCCGCCGCCAGTTCCTTCAACACGCGCGCCACCAGCGCGTTCACGCGGGCGAGCTTCTCGATTTCCGCCGCCGACCTGCAGACGATCACGCCTGCGCTCCCAGGCTCTTCGCCAGCGCTCGCAATTGCGCCGGCGGCAGGCCGAGCGCCGAAGCCACCGCGCCGACCAGCGCCTCGCGAACCTGCTCGGGCGACTGCTTGCCGTCGATCACCCGGAACGTCGGCCGGGCGCTGTAGTACTCGATCATCGGCCGGGTGTCGCGCCAGTAGACCTTCAGCCGCTCGCGCACCACCCCTTCCGAATCGTCCGACCGCGCCACCCACCGCGGCCCGGTGGTCCGGCACCGCTCGGTGTTCTGGCACAACTCCGAGATCGCATCCGGCTTGTGCTCGAACGCGTCGGCGTTGGCGCCGCAGTCGTCGCACACCCGCCGGCCCCGCACCCGCCGCACCAGTTCCTCGTCCGGCACCTGGATCTCGACGCAGATCACCGGTCCCCGCGACGCGGTAATCTCATCGAGCGCCGTGGCCTGCGCCGCGGTGCGCGGAAAACCATCGAGCACGAACCCGGCCAGCGCGTCCGGCCGCGACAGCCGCTCGCGGACGATCCCGATGATCAGGTCGTCGCCCACCAGCTCGCCACGTTCCATGACGGTCTGCACCGCGCGGCCGAGTTCCGACCCACTGTGCACGGCCTCCCGGAGGATGTCTCCGGTGGAGACCTTGGGAATCCCGTGCTCGCGTGCGAAACGTTCCGCCTGCGTGCCCTTGCCCGCTCCCGGCGGGCCCAGCATCACCAGGTTAAGCGCCACTTAGCCGCGCCGTCCCCGGATACGCGTCTTCTTCATGAACCCGTCGTAGTGCCGCATGATCAGCTGCGACTCGACCTGGTTCACGGTGTCCATGGCGACACCCACCACGATCAGCAGCGAGGTGCCGCCGAAGAAAAACTGCACGTTCAGGCCCTGCGTAATGAAGCGGGGCAGCATCGCATCGAGGCTCTCGCCGATGAACGGAATCGGCGCCACCTTGAAGCCGGTCAGCAGGAACTCCGGCAGGATCGCGACCATCGCCAGGTAGACGGCGCCGACGATCGTGATGCGGGCCAGGATGGTGTCGATGTACTCCGCGGTCCGCTTGCCGGGGCGAATCCCGGGGATGAAGCCGCCGTACTTGCGCATGTTCTCCGACACGTCATCCGGGTTGAAGATGATGGCGGTGTAGAAATACGCGAAGAAGATGATGCCGACGACGTAGAGCAGGTTGTAGAGCGGCATGCCGTAGGCAATCTGCCGCACCGCCGAGTCCATCCACCCGCCCGGCGTGAACATGCCCGACAGCGTCGTCGGGAAGGTCAGGATCGAGCTGGCGAAAATCACCGGGATGACGCCGCCGGTGTTGACCTTCAGCGGGATGTGCGTGCTCGAGCCGCCGTACTGCCGGCGCCCGACCACGCGCTTGGCGTACTGGACCGTGATCCGGCGGTGGCCGCGTTCGACGTAGATGATGGCGGCGATGACGCCCACCATCAGCACCACCAGGAGGGCCATGGTCAGCAGGCCAATCTGGCCGGTGCTCAGCTGGTCGATGGTCGCGATCACCGCGCGCGGGAAGTTGACGACGATGCCGGCGAAGATGATCAGCGACATGCCGTTGCCGATGCCGCGCTCGGTAATCTGCTCGCCGAGCCACATGATGAACATGGTGCCGGTGGTCAGCGTCAGCATGGCGCCGAGACGGAAGCTCCAACCCGGCTCGTAGACCAGCATCAGGCCGCCGGCGACCTGCGTCTGGCGCTCGAGGAAGATGGCAATCCCGAGGGACTGCACCGCCGCCAGCAACAGGGTCAGGTAGCGCGTGTACTGGGTGATCTTGCGCCGGCCCAGCTCGCCTTCCTTCGACAGCCGCTCGAGGTACGGCCACACCACCGTGAGCAACTGCAGGATGATCGACGAACTGATGTACGGCATCACGCCGAGCGCGAAGATGGTCACGCGTGACAAGCTTCCGCCCGTGAACATGTCGTAGAGGCCGAACATCGAGTTCTGCGCCTGCTCCGCCATGATCCGCAGCGCTTCGGAATTGACTCCGGGCGTCGGGATGAAGTTGCCCACGCGGTACACCGCCAGCATGCCGAGCGTAAACAGCACTCGGTTGCGGAGGTCCGCGACGGCGAACAGATTCTTCAGTGTATCCAGCACATCAGCCCTCAGTTAACTACTGATTGCTTGCTTCGGCCGAGCCATCCGGGATGGCCTCGGTCCGGCCACCGGCGGCGGCCACCTTTTCGGCGGCCTTGCCGCTGAACTTATGCGCGTGCACGGTCAGCGCCTTGGTCAGCTCGCCGCGGGCGAGGATTTTGACCAGCGAGGTGCGGCTGCTGACCAGCCCGTGCTCGCGCAACGACTCGACCGTGACCGTCGCGCCGGCGGCGAACGCCGACTCGAGCTGGTCCAGGTTCACCACGTCGTACTCGGTGCGGAAGATGTTGGTGAAGCCGCGCTTCGGCACCCGGCGGTGCAGCGGCATCTGGCCGCCTTCGAAGCCGCGCTTGAACGAGTAGCCCGACCGCGACTGCGCGCCCTTGTGGCCGCGGCCCGAGGTCTTGCCCAGGCCCGAACCGGGTCCGCGCCCGACGCGCTTCTTCTTGAACTTCGACCGCTCAGCCGGTTTCAGCTTATCGAGACTCATAATTATTCGCTCACCGTCACGAGGTGACGGACCTTGAAGATCATGCCGCGGGTCTCCGGCGTGTCCGCCAGCGTCACCACGTGGTTGATCCGACGCAGGCCGATGCTCTCGACCACCGTGGCCTGGTTCTTGTTAAAGCCGATCGGGCTCTTGGTGAGCTTGATCGTCACGGTCTTTGCCGCTGCTTTAGCTGCTTTCGCCTTCGCCATGTTCGTATGCCTGTCTGCGCTAACTGCGTAATCTGCGGCCCTATGCCGTCCGGCCGCCGGCCAGCTCTTCGAGCGTGTCCTTGCCGCGCAAGCGCATCAGCTTGCCCGGGTCCTTGAGTTCCTTCAGCGCCGTGAAGGCCGCGCGCACGACGTTGTGCGGGTTGGCCGAGCCCAGCGACTTGGTCAGGACGTTGGTGACACCCGCCGCTTCCACCACCGCGCGCACCGCGGCGCCGGCAATGACGCCGGTGCCGTCCGGCGCCGGCTTCAGCAGCACGCGGCCGGCGCCGTAGCGCCCGACGATCGGGTGCGGCACCGTCGTGCCCTGCACCGGCACGCGGATCAGGTTCTTCTTGGCGGCCTCGATGCCCTTCTTGATGGCCGAGGGCACTTCCTTGGCCTTGCCGACGCCGTAGCCCACCACGCCGTGGCCGTCGCCGACGACGACCAGGGCGCTGAAGCTCAGGTTCTTGCCGCCCTTGACCACCTTGGTCACCCGGTTGATCGAAACCACGGTGTCCTTGATGTCGAGCTGCGCCGGATCGATCTTTTCGCGTGTCCGTACCATATGACCCCTAAAATTCCAGACCGGCGGAACGCGCGGCCTCGGCCACGGCGCGCACGCGCCCGTGGTACAGGAACCCGTTTCGATCGAACACCACCTTGGTGATGCCCTTTTCCTTCAGCCGCTCGGCGATCGCGGTGCCCACCAGCTCGGCGCCCTTGAGGTTGCCGCCGGCGACGCCCGCCGGCATCTGGCCCTTGACCTTGGCGTCGATGCTCGACGCCGAGGCCACGGTCTGGCCGGTGCGGTCGTCGATGACCTGCACGTAGATGTGGGACACGCTGCGGAACACGCTCAGGCGCGGGCGCTCGGGCGTGCCGGTCATGCGCTTGCGAATGCGGAACTTGATCCGGTCGCGGCGGTCTTCTTTGGTCTTGATCTGCATAACTAAGCTCCGGTCTTTCCGGCCTTCTTCTTCAGCACTTCACCGGTGTAGCGCACGCCCTTCTGCTGGTACGGGTCGGGCTTGCGCAGCCGGCGCAGGTTGGCGGCCACCTGGCCCACCAGCTGCCGGTCGACGCCCGTCACGGTGATGTGCGTCTGCTTTTCGATGGCGATGTCGATGCCCTTCGGGATGTCGAACACCACCGGATGCGAGTAGCCGAGGGCGAGGTGCACCTGCTGGCCCTTCATTTCGGCGCGGTAGCCGACGCCGACGATGTCGAGTTCGCGCTTCCAGCCGTCGGTCACGCCGAGCACGGCGTTGTTGACCAGGCTCCGCGCCAGCCCGTGGAACTTGTCGAGCTCGCGGTCGTCCGAGATCTTCCTCGTGACGAGGGTGCCGTCTTCCACCGCGGCGGTGACGCCGGGAGGCAGCGACTGCTTCAGCTGTCCCTTGGGGCCCTTCACGTCGACGGCGGCGCCGTCGACCTTGATGGTCACACCCTTGGGGATCGCGATCGGTTTCTTTCCAATTCGTGACATGGGCTCACCAAACGTTGCAGAGAATTTCGCCGCCGACGCCGACCTGCTTGGCGGCCCGCCCCGTCATCACCCCGCGCGACGTCGTCAGGATGGTGACGCCGAGTCCGCCGAGCACCGACGGCACCTCGTCGCGGTTGGCGTAAACCCGGCGGCCGGGACGGCTGACGCGGGTGATGCCCGAGATCGCCTTCTCCCCGCCGGGACCGTACTTCAGGAACATCCGCATCTGCTGGCGCGGCGCCTTGCCCGGACGTTCGGCCGGGGTCTCGACCATCTTGAAGCCCGCAATGTAGCCCTCGTCCTGCAGAATCCGCGCGATTTCGGACTTCAGCTTCGACGCCGGCATCTCGACGCGCGCGTGGCGCGCCGTGACGGCATTGCGGATCCGGGTCAGCATGTCGGCAATCGGATCAGTCATCTTTGCTCTCTACCCTTCAGACCGGCCCTTGGGCAGCCCCGGCGCGCAGTGCGCGCCCGGCGTGCCGGCGACCGATGAGTTCTTACCAGCTGCTCTTCGTAACGCCCGCGACGTCGCCGGTCAGGGCGAGCTCGCGGAAACACAGACGGCACAGCGCGAACTTGCGCATGTAGGCGCGCGAACGGCCGCAACGGCGGCACCGGTTGCGGTGACGCACCTTGAACTTCAGGGTCTTCTTTTCGCGTGCTTTCTTCGCGCTTGTCGCCACAGCGTCTCCTAAAACCTGCCGCCGACGCGTCAGCGTCGGCGGACTCTTACTGTCCTACGTTGGTCCGGAACGGCATGCCCATCAGCTGCAACAGCTTGCGGGCCTCTTCGTCGGTCTTCGCGGTGGTGACCACGCTCACGTTCATGCCGCGGCCCTTGTCCACCTTCAGGTAATCGATCTCGAGGAAGATCAGCTGATCCTTGAGGCCGAGCGTGTAGTTGCCGCGGCCGTCGAAGCCCTTCGGCGAGACGCCGCGGAAGTCGCGCACGCGCGGCAGCGCGATGCTCATCAGGCGATCAAGGAACTCATACATGCGGTCGCCGCGCAGCGTCACCATGGCGCCGATCGGCTGGCCCTGGCGCACCTTGAACTGGGCGATCGACTTCTTCGCCTTGCGCACGGCCGCCTTCTGGCCGGTGATCTTGCCCAGTTCCTCGGCGCCGGTGTCGACCACCTTGGCGTTCTGGGTCGCCTCGCCGAGGCCCATGTTGACCACCACCTTGGTGACCTTGGGCACGGCCATCACGTTCTTGTAGCCGAACTCCTTCTGGAGCGCGGGGATCACCTCGGCGCGGTACTTGTCGCGCAGCCGCAGCGTCGTCTCGGTTGCCTTTGCCTTGCTCATTTGTCCACCACCGCGCCGCTCTTGCGGCCGATCCGCACGCGCGTGCCGTCGGGCAGCGTCTTGCTGCCGATGCGCGTCGCCTCGTTGGTATCCGGATCCACCAGCATCACGTTGCTGGCATGGATGGCGGCCTCGCGCTCGACGATCCCGCCCTTGATGTTCTTCTGCGGGTTGGGGCGCGTGTGCCGCTTGATCATGTTGACGCCCTCGACGATGACGCGGCCCTTCTCGGGCAGCACGGTGAGGACGCGGCCGCGCTTGCCGCGGTCCTTGCCGGCGCGGACGACGACCTGGTCGTTTTTACGAATCGACATTGCCATGGTGTTACAGCACCTCGGGCGCGAGCGAGACGATCTTCATGAACCGGCGCTCGCGCAGTTCGCGGGCCACCGGCCCGAACACGCGGGTGCCAATCGGCTCGCCCGCATCGTTGATCAGCACCGCCGCGTTGCGGTCGAAGCGGATGTAGCTGCCGTCCTTGCGGCGCTGTTCCTTGCGCACGCGGACCACCACCGCCTTGACGACTTGCCCCTTCTTGACGGTGCCTTCCGGGGCGGCTTCCTTCACGTTGGCCGTGACGATGTCGCCGAGATAGGCATACCGCCCGGTCGACCCGCCGATCGGGTTGATCACCGAGATCTTGCGCGCGCCGGAATTGTCGGCGACGTCGAGGATCGATCGCATCTGGATCATGGCGTCTCCTAAACCTGCGTGGCCTTCTCGACGACGCGCACCAGGGCCCAGCGCTTGCGCTTGCTGAGCGGCCGCGACTCGGCGATCACGACGGTGTCGCCGAGCTTCGCTTCGTTGTTCTCATCGTGGGCGACGAACCGCGAGGTGCGCTTCTGCATCTTGCCGTAAAGGCCGTGCTGCACGCGCCGCTCGGTGGCGACAATGACGCTCTTCTGCATCTTGTCGCTGACCACCACGCCCTGGACTTCCGCTTTGCCCGCCATGGCTATTTCGCCTTCTCTTTCAGAACCGTGAGGATGCGCGCGCGCTCGCGGCGCACGGTCTTTATCTTCCCGGGGGCCTCCAACTGGCCCATCGACTTCTGGATCCGCATCCGGAACAGCTGATCGTCGATTTCCTGCGTCTTCGCCTGCAGGGTCTCGACGTCCATGTCTCTCAATTCAGCGGCCTTCATGACACCGTCTCCTCGGCAAAGCGGGTGGCAAAGCGGACCTTGATGGGCAGCTTCGCCGACGCCAGCTCGAACGCGCGGCGGGCTTCCGCCGCCGGCACGCCGTTCATCTCGAACAGGATCCGCCCCGGCTTGACCACGCAGACCCAGCCCTCGGGCGCGCCCTTGCCCTTACCCATTCGGGTTTCCTGCGGCTTCTTGGTGATCGGCTTGTCGGGGAACACCCGCACCCACACCTTGCCGCCGCGCTTGACGAACCGGGTCATCGCGATCCGGGCCGCCTCGATCTGGCGGTCGGTCAGCCAGCACGGCTCCAGGGCCTTGAGCCCGAAGTCGCCGAACGACACGTCCGACCCGCGCCACGCCTTGCCGCGCATGCGGCCGCGCTGCTGCTTGCGGTACTTAACCTTCTTCGGCATCAACATGGTGGTTAGCCTCGCGCCCCGGGACGATCACCAGCCGGACGACGGGGACCGCGATCGCGATCGCGGTCACGGTCGCGGCCGCCGCCGCCGGTGCCAAATTCTTCTTCACGGGCGGTGCGCGGCGTCAGCCGCTCACCCTTGTAGAGCCACACCTTGACGCCAATCTGGCCGTAGGTGGTGTGGGCTTCCGCGAAACCGTAGTCGATGTCGGCGCGCAGCGTCTGCAGCGGCAACTGGCCGTGCAGGTACCATTCCGAGCGCGCGATCTCGGCGCCGTTCAGGCGGCCCGACACGCGCACCTTGATGCCGCGGGCGCCGAAGCGGAGCGCCGACTCGACGGCCTTGCGCATCGCCCGGCGGAACGCGACCCGCTTCTCGAGCTGCATCGCCACCGACTCGCTGACCAGCTGCGCATCCAGTTCCGGCTTCTGGATCTCCTGGATGTTGATGAAGACCTCGCGGTTGGTCCGCTTCTGGATCTCCTGCTTCAGCTTGTCGACTTCCTGCCCCTTGCGCCCGATGATGATGCCGGGGCGCGAGGTGTGGATGTTGATCTTCAGGTTGCGGGCGGCGCGCTCGATTTCGATCATCGCGACACCGGCATGCTGAAACCGCTTCTTGAGGTCCTTTTTCAGCGCCAGGTCCTCATGCAGGAGGTTGGCGTAGTCCTTGGTCGCGAACCAACGCGACTTCCAGGTCTTGTTGAACCCGATGCGGAACCCGTAAGGGTGAACTTTCTGGCCCACTGCGATCCCCTCTGACTATGCCGACGCGGGCGACGTGGCCCGGCCGCGCTTTGACTGTGACGCTGTTGACTTCGCCGGCTTGGCCGACGAGCCCTCGGCGCCCACCGCCTTGATAACCTGCGCCCGCTCCGTCACTTCCACAGTGAGGTGCGTGGTCCGCTTCACGATGCGGAACGCCCGGCCCATCGGGGCGGGGCGCACGCGCTTCTGCGAGGGGCCGTTGTTGGCGCAGCACTTCGACACGAACAGCCGCGCCACGTCGCCGCCGAAGGCGTCCTGCTGCTGCGCGTTGGCAACCGCCGAACGCAGCACCTTGGCGACGTCGCGGGCCACCGACTTGCGGCTGAACTGCAGCGCCGACAGCGCCTGGTTCACGTCCTTGCCGCGGATCAAATCGAGCACCAACCCGGCCTTCTGGGCCGAGGTGCGGATGTACTTGGCTGTGGCCTCTGCGCGAACCATGGCTTAGCCCTTCCCTGCCGGAGCCGACGGCGCGCCGCCCGGAGCCGGCGCCGACGACTTGTCGGAACGGGCCGAGTGGCCCTTGAACTGCCGCGTCGGCGAGAACTCTCCGAGCTTGTGGCCCACCATGTTCTCAGTGAGATACACCGGCACGAACTTCTTGCCGTTATGCACCGCCAGCGTGTGTCCCACCATTTCGGGGATCACCGTCGAACGGCGCGACCAGGTCTTGACGACCTTCTTTTCGCTGGCGCGGTTCATCGCCTCGACCTTTTCGAGGAGGTGCGTGTCGACGAACGGGCCTTTTTTGAGTGAGCGGCTCATAAATTATTTGCTTCGGCGTTGAACGATGAACTTGTCGCTCGGCTGCGGCCGGCGCGTCTTGTAACCCTTGGTCGGCACGCCCCACGGCGTCACCGGATGGCGGCCGCCCGAGGTCTTGCCTTCACCGCCACCGAGCGGGTGATCGACCGGGTTCATGGCGACACCACGCACGTGCGGACGCTTGCCCATCCAGCGGCTGCGGCCGGCCTTGCCGATCGAGACGTTCTCGTGGTCGATGTTGCCGACCTGGCCGATGGTGGCGAGGCAGTCCTGGTAGATCTTCCGGATTTCGCCCGAGGGCATCTTCACGGAGACGTAGTCGCCTTCCTTGGCCACCACCTGCACGCTCGCCCCGGCGCTGCGCGCCATCTGGCCACCCTTGCCGGGCTTCAGCTCCACGTTGTGGACCATCGTGCCCTGGGGGATGTTCTTGAGCGGCAGGCAATTGCCGGTCAGGATGTCGACGCTCTCGCCCGAGATGATCGCGTCACCCACCTTCAGCCCGACCGGCTGCAGGATGTAGCGCTTCTCACCGTCGGCGTAGTTGATCAGCGCGATGCGCGCCGAGCGGTTCGGGTCGTACTCGATGGTCGCGACCTTGCCGGGAATGCCGGCCTTGTCGCGCTTGAAGTCGATGATGCGATAGAGACGCTTGTGGCCGCCACCGCGCCACCAGATCGTCTGCTCGCCCGTGCTGTTGCGGCCGCCGGAGGTGTGCAGGTTCTCCGTGAGCGGGCCGTGCGGCTTGTCGGTCGTGATTTCGTCGAACACCAGCACCGTCATCTGGCGGCGGCCCGGCGTAGTCGGCTTGTATTTACGGATCGGCATGATCGTCCTCTTATGCGCCTTCGAGGAAGTCCGGCATCTTTTCGCCCGCGCGCAGCGTGACGTATGCCTTCTTCCAGTCGGAACGGCGGCCAACAAAACGGCCCTGGCGCTTCAGCTTGCCGCGGGTGATCGAGGTGCGGACAGCGGCCACCTTGGTTCCCAGCAGCTTCTCGATGGCGCGCCGGACGTCGATCTTGTTCGCGTCCTTGGCCACTTCGAAGACGATGGTCTTGCCATCGTCACGAAGCAACGTGGTCTTTTCGGTAACGAGCGGACGGCGGATGACTTCGGTAAGTTTCATGATTACGCGGTGAGCGCCGCCTCCAGCTTTTCCATCGCCGCGGTGGTGACCACGACCTGGCGGGTGTTGGCCACGTCGCGGGCGGTGACCTGGTTGCTCTGCACCAGCGTGACGCGGGCGAGGTTGCGCACCGACATCGCGAACTTGTCGTCGAGCCGGGCGTCAATCAGCAGCGCCTTGCCGGTGACGCCAATCGACCTGAGCACGCCGGCCGCGGCCTTGGTCTTGACGTCCGACGCGGTCAGCGCGTCAACGATGATCACGGAGCCGGACTGCAGCTTCTCCATCAGGGCCGCGCGCAGCGCGCCCTTCTCGACCTTCTTCGGCAGCTGGTATTCGTAGCTGCGCGGCTGGGGGCCGAACACAGTGCCGCCGCCACGCCACAGCGGGTTGCGGATTTCGCCGACCCGGGCGCGGCCGGTGCCCTTCTGGCGCCAGGGCTTCTTGCCGCTGCCGCTGACCATGGCGCGCGTCTTGGTGGCCTGCGTGCCGCGGCGCTCGGCCGCGTTGAGCCGCACCACCGACTCGTGGATGAGGTCGGTCTTGACGCGCCCGCCGAACACCTCGTCGCTGAGGGTGACGGAGCCGACCTTCTTGTTTTCCGCGTTCACGACATCGATAGTCATGGCGTCCTACTTCTTGCCCTTCTTGGGCTTTTCCTGCAGCTGGGGCTGCGGCTCGGGCTTCGCCGCCACGGCCTTGCGAATCACCACGTAGCCGCCGTTGGCGCCGGGAATCGCGCCCTTGACCAGCAGCAGATGGTTTTCCGAGTCAATCTTGAGCACCTTGAGGTTGCGGACCGTGACGCGGTCCACGCCCATGTGCCCGTGCGCGCGCATGCCGGGCATGACGCGTGACGGATACGACGAGGCGCCAATCGAGCCAGGGGCGCGATGGAACATCGAGCCGTGGCTGGCATCGCCGCCGCGGAAGTGGTGACGCTTCACCACGCCCTGGAAGCCATGGCCCTTGCTGGTGCCAATCACGTCAACGCGCTCGCCCTGGTTGAAGATCGAGACCAGCACCTGGTCGCCGGGCTTCGGCGCCTCGGCGCCCTTGGCGATCTTGACCTCGCGCTGCACGCGCGTCGGCGGCACGTTGGCCTTCTTGTGCTGACCCGTCAGCGCCTTGTTGGCGTTGCGGATGGGCTTGGCCTCGACCAGGCCGATCTGCACGGCGTCGTAGCCGTCGGTCTGCTCCGACTTGCTCTGCACGACGATGCAGGGGCCGGCCTGGATGACGGTGGCGGGTTCGAGCGTGCCGTCCTCGAGGAACAGCTGCGTCATCCCGACTTTCTTGCCGATGATTCCGGTGACCATCGCGATCCTACTTTCCGTGTTCCTTGCCGAACGCCTTGATTTCGACGTCGACGCCCGCCGGGAGATCCAGCTTCATGAGGGCATCGACCGTCTGCGGCGTCGGCTCGAAGATATCGATCAGGCGCTTGTGCGTTCGCACTTCGAACTGCTCGCGCGACTTCTTGTCCACGTGCGGCGAACGGAGCACCGTCCACTTGTTGATTTCGGTCGGCAGCGGAATGGGACCCGCCAGCCGCGCGCCGGTGCGCTTGGCCGTTTCCACGATCTCGCCCGTGCTCTGGTCGAGCACGCGCGCGTCGTAGGCCTTCAGTCGAATTCGAATCTTGTCGCCCAGCATATTTAGCTCTCAGCTTCTCAGGTCTTAATCGGCGTCTAATCTGCGGCTGTCTACTCTGCGGCTTACTTGGTGCCCTGCACGCGCGCGATCACTTCTTCGCTGACGTTGCGCGGCGCCTGCTCGTAGCGCTCGAAGAACATCGAATAGGTGGCGCGACCCTGGGTCCGCGACCGCAGGTCGGTGGCATATCCGAACATGTCGCTGAGCGGCACCCGCGCCGAGATGATCTGCGTGCCGCCGCGGTCTTCCTGCGACTGGATCTTGCCGCGGCGCGACGCCAAGTCGCCCATCACGTCGCCGAGGTTGTCCTTGGGACAGACCACTTCAACGCGCATCACCGGTTCCATCAGCACCGCGCCGGCCTTCTTGGCGGCGTCCTGGAACGCCAGCGAGCCGGCGATCTTGAACGCCATTTCCGACGAGTCGACGTCGTGGTACGAACCGTCGAACACCTCGATGCGGACGTCGTCGATCGGGTAGCCGGCGAGAATGCCGCGGGTGAGCGCTTCCTGGATGCCCTGATCGATCGGCTTGATGAACTCGCGCGGAATCGAGCCGCCGACGGTCTCGTTCTCGAACTGATAGCCGGTGCCGGGCGCGAGCGGGAACAACCGGATCCAGCAGTCGCCGAACTGGCCGCGGCCGCCGGTCTGGCGCTTGAACAGGCCATGGCCTTCGGCCGGCTTGGTGAGCGTTTCCTTGTAAGCGACCTGCGGCTTGCCGACGCTGGCTTCGACGCCGAACTCGCGCTTGAGGCGGTCGACGATGATTTCCAGGTGCAACTCGCCCATGCCGGCAATCACCACCTGGCCGGTCTGTTCGTCGGTCTTGACCCGGAAGGTCGGGTCTTCGGCCATCAGCTTCTGCATGCCCTGGCCGAGCTTTTCCTGGTCGGCCTTGGTCTTCGGCTCGATGGCGAGCGAGATGACCGGCTCCGGGAAGACCATCCGCTCGAGGACGATCGGCTTCTTCTCGTCGCACAGGGTGTCGCCGGTGGTCACCGACTTCAGGCCGACGGCGGCGGCGATGTCGCCGGCGTTGACTTCCTTGATTTCCTCACGCTTGTTGGCGTGCATCTTCAGCAGGCGGCCAATGCGCTCGGTGCGGCCCTTGGTGGAGTTGATCACCGAGGAGCCCGAGGTCAGCGTGCCCGAGTAGACGCGGAAGAAGGTGAGCTGACCGACGAACGGGTCGGTCATGATCTTGAACGCCAGGGCCGAGAACGGCTCGCTGTCGTTGGCGCTGCGCTCGATCTTGTTCTCGTCCTTGGAGTCGGGGTCGATGCCGGTGACCGGCGGAATGTCGAGCGGCGACGGCAGGTAATCGACGACCGCGTCGAGCATCGGCTGCACGCCCTTGTTCTTGAAGGCGGTGCCGCAAATCACGGGCACGAACGGCGCCTCTTCCTTGCGCACCGATTCAATGCAGCGCTTGCGGAGGCCGGCCTTGAGCTCGGCCTCGGTGATCGCTTCGCCGCCCAGGTACTTTTCGAGCAGCTTGTCGTCGACCTCGCTGACCTTTTCCACCAGGATGTCGTGGTGGGCCTTGGCGTCGGCGAGCATGTCGGCGGGAATCTCTTCGACGTCGTAGTCGGCGCCCATGGTCTCGTCCTTGTAGACGAGCGCTTTCATGCGCACCAGGTCAACGACACCGCGGAACTTGTCTTCGGCGCCGATCGGCAGCTGGATGGCGACGGCGTTGCCCTGCAGCTTCGAGCCGATCTGCGACAGCGTCTCCTTGAAGTCCGCGCCGATGCGGTCCATCTTGTTGACGAAGCAGATGCGCGGGACGCGGTACTTGTCGGCCTGGCGCCACACGGTCTCCGACTGGGGCTCAACACCCGACACCGCGTCGAACACGGCGACGGCACCGTCGAGCACGCGGAGCGAGCGCTCGACTTCGACGGTGAAGTCGACGTGGCCCGGCGTGTCGATGATGTTGATGCGGTGTTCCTTCCAGAAGCAGGTGGTCGCGGCCGACGTAATCGTGATGCCGCGCTCCTGCTCCTGCTCCATCCAGTCCATCACGGCGGTGCCTTCGTGCACTTCGCCGATCTTGTACGTGATGCCGGTGTAGAACAGGATCCGTTCAGTCGTCGTGGTCTTGCCGGCATCAATGTGGGCCATGATGCCGATGTTCCGCGTGCGTTCGAGTGGTGCAGAGCGAGCCATGATTTAGGTCAGCGTTCCAGGTTCAAAAAATGTTCAGCAGCGCCGGCGCTACCAGCGATAGTGCGCGAACGCCTTGTTCGCCTCGGCCATGCGGTGCGTGTCTTCGCGCTTCTTGACGGCACCGCCCCGCAGGTTGGCGGCGTCGAGCAGCTCGTTGGCCAGCTTTTCCTGCATCGTCTTGCCGTCGCCGCGCGAGCGGGCGAAGCCGACCAGCCAGCGGATGCTCAACGACAGGCGGCGGTTCGGGTTGACCTCGATCGGCACCTGGTAGTTCGAGCCGCCGACGCGGCGCGACTTCACTTCGAGCGACGGCTTGACGTTGTCAACGGCCTTCTTGAACACCTTGAGCGGGTCGTCGCCCGAGCGTTCCTTGATCAGGTCGAAGCTCTGATAGAGGATGCGCTCGGCGGTCGAACGCTTGCCCTCGCTCATGATCGTGTTGATGAACTTGGTAACCAGCGGGCTCCCGTAAAGGGCGTCCGGCAACAGTTCACGTTTCGCGATTACTCGTCTGCGCGGCATGGATAGGCTCTTGTCTGTGAAATCTGCGTAATCGGCGTTACGACTTCGGGCGCTTGGCGCCGTACTTCGAACGACCCTGCTTGCGGCCCTGCACGCCAACGGCGTCGAGGGTGCCGCGCACCACGTGATAACGAACGCCCGGCAGGTCCTTGACGCGGCCGCCGCGGATCAGCACCAGCGAGTGCTCCTGGAGGTTATGGCCGACACCCGGGATGTAGGTCGTGACCTCGATCTTGTTGGTCAGGCGGACACGCGCCACCTTGCGAAGCGCCGAGTTCGGCTTCTTCGGGGTCTGCGTGAAGACGCGCACACAGACGCCGCGCTTCTGCGGGCTGTTCTGCAGCGCCGGGCTCTTCGTCTTCCACTCGACCTTCTCGCGTCCCTTGCGGACCAGCTGACTAATCGTCGGCACGAGCACTCCACCGCGCCGCAGGCCCTCGACAAACCCCAAAGGTTCATCGCCACAGGCGCGGCGCAACTAACGAGAAAAAACGTCCCACCACCTCCCTCGCGGGCGGTTGTGGTGCCCGAGGCCTGAAAGCCCACCATATGGCGGCTTGGCACCTCGCGCGGTAAAACCCTACTAATGGTGTTTTCGGCATCGGCGGACGCTATTTCGCTCGGCTTTTAGCAAGCTCAAGCTCTTTGCGGCTCCCCCTCGGGGGCTCCGCGCAGACGCGTCACGATGCGGTTGAGACTAGATAGGGTGTCCTAGCCTCACGAGAACCTGACGAATATAGCACGACCTGCAAAAAACACGCAAGCCGCACGCTGCCGGCTACTTTCTGCGAGCCGCCACCCTATAATGCGCCATGCGCAAACGGGCAGCTTTTCCCACAGGCTTTCTCACGAGCTTTCTCACGAGCTTTCTTACAACTTCACTCATTGTCACACTAATTCTCGGCGGCAGTGGTTCATTCTCGCACGTTTTCGCCCAGGCACCTACCCCAGCCGTCGTGGACAGCCCCGGCGTCAAGGTCCTGACCGGGTTGCTCGCCCCGGCTTTCCAGGACGAAATGAACTACATGGTCCAGGCCCTCGGCGTGACTTGCGGCACCTGTCACGTGCGGGGCAACTTCGCCAGCGATGACAACCCGAAGAAGATCACGGCGCGGCGCATGCTGGAGATGACCAGGGCCCTCAACACCCAGTTCTTCCCCGACCACAAGCCCAAGCCGGGCGAATCGGTGCTCGGCCGGGTCACCTGCTACACCTGCCACCAGGGCGAGACGACGCCGAAGCTGCCGCCCGGGGACTGACCCCGAGTCAGTGTTGCCGAGGGGTCTGTCCCCGCGCATGGTCTAATCACTCGTGCCCATCGCGATCGCCGAGTCGCCCATCGCGGCTGCCCAATGGATCGAGACGTGGCAGATGGAACACACCGGCGGCGCCGTCATCGCCGCGCCGCCGCCGGCGGAGTGGCCGTTCCGGTATCCGCTGGCGCCCGTGTTGCCCGCGGGCCCGATCCTCCTGCGCGCCGACGCGTTCGACGAGGCCTTCGTCAACCACCAGGCCGGCGGCACGCAACTGGTCACGACTCAACGCGCGTACCTCGAGCAGGAATGGTCGGCCGCGTTCGCGACGCATGCGGACGCCTGGCTCCTGCTCGTCAGCACCCCAGCACCCCAGCACCACGGCACCACGGCACTGTTGCCCCGGGCCTTTCGCAGCACGGATGCCGCTGAACGATTGCGGCTGTGTGTTGAGGCCCTTGGCAACGGCCGCACGGCGCCCGCCCTGGTCGCCACCGCGAGCGTCTGCATGGAAGTGAATGACCTCGACGCCGCGGCACGCGATCTCGACGACGCCATCGCGCTGGCGCCGCGATGGGCGGCCGCGCACTATGAACGCGGCAAGCTCTGGCTGCGCCTCGACGACATGCCGAAGGCCGCGGGTGCGTTTCAGCAGGCGGCGGACCTCCTGCCCGGGTTTGGCCCGGCCTGGTCCAACCTCGGCGCCACGCTCGGCGAACTGGACCGGCCGGCCGAGGCGCTGGCGGCTTTCGAGCGCGCGCTGACACTGGACCCGGTGAACCCGCAAGCCCTCAACAACGTCGGCGTCGTGCGGCGCGAGCTCGGCCGCCTGGCGGAATCCGAGGCGGCGTTCCGGACGGTCATCCAGCTCACGCCGGACCTGGCCTTTGGCCATTACAATCTCGGGCATACACTGTTTCTGCAGGGGCGCTTCCAGGCCGCACTCTCGGCCTATGCTGAGGGCCAGGCTCGCGACCCTGGGAAGAACCCCGTGCAGGCCTCGCGCCTGGCGTTGTGCCAGGTCGCCACCGGTGATGCCGACGGCGCGCTCCGGGAACTGCGGCGCGCCACCGAGGGACTGCCGCGTGAGTACCGGCGGCAGTTGCTCGCCGACACCAGCGCGGTGTTGTGGGCGCTGGTCACGCAGCAGCCGGGGCTGGCCGGATGGCAAGCGGTGCAGGCGTGGGTGACAAGCGAGTTGCAGGATTGAGGTCCGGCTGAAGCCGGACGCCACATTTGCGTAGTGACATTAAAGGTCCGGCTAAGGCCGGACGCCACATGGCGTAGTGAGGTAGTGTCCGCCTTTAGGCGGACCGTGAGCCAATTAGGCGGACCGTGGGGACGACATGAGCAACGCAACCCGTCCGAATCCAGCGTGGCAGGTGATGCACGACCGCGGGATCCGCTTTGCGGCGGGTCTCGCGATTGTCGTCGCCATCCCGATGGCGGTGCTGTTCTACTTCCAGTTCCGCTCGCTCAACGACATCGAGAAGACCTCGGCCGTGGTGTTGCGCCAGTTGAGCAGCGACACCGCCGATTCGCTGACCGAGTCGGTCGAGGGCTATCTCAAGCGGCCGTACATCAGCGTGCTGCTCCGCGTGCCCCAGAGCCGCACCGAGCCGTTGGACCTGCCGTGGATCGATCCGATCATGCACGAGGCGCTGCAGGAAAGCCCGTACGTGACGTCGTTCTTCGTGTGGACGGAACGCGGTCCGCAGGCGAACAAGTGGCTCGCCTACGATCACCGGTCCGATGCGGAACCGGCCGGCGCGCTGGATCGCCGCTTTTACGAAGACACCGTCTTCCGCGACAAGCTCCTGCCCCGGCTGCATCAGCTCGTCAAGTTGCGGATGGCGATTGTCGCCTTCACCGAGGAGATCAACGGCCGCAAGTACTACGTGCAGGCGCAACTGCGCTTCGAGTCGTTCGCGCGCGAGCGCATGACCAGCGTCGTCGCCCTCGCCGTGGACGCCGAGCGGCTGCGCGCCGAGTTCATCCCGGCCCTGCTGCGCGACCGCCTCGCCAACGTGCAACAGCCGGTCGGTTTCCCGTCGCTCGAAGCCGCGGTGCTGGCGGAAGACGGCGCGCGGATCTTCGAATCCAACCCGTCGCGATCCGACGACGCGCCGGTGGACGAGCGCAGCTTCGCGATCATCTTCTTCGACAAGGAACTGCTGGCGTTCGCGGCGCCGTACGAGCAGCAGCGCGAGATCTGGGGCCTGCGCACCGGATACGGACCACAGTCCATTACCGAGATCGTGGATGCCAGCACGCGGCCGCAAATGGCGCTGATGATCGTGCTGGCGGTGGCGATGGCGCTCGGCGTGTTCCTGGTGGCCGGCGCCGCCGCCCGCGAGGTCCGCGTCGCCGAGATCAAGTCCAACTTCGTGGCCTCGGTGTCGCACGACCTGAAGACCCCGCTCGCCCTGATCCAGCTGTTCGCGGAGACGCTCGAGCTCGGGCGCGTGCGCACGCCGGAGCGGGCGCAGGAGTACTACCGGATCATCAACGGCGAGGCGAAGAAGCTGACGCGGCTGATCGAGAACATCCTCGACTTCTCGCGGATGGAAGCGGGCCTGCGCCCCTACCGGATGGAGCCGGCCGACCTCGGCGAAGCCGTCACCAAGGTGCTGGGCCGCATGGAGACGCAATTCTCGCAGGGCAACTTCGTGGTGACGACGCGGATTGCGCCCAACCTGCCGCGGGTCTTCGCCGATGAAGGCGCCGCCGAGCAGGCGATCGAGAACCTGCTCGCCAACGCAATCAAGTACTCGGGCGAGGCCAAGCGGATCGAGGTCGAGGCCCGGCGGGACGGCGACCACGTCGTGATCGGCGTCACCGACCACGGCCTCGGCATCTCGCGCCGCGAGCAGGGGCGCATTTTCCGCAAGTTCTACCGCGTGCAGCGCGAGCTGGGCGGCGGCCCCCAGGGTACCGGCCTGGGCCTGGCGATCGTCGATCACACCATGCGCGGCCACGGCGGCTTCGTGCGCGTGGCCAGCGAGCCGCACCAGGGCAGCACCTTCACGTTGCACTTCCCGATTCCCGGCGAAAACGCCTTCGAGCCCACGTTCATGGGCAATGTGCTCGACGACGACCATGGCCGTTCCGTCGGAACGGCCCATAATCCTTCGTAGCAGGATCCCGTCGACGTTGGGCTGCTATTTGATACGCTCCGTTTGGTGAGTCCACACGATGAAACGAATCCTGGTGATTGAAGACGAGCCGCAAATGCGGCTCGGCTTGCGCGACAACCTCGAACTCGAGGGCTACGAGGTCGAGACCGCCGCCGATGGCGACGAAGGCATCCACAAGGCGGCGAGCTTCGCGCCGGACCTGGTGATCCTCGACGTGATGCTGCCGAAAAAGAACGGCTTCGACGTGTGCCGCGACCTGCGGGCGCGGTCGAACTCGACGCCGATCGTGATGCTGACGGCCCGGTCGGCGGAGACCGACAAGGTGCTCGGCCTCGAACTGGGGGCCGACGACTACGTGACCAAGCCATTCTCGATCACCGAGCTGCTGGCGCGGGTCCGCGCCGTGCTCCGCCGCACCGGGACGCAGAAGCCGGCCGCCGACGTGATGCGGATCGGCGACATCGAGATCGACTTCACGCTGCACCAGGCCCGCCGCGGCAAGGCCCGCATCGAGTTCACCGCCCGCGAGTTCGACCTGCTGCGCTACTTCGTCCAGCACACCGGCCAGGTGGTGACGCGCGAGCAGATCCTCAACGAGGTATGGGGCTACGAGGAGTTCCCGACCACGAGGACGATCGACAACTTCGTCGCCAAGCTGCGGCAGAAGATCGAGCGTTCGCCCCACGCGCCGGAGCACATCCTCACGATTCACGGTTCCGGTTACAAGTTCGTCGGGTAGAATCCTCCGCAATGGAACCCAAGACCATCCTTCTGTCGGGCATGATCCTGATCGGGATTGTGTACTTCGTGTTTTGGTTCACGACCGTCGCCCGGCAGCGGGCGGCGAAGGGTGACCACTCATCGACGACGCCGCAGCCGATCACCCTCGGCATCTCGTTCGTCGCGAACTTCCTCGATACGCTCGGCATCGGCTCGTATGCCACCACCACCTCGATGTTCCGCTCCTGGAGAGTGGTGCGTGACGAGAAGATCCCCGGCACGCTCAACGTCGGCTACGTGCTCCCGACCCTGGTGCAGGCGCTGATTTACATCACCATCGTGGAGGTGGAGTTCCTGACGCTGGTGGCCATCATCGGCGCCGCCGCGGCGGGCGCGTGGCTCGGCGCCGGCGTCGTCGCCGGGCTGCCGCGCCGCCAGGTGCAGATCGGCATGGGCTTCGCGCTGATCGGCGCGGCCACCTTGATGCTGTTCTCGCTCACCGGCATCGGCCCGGCGCCGGGCATCGCGCTGGGCGTGTCGGGCGCGAAGCTCGGCCTGGCCGTCGTCATCTCCGCCGTCCTCGGCGCGCTGATGATGCTCGGTATCGGCTATTACGCCCCGTGCCTGATCATGATCAGCCTGCTCGGCATGAATCCCACCGCGGCGTTCCCGATCATGATGGGCGCCTGCGCGTTCCTGATGCCGGTGGGCAGCCTGCAGTTCATCCGCAAGCAGAGCTACGACCTGCGCGCCGCCATCGGCCTGATGGTCGGCGGGCCCCTCGCGGTGCTGATCGCCGCGTTCATCGTGAAATCGCTGCCGCTCTACTACGTCCGCTGGGGCGTGGTCGTCGTCGTGATCTACACCGCCGTGGGGATGTTGCGGACCGCGGCGGCGGAGCGCGCCGGGAAGGCTGCCGCAGCCTGAGGAGCCGCCTCATGCCACGACCCGCCGTCGTCGCGGTGATCCTGCTGAGCCTGGCGGCGCCCGTCGCCGGACAGGCGCCGCGTCTCTTCTTCCTCGACCTGCGCGGAAAGCTGGTGTCGGCCACGCCCCACGGCACCGACCGCCAGGTCGTGATTGACGGCCTCACCGGCCAACCCGACGGCATCGCCGTGAATCGGGCGTCGATGGACGGGCGCCGTGACAAAACCACTCTCGCCGGCGGCTTCAACGAAACGATTGGGATTGCCCTCGACCTCGAGGGCGGACGGATGTTCCTGACCGACTTGCGCGGCGGCGTCTACAGCTTGAAGTTGGACGGCTCGGACCGAAAGACGCTGTTCACCGGCCAGGGCATGCTCACCGGCATTGCCTACGCCGAGCTGACGCGAACCACCGCGAACACGCCGAAGAAGCAAGACTGACGCGGCCATCCGGCCGCGCCAGTCCTGGACATGGTCCGCCCTGTCAGGCGGCCCCCATATCAACGAATCAGCCGGCGATACTGACCGTGGCCATCGCCGTGGCCGGCGCACCCAGGTCGTAGGCGGCGCCATCGGTGAGCGTCACGATCACCGTTTCTGCCCCCTCGGTCGTGCCATCGGCCGTGGGCACGACGACCACGTCCGCGGTGGCCTGTCCCGCGAGGAACGTGACGGTGACCGGAATGGCCTGGTAGTCCGTGCCGTTCACCGCGGTGCCGGCCACGGTGTAAGTGACCGTGAGCGACGACGTGAGGCTGCCGGTCCGGCTGAACCGGAAGGTGCCGAGATCGGGACCGGTTTCAGACGCCGAGGCGTCAAACGCCGCGACGGTGACCACCGGCAGCGCATCGGAAATCGTCACGGTGCCGGACGTGGGCGAGCCCAGTGCGTACGGCGCCACCGACGTCAGCGTCAACAGGACCGACTCCGACCCTTCGGTGAGCGCGTCGGCGGTCGGCGCGACCACCACATCCACCGTGGCCTGTCCGGCGAGGAAGGTCGCGGTGAGCGGAACGCTCGTGTAGTCGGTGCCGTTGAGGGCCGTTCCGGTGAGCGTGAAGGTCACGGTGAGCGGCGAGGTCAGCGGCAGCGTCGCGCTCGCGGCGCGCGTGAGGCGGAACGTTCCCGTGTTGGCGCCGCTCTCGGAAGCCGCGGCGTCGAGCAGCGTGACCCACACGTTGCCACCACCAACTTCGTCGTCATCCCCGTCGTCATCCCCGTCGTCGTCACCGCCGCCCGGGTTCTGCAGCTTCACTTCGCTCGCTTCGAGCGTCGTGCCCTGCATGCGGGCCCTGACGTGCACGCGGTCGCCAATGCGCAGCTCCGAGAAAGCCACGGCGCGCGAGCCGTGACGGATCACCGCGTCTACCGGCACGACCACGACCTGGCCGTTCACGGTGATCGACGCTCCGCTGATGGCCGCGATCAGGCCTTCGATCTCGACCTTGGCGGTCACCGGCGTGGTGGGCAGGGTCGGACCGACTGGCGAGGTATTGGCCGGCGGCGCGGGCGCGGGCGCGGGCGTTGACGGGCCGTGATCGTTGCCGTTCCCGTTTCCATTTCCGTTTCCATTGCCAGGATTGACCGGCTTGACGGGATTACCGCCGCGCGCCGCAGTGCCGGAAACAGCGCCGGGATCTCCGGCTTCATCGTTGATCGTCGCGGCCACGACTGCGGAAGGCGCCGTGGGATTGAGAGACTTCGACGAGTCTCCACACGCCACGGTCATGAACATTGCGCTCGCCAGGCCAATCAACACGGCCGTTCTCAGGCTCATCATTTGTATCTCCTCGTTAACGGCCGGGGTAGGGCCTGAATGTCGGATACGACTGCAAGGCGGATACCGACAGTGAGCCGCCAACGGTAATCGGCGTAAGTCGCATGGATCACGACAGTTGGCGGCACCCGTGCGTCAATGCGGGTGAGCAAGGATGGGCGGGGCTGGAAGAATTTGGGGGCCGACTGTCGGTTTTGTGTACGGTCAGCCGTTCGCGGCGGGGGCCTGGTGCTGAACCCTCAGGCGTCCAGGATCTCGCGCAACTTGATCGTGAACGCCGTTGCTGTGTACGGCTTGGCGATAAAGTGCGCGGCGTCGGTCGCCGCATTCCGGCGCACCATCGCATCGTCGGTGTAACCCGAGGTGTAGAGGACCTTGAGCCCCGGGCGGTGGAGCAAGAGAGCCGCGGCCAGCTCCGGGCCGCTCATGCCCGGCATGACCACGTCGGTCACCAGGGCGTCCAGAGGGCCCTGGTGCGCGCCGGCCACGACGAGCGCCTCCTGGCCCTCGCACGCGGTGAGCACCTGGTAGCCGGCCGCCCGCAGGATGCGCGCCGTGATCATGCGCAAGCCCTCGTCGTCGTCCACGACCAGGATGGCCTCGGTGCCCCGCGGCCGGCCGACAGTCTTGTTCGGCACGGTGCGGAACCCCTGGGGCTGCCGCTCGGCTCTGGGCAGGACGATGGTGAAGCACGTGCCGTGGCCCGGCTCGCTCTCAACCATGACAATCCCCCCGCTCTGATTGACGACGCCGTAGACCGTGGCGAGGCCGAGTCCGGTGCCCTTGCCCGGTTCCTTGGTGGTGAAGAAGGGCTCGAACAGCCGCGCCCGGACCTCGGGAGACATACCGATACCGGTGTCAGTGACCGACAGCATCACGTACGGTCCCGGCGAGACACCAGGATGGTGCGCCGCGAAATCCGCGTCCAGCGTCTCGTTGCGGGTCGCGATGGTGAGCGAGCCGCCCTTGGGCATGGCGTCCCGGGCATTGACTGCCAGGTTGAGCAGCGCCTGTTCGAACTGCCCCGGATCGACGAACACGTCGTCGAGACCCGGCGCCGTGTTGATGACCAGCTTGATGTCCTCGCCGATCAACCGCTGCAGCATCTTCGCGGTGCCCTCGACGTGGGCACTCAGGTTCACCACCGCCGGCGCCAGCACCTGCTTCCGGCTGAAGGCCAGCAGCTGTCGCGTCAGGCGCGCGGCCCGCTCCCCCGCCTCCTGGATGTGCTCGAACTCGATGCGGAGGGGACTGTGTTCCGGCAAATCGAGCAGGGCGAGGTCGGCGGTGCCATTGATGACGGTCAGCAGGTTGTTGAAGTCGTGGGCGATGCCGCCCGCCAACCGGCCGATCACTTCCATCTTCTGCGCCTGCTGGAATTGCTCCTGCAGCTGCTTCTGCTCGGTCATGTCCCGCTTGACGCCGATGTAGTTGGTCACCTCGCCAGCCGCGTTGCGGACGGGCGTGATGGTCTGCTGCTCGATGTAGCGCGTCCCGTCCTTCCGGCGATTGATCAGCTCACCCTCCCACATCATGCCGGCGACCAAGGTCTTCCACATGTCGTCGTAGAACGACTGCGGGTGCGCGCCCGACTTCGTCAGGTCGCGCGGGTTCCGGCCGATGGCCTCATGCGCGTCGTAGCCCGTCATGGTCGTGAACGCGGGGTTCACCCACTGAATCGCGCCATCCCGGTCGGTGATGACGATGGCATTGGCGGTGGCGTGCAGGGCGGCACTTTGCAGCTTGAGTGATACTTCGATCTGCTTGCGATCGGTGATGTCGCGGATGAATGCGGTGATGAACCAGCCTTCCGCCGTCTCCCATCGCGCCAGCGATCGCTCGAGCGGAAACGTGGAACCGTCCTGGCGCCGCCCAATCCGCTCGCGCAGCGCGTCGAGCTCTCCAGAACCGGTGAAGCCCTCGGCCAGCTGCAGGACCTGATCACGAATGGCCTCCTGACCGGCGCCCAACAGCATGGCGGCGGGCTGACCCAATATCTCCTGTTCGGTGTAGCCGAACATGCGCTCGGCCGCGACGCTCCACCCAACGATGCGGCCGTCGCGATCGGCCGTGATGATAGCGTCGTGGGCCGTCTGGATCACCGCCCGGTATCGCGCCTCGCTGGCCCGCAGCTTGCGGTCGGAGTCGTCCTTGTGCAGCGCAATCTCGATGGTGGTCCGGAGGCTCTGTTCGTCGAACGGCTTGATGAGATAACCGAGCGGCTCGGCGCGCTTGGCACGCTCGACCACGTCGTCGGTGGCGTAGGCGGTCAGGAACACGCTCGGCACCGAGAACCGCTGGCGGATTTCGACGGCGGCGTCGATGCCGTCGATGGCGCCCGAGAGATGAATGTCCATGAGCACGAGCTGGGGGCGGAGTGTGCCGGTGAGCGCGACAGCGTCTTCTCCGGTCAGGGCGATCCCGACCACCTCGTAGCCCAGGGCCTGCAACTGCCCCTGGATGTCCCGGGCGATGATGCCTTCGTCTTCGACGATCAGGATGCGGGGTCGGGTCATGACACGCTCCGGCTCGACGGCGCCCCGGCCGTCGTTCGCGGCACGAAGGTCAGGGTGAAGGTGGTGCGGGCGCCGGCCTGGATGTTCAGCGTTCCGCGCAGTTGGCGCGCCAGGTCGGCCACCAGTTGCAGGCCGAGCGAGCGTTGCCGGGCCTCTTCGAAGTCAGCCGGCAGGCCGATGCCGGAGTCGGACACCACTAGCCGAATCTCAGGCCCACCGTTCAGCGGATGCGCCTCGATGCGGATGTCGCCCCGACGGCCATCAGGGAAGGCATGCTTCAAGGCGTTGGAGATCAGTTCGTTGACCAGCAGGCCGCACGGCACCGCCTGTTCGAGCTCGATGGAGATCGGATCCACGTCGAGGTGCAGGGTCACGCCAGAGGCCGGCGCCAACGACCGGACGATCTGGTTGCCCAGTTGCGAAAGGTAGACAGCCAGGTCGACCGCCGCGAGGTTTCCCGATCGATAGAGCGTTTCGTGGAGCAGGGCCATCGACATTACGCGGCTTTGCATCTCCGCCAGCACGGCCGTCACCTCCAGACGCGCCGAGCGACCGGCCTCCAGCCGCAGCAGGCTGCTGATGACCTGCAGGTTGTTCTTCACGCGGTGATGCACTTCCATGAGAAGTGCCTCCTTCTCGTGGAGCGACGCCCGCACGGCCTCCTCGGCGCCGCGGCGGTGCGCTTCGCGCGCGAACGTGTCCAGGGCGAAGCTGATGTCGGTGGCCATCTCGTTCAGCAACCTGCGGCCATCGGCGTCAAAGGCGTCCGGCGTGGTGGCGTAGATCGTCAGGGCCCCGACCGCCCGGCCCTCGCGCGTGAGCGGCAGGCCCGCGGAGGCCGCCCAGCCGTACCCCCTCGCGCGCTCGTGCCAGGCCTGCGTTCGCGGGTCGGTCCGGAAGTCCTCGACCCAGACCGCCCTGTTCTCCCGGATGGAGGTGCCGGTTGGGCCCTGGCCTAAGGGGCTGTCGCCGCAAACCGAGATTTGGATGCCGTCGAGATACCCGGTGCCCGCGCCGAAGGACGCGACGGGGTCGACCATCAGGGTGGCCTCGTTGGTGAGACCCACCCACGCCATGGCCATGCCGCCGTCGCTGACGGCGGCCTCGCAAATGCGGGGAAACAACTCCGCTGCGCTGGTGCTCCGCACGATGGCTTCGTTGCACTGGCTCAGAGCGGCGTACAACTGGGTCAGACGCCGCGCCCGCAGTTCCTGGTGCTTGCGCTCGGTGACGTCGTGCCAGCTCCCCGCCACCGCGACCGGCCCGCGCGCGTCCCGGCGCGTCACGTTCAACCGATCCATCACCCACAGTTCCGAGCCATCTTTCCGCACGAACCGGTACTCGTGCGACATCCCATCACTGGTGTCCAGCGCCGCCATGGCCGCCACCGCTTTCGAGCGGTCCTCGGGGTGTACGTGCGACAGCCAGAACGAGGGTTGAAGCACCTCCGCAGTGGTGTAGCCGAGGATGCGCTCGATGTTGCCGCTGACCGCGGTGGGGCTCAACTCGCCGTCCACGTTCTCGAGCGCGTAGACAATCGTGGGACTGTTGTCCAGCAGCTCTCGCAACTGCGCGGCGGTGGCCCCGAGGTCGGTCGCCAGGGCCGACCGCTCCCGGTAGAACGCCAGGCGCTGATTCCTCCACGCGAGGCCCAGCCCCGATCCCGCGCTGAGCAGCAGCAGGCCGCCGAACGCGGACACCACGCGAAGGCGCTGCCACAGTTGGGCGTGGAACTCGGCGAGGTCGATGCGCGCCACCAGGTGCCACGGCGAATCCGGAATGGCGCGGGCCACAGCCAAGGCCGGCGCCCCCTTGTAGTCCACACCCTCCAGCGTGCCGGTCTCGCCCAGGGCGGCCTTCACCGACACGTTCTCGGTCTTCGCCAGGGGCACGCGCAGGCGCAGCGCCGCGCCGGGAGCGAACCGGAGGTCGTTGAGATGCTGGGCGTGATCGCCATCCCGCCGTACCAGCAGCGTTTCCGCCGACGCGCTGACGCCAGGCCACCGCTCGATGAAGGGAAACAGGAAGAGGGTGGGGTCGATGCGGAGGGACAGCGCGCCGATCGGCGGCGCCCCCTCGCCGTCGCCGACAATCGGGACGACGACGGCCAGGTGGACACGGCCGTCACGCTCGTCGCGGTAGAAATCCTGGACGGCCACCCGCCCGGTGCGAAGCACCGATGACACCTGTGTGCTGATGATGACCGACGGCTGGTCGTCGCTGACCGGCAGTGATGCGCGCACGGTGCCGTCGGCATCGAACACGTACATGCGGTCGTACTGCAGGTAGGCGTCGTAGCTGCGGAACCACTCTCGAAGCCGCCGCCGGGCGGCGCCGTCGCCGGGCGCCAGCAGCACGCGGCGCAGCAGGCCCGTAATCGAGGCGCTGCGGAACAGCAGGTTGGCGTCGCCCAGCCGCTCCCGCCGCCATTGGTTCAAGGTGGCCACCTTCAGTTCGGCGACGGCTTCGAGCTGGTGCTCGATGTCGGCGCGCAGCTCCCGCTCGAGCTGCCGGTAGTAGGCGTAGCCTCCGCCCATGATGACGGCCACCACCGCGACGAAGATCCAGACGAAGGGGCGGACCGGCGCCGCCACCAGCGGCGTCGCGTGGGAACGGCCGGCCAGCACCCACAAGGCCAGGCCGCTGACAAACACCACGGCGCTCGCGCCGAACGAGACGGGAATCGTGGCCAGGCCGACCAGCAACGGCGCGCCGAGGACATTGCCGACGACGAGTGTGAACCCCGTGCCAACCAGCGCGGCCGCCGCCGCACGGCGGGCCACTTGCTTCCATCCGGTCCTGGTCACCGGCGGGATGAGACCCAACAACGTGAGGTCGGCGACCAGGAAACAGGCCGCCGTGATCGGAGAGATGAAGCCGATGCGAGCGCCGCCGATGGCGCCGGTGACCGGCAGGCCCAGCAACTCGAACCGCGGCAACCACCCCACGAGGCGCATCAGCCACAGACCCAGCGTCGCGGCGGCGCCGGCGCCGGCAATCACCCTCGCGGCGCGGCGCGCGGATGATCGTGGCTGACTGGGAGCACACAGGACGAGGGCGGCGCCAAGCAACACGGCCAGGAGCGCCGTGACCGGCGCCATCGGCACGGTGGCCGCGGCCCAGGTCGTGAGGACGGATTGGTTCGTGAGCCAGCCGAGCAGAGCCAACAGCCCAACGCCGGCGACCACTGCCCCTGCCGCAAAGACGGCACCCCTTCTCCACGTCCGTTCGCCGGACTGCGTCGTGGGCTCCATCTCCTTGCCCGAATGGGCCACGGACGATGGTCGCGAGGTTAGCGTGGGCGCCCCGGCTTCTTCGCGGCCTTGGCCTCTTCGGCACGGGCGCCGGCGAGAATACCTTCCATCGCGTAGTTGCCTTCATGGCAGGCGTATTCGTAGATCAGGCCCGCGGCCTTCTTCAGCCGGACCATGAAGGTGAACGGCTTGGTCCACGTCGCCGGATCCTCCACCGTGATTTCCCAGTTGATGAAGTCCGGGCTGACGCGCGTATAGCGCTCGGTCAGCTTCACGTTCGGCGTCGAGCCCAGGAAGCCGTTGCTGTAGTTGGTGGTCTCGACGACCAGCGAATCCCCATCCCAGCGGCCGCGCGGATCGCCGTGCAGCTGACGGAGCGACGCCGGCAGGTGGGGCCTGGAGGTCATGGGCACCACGCGCGCGTCGTGAATCATCTCCTGCAGCAGCACGGTGGTGTCGGGCGACTGGATGATCTGCGTGTAGCTGTTGTAGTTGGCCTGGGTGCGCGGCGCGCCGTACGAGATGCAGCGCTCCGACAGCGGCCGGTCTTCCGGACCGTCGGACGGGCCGCGCGTGCGCTTCGCCGCGGCGGCGGCCCGCGCTGCGCGCCGGGCCTCGCCCTCGGGCGTCAGCGGCGGATACTGTCCGTCCGGCGGATCGGTGATCAGCGACGTCCGGTTGTCCCATTCGCGATCGGCCATCCAGAACTGGTTGTAGTTGCCGGTGGTGGGGTCGTACGACACCTGCTTGAACGCACCCTGGTCCTTGGCGTTGAGCATCAACTGGACGAAGTTGCCGAAAATGGCGTCGCCGCCCTGATCGACGAACTGCGCCGCCATCCGCTTCAGGTCCTCGAGTTCCGCGTCGGTCAGCGCTGCCTTGTCTTTCCACTGGGTTGGACGGGTCATCGGCGTCACGCTGTTGTTGCCCCAGACGCCCTGCAAGTCGGGATGGCCGTCCGGCGTGCGCGTCACTTTCCAGCCGGCGGGGGCGGCCCCGGATGACGTGGCCGTTGATTGGGCTGCCAGCGATGCCACAGCCAGCCCGACAGTAACGAGAACCGGAAGGAGGCGTCTCATGCGCCGTAGTGTCGCTCAAGAGGCCGGTCCCGTCCAGTGGGCCGATTGAGCGACACCATGAGCGAGATTTTCTGCCGCCGGAGGCGTCAGAAAAATCGAGTCGAATGGTATTCTCCCCCCCACTAGGAGGTCCGGGTAATGTCACAGAGGCTTTGGATTGCGGTCGTCGGCGCGGCACTTTTGGCCGCCGGCAGCCAGTTGTTGGCCCACCACGCGTTCTCCGCCGAATTCGACGCCAGCGCCCCCGTCTCGCTGCGCGGGCCGGTCACCAAGGTCGAGTGGATCAACCCGCACGCGTGGATTCACATGGAGCACAAGGCCGCCAACGGCAAGACCGAGATCTGGATGGTCGAGGGTGGCACGCCGAATACGCTGCAACGCAACGGCATCTCCCGCGACTCGATCAAGATCGGCACGGTGATCGTCGTCTCGGGCTACCGCGCGAAGGACGGCCGCATGCGGGCCAACGGCCGCGACATCACGTTCCCAGACGGCCGCACCCTGTTCATGGGGTCGTCCGGCACCGGCGCGCCGAAAGACGGCCGCGACCCCAACGACAAACCTAGGCCGAAGGGGCCGGTCCGCTAGTGCGCGCGCGGACCTGGCACGCACTCACCGCGGCGTTCATCCTCGGCACCATGGTCTCGGCGTGCGGCGGCGCTCCGCAGCCGTACCGCGCGCCGCGCACGCCGGACGGCAAGCCGAACCTGGGCGGCATCTGGCAGGCGGTCAACACCGCGAACTGGGACATCCAGGCTCACGAGGCGCGCCAGGGCCCGGTGGTCGCCCTGGGCGCCGCGTTCAGCGTGCCGCCGGGCCTCGGCGTCGTTGATGGCGACGAGATCCCCTACCTGCCCGAGGCGCTCGCCAAGAAGAAGGCCAACGGCGAGAACTGGATGACGCGCGATCCCGAGATCAAGTGCTTCATGCCCGGCATCCCGCGCTCGACCTACATGCCGTATCCCTTCCAGATCGTGCAGGCCACCGACACCGTGGTGATGACCTACGAGTTCGCCAGCACCAGCCGCATCGTGCGGATGAACAGCACGGAGAAGAGTCCCGCGCCGGCGTGGATGGGATGGTCGCTCGGCCGCTGGGACGGCGAGTCGCTGGTCATCGAGGTGACCGACCAGATGGAAGAGACCTGGTTCGACCGCGCCGGCAACCACCACAGCGACGCGCTGAAGGTGACCGAGCGCTACACCGCGGTTGACGACAACACCCTGCAGTACGAGGCCACCATCGAGGATCCGAAGGTGTTCTCGAAGCCGTGGAAGATGAGCATGCCGCTCTACCGCCGGCGCGAACCGAACATGCAGCTGATGGAATACAAGTGCGTGCCGTTCGCGGAAGAGCTCATGTACGGCCACCTGCGCAAGCAGCCCGTCACACGATAATTGGCCACAGAGGCCACAGAGGACACAGACCTCTTTTCTACTGACCCGTTTAGTCGGCCCTCAGCGCGATCACAGGATCGACCCGAGCGGCTCGGCGCGCGGGAACAATGCTTGCAGCGAGTCCGATGGCCACGAAGAACGCGGCTGGACCTTGGCCCTGTCGACGCTGCTCGTCGTTCTACGCGTCCCGAAGAGCGGTGGCCGGAGCGTAGCCGGCGAAATTTGGTAAACCTGGGGTGGCAATCGCGGTGACCAACGGTCTCGAACAGCTCAGCAAGATCGATTAGGATGGCCCACCATGGCTGACAAACTTCTCGGATCGTTCGTGTGGTGTGAACTGATGTCCACGGACACGGCGGCAGCCGAGTCCTTTTACAAGAAAGTCATGCGGTGGACGTCGGTGCCCTTCGCTCCTGACGGCTCCTACATCGTCTTCAACAACCTCGCGGGCGCAGGCGTGGGCGGCCTGATGCTGCTGCCGGACGCCGCCAGGCAGATGGGCGCGCCGCCGAACTGGATGATGTACGTCGGGACGCCGAACGTCGACGACACCGCCATTCGGATCGCCCAACTCGGCGGCCGCGTGCTGAAACAGCCCGCCGACATTCCCGACGCGGGCCGCTTTGCCGTCGTTCAGGATCCGTTCGGGGCGGCGTTCGGCATCTTCCAGCCCCCACCAAACAGGCCCGGCAGAGGCGGCCAGCCCGGTGTGGGCGACTTCTCGTGGTTCGAGCTCTACACGCCCAACCCAGAGGGCGCGTGGAAGTTCTACGAGACCTTGTTTGGATGGGAGAAGACGTCGGCCATCGACATGGGCGAGATGGGCGTGTACCAGATGTTCGGACGCGGCGGCGGCATCCCCAACGGCGGGATCATGAAGCCGCCACCGGGCGCGCCGGCGGCATGGATGCCCTATGCGCTGGTCAAGGATGCGAAGGCGGCGGCGGCGATTGCGGCCGCCAACGGCGGCAAGATCGTCAACGGCCCGATGGAAGTGCCCGGCGGCGACTGGATCGCGCAAGGCATGGATCCGCAGGGCGCGATGTTCGCCGTGCACTCGCTGAATCCCACCTCCGCCAAGGCTTCCGCCTCCGCTAAAGCTACGGCGGACAGGTCGGCGGGCAAGCCGGCGAAGAAAGCCGCGCCCCCGAAGAAGAAGGCGAAAAAGGCGCCCAAGAAGGCCGCTCCCACCTCCACCAAGGCTACGGCGGGCAAGGCGAAAAAGGCGAAGGCCAAGCCGGTGAAGAGGTCGGCAAAGAAAGCGAAGCCGGCAAAGAAGAAAGCGGCCAAGAAGAAGACGGCGAAACGGAAGAAGTAGAAAGAAGAAGGGCACGGAAGCCAATGGTTTCCGTGCCCTGAAGTTTTCGCGGTCAGCGGATGCGAACCGTGCGCCATCCGCTTGCCGGCTCCCACATTTGCATCTGGCGGGGACCATCGCGATCGGGACACTGATCGCGCCGGTGGGTGATCCGCCCGTCCGCCTCCAGGCTGCGATGCATCTCCCAATAGCGGTCGCCGAACTGGGCGCTGACAAGATCGAGCGACGCCGTGAACTCATAGACCGCGACCGCATCGCCCCGCTCGGCGGGCATCTCGATCGTCCGTGCCGACAGTCGATCGCCGGAAGTAGCGAGTATCACGCGATTGAACGGCGATCCGCTGAGGCGATTCAGCTCGGTCCTCGGAAAAATCACCATCTTCAACGGTGCGTTGGGTCCGCAGGTTTCGCAAAAGTGCCGGCTGCCTGACGGTTCCGGGCCCTGGCCGTCGAGAGCCGCCGCGTCGATGAGCGACACCATGCCGCCGTCATGCGCATTCGAGAAGCCACCAATCGCAAGCCGCCTGTGATCGAGCCATCTCACCTGTTCGATCCAGCCGGCGTGCACGAAGGTCCCACGGCGCCGCCACTCTGCATCAAGGATCGTCAACACGCCTGGATCCCACGTGTAGTGATGGCCGGTCACCGCCACTGAATACTCACCGCCTGCCGGGTTGACGGTGAACGCCGTAATCGCCCACGGCGCGCTGTATGGCTGGCCATGGAAGCTGACGCGATCGGAAAAGGAGAACGTGCGCTGCAGTCGGCCCGTCACGTCGAACAGAGAGAGCTCACCGCCCTCGACCTGATCTTCGTGCTGCCGTGCACGATAGCTGGTCGCGACGTAGACTCCGGGATTCTTCCCAGCCACGACCTGCACAGGCGCGGGCGGCAGGAACGTCCTATAGCCGGCATCGAACTCGTGGCGCCACTGCTCCACGCGCGCCGCATCGCGCGCGATCACGCCGCCGGCAGTGACCTCGACGTCCAGATCGCCGACACCCACCAGGGCCGTCCGGGCATACAGGCCGACGACGAAAGCAAAGGCGACGACCAGCAGCAGGAGCCATGGCCACGACTGCCGCTGACGTGAACTGCCGGTAGGGAGAATCGGCCCGGTCGCGGACGGATCCGACGCCTGCGGCCTGGACTGAGTGAGCCACGCGTCAATCTCCGCGGAATCGGCGAACACCGAGCGGCCAATGCCACCGACGCGATGGACGGGGAGGGCAAGGTTCTTTTCCCAGCGGCGAACGGTCGCAACATCGCGCTGCAGGTAATCAGCGATCGCCTTCCAGGAGTCGAGCCGATGATGCTTTTGGTCGAGATCGGCCATAAGTGCGCCCTAATTATGGTCCGAATCGATGCAATACGCGGAGTTGCGCGGTGTTGCCGGTTGAGCGGGACACGGAAGTGGGCCATGTTTGATGGCTCATGAACAACATTTTTCGTTTGGCCTCTACAGCGCTCGTTTTCACGCTGGCGGCGTGCGGCGGCGGTTCGTCTACACCAACCGCGCCCTCTGCACCGTCGGCCCCTCCTGGTCCGCTATCGACGGCCATAGTCCTCGTGCTGAATGTCTCGGCGACCGTTGAACCAACAGCGACCGGCGTCCTCTACAGGAACACGCTCACGTTGACCGAGTCGAGCCACCGTAGCGGCGCGACCATCGCGTCGATTCGCGTGAACCTGTCCAATGCTACGCGCAACGGGAGCGCGACGTTCGACCGCAACGACAACATCGTGACCGCGCTCGCGTCAGGCGGCTCGAATGTGTATCAGCTCAACGTCACAAGTGATAACCGGGACCCGTTCACGCAGGTGACCTTCGTGGTCACGTATGCCGACAGCGCGGGGGTCGGCGGCAGCTTCACGTCGCCGAGCAGCTCGAGCATCACACCCGTGCCGGCCGCGACCACGCCGCCCGTGTTGGCTCCAGGAGCGCCGAGCGGCAAGTTCGACGGTGTCTACAATTTTTTCATCAGCTATCCCACCAGTGCGACGACCTCGGGCTCCCAGAACATCGCCCGGTTCATGACGATTCGGAACGGCATTATTTCGGCCGCAGATGGACTGATGGCGGGAACGGTGGACAACTTCGGCAACGTCACATTTACGTGGCCCTGCATAATAAGCCCCAGCTTCCTCGCCGACTTCACGGGCCAGATGAACTCGCTGGCCAGACCCAATTTCGGCGAAGGAAAGTACACCTGCAGGAATCCGCACGACGGCCCGCGGTCGTGGCAGGCCAATCAATCGCAATAGGAGAACAAATGAGACGATTTTTTCGCTCGTGGCTTGCGCTGCGATGATGGCCTGCGGCGGGGGCAGTTCATCGTCGCCGACCGCACCAACGGCCGCGACGCCGCCGCCAACGGCGCCTGCGCCGACGCCCGCTCCAGCGCCAGCCCCGGCGCCTGCTCCGGCGCCGGCGCCGGCTCCGACACCCACTCCAACGCCGGCACCAACACCAATATCAGCGACCGGAAGATGGGTGGGCGTAACGCTTGATGGAATGATCATTGAGCCCGGCGCGGGCAGCCCAACCGTGTGTGATATCGAGTTCGATCTCCAGCTTGACTTGACGGCGAGCGGAACGGCGCTGACGGGTACGGCAGTCTCGAAGGTTCGAAAGTGGGTGCCGAATCCGGTGAATTGTGGCCAGATGGGTGCCGAAGAAAAGTGGACCGTGATCAACGGGACCGTCGGATCGGGAACGATCTCGTTCAGCTTCCCGAATCCCGATGGTAGGGGAACAACGATTGATTTTTCCGGAACATTTACCGCCACCCGGATGACCGGGACGGTGGCCAGCTTCGCGGGCCGTCGCGGAACGTTTGCGGTCAACCGGCAGTGAACCGCGGTGTGATTCTCGTCGTGGCCCTCGTCACCGCCTGCAGCGGTTCCAATGGAGGCGGCTCGTCGCCCACCGCGCCAACCGCGGCGACGCCGACCGCCACCACGCCGGCCGGTTGTTCCGGAGCTGCGATACCCCAGGTCGCGGTGGGCTTCAATGGCGGGAGCACCGGCGTCAGCGTCACGTTCCAGTTATACGGGGAAACGTTCAACCAGCAAATCGGCGCGAACCAGAACTTCGTCATCACACGCTCCGTCGTGCCGTGCAATTACGAGCTCGTTGGCCAGATGTTGAGCCTCGGGAACATGGGCGTCAGCTTCGCGCTGACACCGCCGTTCCTGAGTCGCGCCGCCGGCGTCGAAAAGGGGTCAGTGGTCATCGACGAAGGGCCCGAGGGCGTATTCGGGCCCGACAATGTCGCGTGCTCAGTCAGGTTTAACGCGCCGAACGGCACCCCGACCGGGCCGCCGTATAACTTCAAGATCCGGTTCAAGGTCGCGACGTCGAATGCCGTTGACGATCGTGGCGGCGGCTGCGGCCTGCCGGCCACAGGCACACCTGCGCCAGTCCCGACACCCACGCCCACAGGAACTCTGTCCGGAACGTGGTCCGGGACGGTGATCGCCACCATCGGCAACGGCAACCCACGCGCGCCTCTCAACCTGAGCGTCGTGCTCCAGCATTCGAGCACTCGCCTGACGGGCACATTCTCCAGTTACCCCGCCACGCTCGATCTGTTCCCGGGGCAAGTGTCGGGCGCCATTACGAACTTCACCGGCAATTTGACGATTGTCTCGGGGAGCACTGCTGTCATGCCGGGCTCGATGCAAGTGAACACCGGCGATAACACCATGACTGGCACCTTCTCGGGAACCAACACGGACGGCTTGCCGGAGCGCAACGTCTTCTCGCTGCGGAAGCAGTAGAAAGAAAAAGAGGCGGGTCGAAAGACCCGCCTCTTTGATTTATTCGACCTCGGTAATCCCTCTGGCCTCTGCCTCTTCCGGCTCCACGAGATACTCCATCTCACGATCGAGCTCCAGCTCGTCGTCGCCCTGGCCTGAGCAAGCCAGTTGATCGCGAGAGCGATCGACTGGCGCGTCGAAGGCTCGGTTAAACACGAAGGGCGCCACATGAAGTGGCGCCCTACGTTCAGTGTTACTCGACTTCGGTGATCCCCCGGTCGAGTGCTTCTTCCGGCTCGACGAGATATTCCATCTCGCGATCCAGTTCCAGCTCGTCGTCGCTCGGCTGCTGCACCGGCGGCGGCGGTGGCGGCTCGTCCGCCGGAATCTGCACGTGCCGGTACCACCAGAAGCCCGTGCCGGCGGGGATCAGGCGTCCCATCGTCACGTTTTCCTTCAGGCCGCGCAGGTAGTCGATCTTCCCGGAGATGGCGGCCTCGGTGAGGACGCGCGTGGTCTCCTGGAACGATGCCGCCGAGATGAACGACTCGGTCGACAGCGACGCCTTGGTAATACCGAGCAGCAGCGGCTGGGCCTTGGCCGGGTGGCCGCCGTTGCCGATGACGCGCTCGTTCTCTTCCATGAACCGGAACTTGTCAACCTGCTCGTCGACCAGGAATTCCGTGTCGCCGACGTCTTCGACGCGGACCCAGCGCATCATCTGGCGAGTGATCACCTCGATGTGCTTGTCGTTGATGTTCACGCCCTGCAGGCGGTAGACCTCCTGGATCTCGTTGACCAGGTACTTCTGCAGTTCCTTCTCGCCCAGCACGTGGAGAATGTCGTGCGGGTTGTTGGGGCCGTCCATCAGCGGGTCGCCGGCGCGGACGCGGTCGCCTTCCTGGACGTTGACGTGCACACCACGGGGGATGCTGTATTCACGCGGCTCGGCGTTCGGGTCGTCGGCCACGATCATGATCTTGCGCTGGCCCTTGACCACGCCGCCGTACTTGACCGAGCCGTCGATCTCGCTGATCACGGCCGGATCCTTCGGCTTGCGGGCCTCGAACAGTTCGACCACGCGCGGCAGGCCGCCCGTGATGTCCTTGGTCTTGGTAGTCTCGCGCGGGATCTTCGCCAGCACGTCGCCGGCGTTGACCATCTCGCCGTCCTGCACCATCAGGTGGGCACTGACCGGCATGATGTAGCGGCGAATCGTGGTGCCGTTCGCGGACTTGATTTCCACCGTCGGCTGCTTCTTCTCGTCCGGCGAGTCGACGACGATGAGACGGGACAGGCCCGTGACCTCGTCGAGGTCTTCCTGGACGGTGACGCCGTCGATGATGTCCTTGAACCGGATCTGCCCCTTCTCTTCGGTCAGGATCGAGAAGGTGTAGGGATCCCACTCGACGAGGATCTTGCCGGTGTCGACGGCTTCGCCGTCCTTGACCTTGAGACGCGCGCCGTAGACCACCTGGTAACGCTCGCGGTCGCGGCCCTTGTCGTCCTGCACGACGATGAAGCCGGTGCGGTTCATGACCACGATCTCGACGCCGCCGGACGGGTTCGGACGCTCGACCGTCTGCAGGTTGTCGTACTTGGCCACGCCCTTGTGCTTCGAGTCGAGGGTTGACTGGTCGGAAATGCGCGAGGCCGTGCCGCCGATGTGGAACGTGCGCATCGTCAGCTGCGTGCCGGGCTCGCCGATCGACTGCGCGGCGACCACGCCGACCGCCAGGCCGAGCTCGACCAGCTTGCCGGTCGAGAGGTCGCGGCCGTAGCAGCGCTTGCAGACGCCGCGGCGCGAGGCGCAGGTCAGCACCGAGCGGATTTTCACCTTCTCGATGCCGGCGTCCTGCACGTCGGCCGCCAGCTGTTCGTCGATCTCCTGGTTGAAGTCGAGAATCAGGCCGCCCTTGATCGGGTCGACGATCTTCTCGAGCGAGACGCGGCCGATGATGCGGTCGCGCAGCGGCTCGATGACCTCGCCGCTTTCGACGATCGCCCGGGCCTCGATGCCGTCCAGGGTGCCGCAGTCGTGATCCGAGACGATCACGTCCTGCGCCACGTCGACCAGGCGGCGGGTCAGGTAGCCCGAGTCGGCGGTCTTCAGCGCCGTGTCGGCCAGGCCCTTGCGCGCGCCGTGGGTCGAGATGAAGTACTCGAGCACCGAGAGGCCTTCGCGGAAGTTGGCCTTGATCGGCTGCTCGATGATTTCGCCCGACGGCTTCGCCATCAGGCCGCGCATGCCCGCCAGCTGGCGGATCTGCTGCTTCGAACCGCGGGCGCCGGAGTCGGCGAAGATGTAAACCGGGTTGAACTTGCCTTCCTTGTCGCGCTGTTCCATCTCGCCGAACATGGCGTCGGCGATCTTCTCGGTGACGTCCGACCACACCGCGATGACCTTGTTGTAGCGCTCGCCGTTGGTGATCGCGCCCTCGAGGTACTGCTGTTCGACCTTGATCACCTCGTCGTGGGCGTTCTGCGAGAGGACCGCCTTGTTCTGCGGAATGATCAGGTCCTGAATGCCGATCGACATGCCCGAGCGGGTGGCGTAGGTGAAGCCGACCTGCTTGAGGCTGTCGAGCATCTCGACCGTGTTGTCGATGCCGGTCGTCAGGTAGCAATGCTGGACCAGCTGCTGCAGGCCCTTCTTCTTGAGCATGCCGTTGACGAACGGAATGCCCTTCGGCAGCGCGTCGTTGAAGATGACGCGGCCGACGGTGGTGTTGATGATCTTGTTCTCGACCATCTGCACTTCGGTGTGCAGCACGTCCTGGTCGTCGCGCGACGAGGCCATGTCCTGCAGCGGGCCGGTGTAGCGCAGGCGGATCGGGGTCAGCGTCTCGAGCTCGCCGGCCTCCAGCGCCAGGACCACGTCGTCGACGCAGGCAAAGGCGCGGCCTTCACCCTTGGCGCCCGGCTTGGCCTTGGTCAGGTAGTAGCAGCCGAGCACGATGTCCTGCGACGGCACCGCCACGGGCGTGCCGTTGCTGGGCGACAGGATGTTCTTCGACGACATCATCAGCGTCGAGGCTTCGATCTGGGCCTCGGGCGACAGCGGGATGTGCACCGCCATCTGGTCGCCGTCGAAGTCGGCGTTGAACGCCGTGCACACCAGCGGATGGATGCGGATGGCCTTGCCCTCGACCAGCACCGGCTCGAACGCCTGGATGCCCAGGCGATGCAGTGTCGGCGCGCGGTTGAGCAGCACGGGATGCTCGCGAATGACCTCTTCGAGCACGTCCCACACTTCGGGGACCTGCTTCTCGACCATCTCCTTGGCTTGCTTGATGGTGGCGACCAGGCCGCGCTCCTCGAGCTTGTTGTAGATGAACGGCTTGAACAGCTCGAGCGCCATCTTCTTCGGCAGGCCGCACTGGTGCAGCTTCAGCTCGGGACCGACCACGATCACCGAACGGCCGGAGTAGTCGACGCGCTTGCCGAGCAGGTTCTGGCGGAAGCGGCCCTGCTTGCCCTTGAGGGTGTCCGACAGCGACTTCAGCGGCCGGTTGTTGGCGCCGCGCAGCACGCGGCCGCGGCGGCCGTTGTCGAACAGCGCGTCCACCGCTTCCTGGAGCATGCGCTTTTCGTTGCGGATGATGACGTCCGGCGCCTTCAGCTCCATCAGCTTCTTCAACCGGTTGTTGCGGTTGATGACGCGGCGATAGAGGTCGTTGAGGTCGGAGGTGGCGAAGCGGCCGCCGTCCAGTGGCACCAGCGGGCGCAGTTCGGGCGGAATCACCGGCACCACGTCCAGGATCATCCACTCGGGCTTGTTGCTCGACTTGCGGAAGGCGTCGACCACCTTCAGGCGCTTGGCGAACTTCAGCTTCTTCTGCGCCGAGGTCTCGGTGCGCATCCGCTCGCGCATCTCGACGGCGAGCTTGTCGACGCTGACGCGCTTGAGCAGCTCCTTGATCGCCTCGGCGCCCATCTGCGCCTTGAACTTCGAGTAGCCGTGCTCTTCGCGGGCCTTGCGGAACTGGTCCTCGGTGAGCAGCTGGTTCTGCACCAGCTTGGTCTCGCCCGGGTCCACCACCACGTAGGCCTCAAAGTAGAGCACGCGCTCGAGGTCGCGCAGCGAGATGTCGAGCAGGTGCCCGATGCGGCTCGGCAGGCCCTTGAAGAACCAGACGTGGCTGACCGGGGTCGCCAGCTTGATGTGACCGAGGCGCTCGCGGCGCACCTTGGCCTGTGTCACTTCGACGCCGCACTTGTCGCAGATCACGCCGCGATGCTTCATGCGCTTGTACTTGCCGCACAGGCATTCCCAGTCGGTGATCGGCCCGAAGATCTTGGCGCAGAACAAGCCGTCGCGTTCAGGCTTGAACGTGCGGTAGTTGATCGTTTCCGGCTTGGTCACCTCGCCGAACGACCACTGCTCGATCTTCTCCGGCGACGCCAGGCTGATCCGGATCGCGTCGAAGTCGGCGCGCAGGGTGGTCTTGGCGTCGGTGAAGCTTGGTCTCATGTTCATCAACCCTCCAGCACCGGCTCGGCCGGGACTTCTTCGGTCAGTTCCGCCGGCTTGCGTTTCGTGGAGATGAGCTCCACGTCAAGACACAGCGACTGCAGCTCGCGGATGAGCACATTGAACGACTCGGGGAGTCCCGCCGTGAAGGACGCGTCGCCCTTCACGATTGATTCGTAAATCTTCGCGCGGCCGGTCACGTCGTCCGACTTCGCGGTCAGCAATTCCTGCAGGATGTGCGCGGCGCCATACGCCTCGAGCGCCCACACTTCCATTTCGCCGAAGCGCTGGCCGCCGAACTGGGCCTTGCCGCCCAGCGGCTGCTGCGTAATCAGCGAGTACGGCCCGATCGAGCGGGCGTGGATCTTGTCGTCAACCAGGTGCGACAGCTTGAGCATGTAAATGTAACCAACGGTTACATCCTGCTCGAACGGCACGCCGGTCATGCCGTCGCACAGCGTGGTCTTGCCGCCGCGCTGTTCGAGGCCGGCCTTGTCGAGCCAGCCCATGATTTCCTTCTCGGTCGCGCCGTCGAAGACGGGCGTCGCGAAGTAGAGGCCCAGCGCGTGCGCGGCCCAGCCGAGGTGCGTCTCGAGGATCTGGCCGACGTTCATGCGCGACGGCACGCCCAGCGGATTGAGCACGATTTCCACCGGCGTTCCGTCCGGCAGGTAGGGCATGTCCTCTTCGGGCAGGATGCGCGCGATCACGCCCTTGTTACCATGGCGGCCGGCCATCTTGTCGCCGACCGACAGCTTGCGCTTCATCGCGACATAAACCTTGACCAGCTTGATCACGCCCGGCGGCAGTTCGTCGCCGCGGCGGATCTTTTCCTTCTTCTCCTCGAACAGCTGCTTGATGACCTCGACCTGCCGCTCGGTGCGCTCCTCGACCAGCCGCAGATCCGGCTCGAGCGCCGCGTCGTCGGTCTGGATCTTCGAGCGCACCAGGGCCACGAATGGCACCGGCTGCATCGCGTCGATCGACAGCTGCTGGCCCTTCTTGAGCAGCCGCTCGCGGCCGAACTCGTCGAACAGGTCGGCGCGCAGGGTCTGGCCCTGCAGCATGTTGACGACCCGCTTCTTGGTCTCGTCGTGCAGGATGCGGATTTCGTCCTGCAGGTTCTTCTCCATCATGTCGAGCTCTTCCTGCTCGATCGCTTTCGCGCGGTCATCCTTTTCGATGCCCTTGCGGGAGAAGATCTTGACGCCGACGATGATGCCCTCGATGCCCGGGGGGCAAATCAGGGAGGCGTCGCGGACGTCGCCGGCCTTTTCGCCGAAGATCGCGCGCAGCAGCTTTTCTTCCGGCGTCAGCTGGGTCTCGCCCTTCGGCGTCACCTTGCCGACCAGGATGTCACCGGGCTTGACCGAGGCGCCGATGCGGATGATGCCGCTGTCGTCGAGGTCGCGGAGGTAGCCTTCCGAGACGTTGGGGATGTCGCGGGTGATTTCCTCGGGCCCGAGCTTGGTGTCGCGGGCCTCGATCTCGAATTCCTCGATGTGAATCGAGGTGTAGTAGTCGTCGCGCACCATCTTCTCGGACACCAGGATGGCGTCTTCGAAGTTGTAGCCGCGCCACGGCATGAACGCCACCAGCACGTTGCGGCCCAGCGCCAGCTCGCCCAGCTCGGTACACGGACCGTCGGCGAGGACCTGGCCCTTCTGCACCTTCTGGCCTTCGCGCACGATCGGCTTCTGGTTGATGCAGGTGTTCTGGTTGGAGCGCTTGAACTTGGTCAGCGGGTAGATGTCCGCGCCCATGTCCTCGTTGACGTCCGACTCCGACTCGACGCGCACGACGATGCGGGTGCTGTCGACGAAGTCAACGGTGCCGGTGCGGCGGGCCACGGCGACGGCGCCGGAGTCGCGCGCGGTGATGTACTCCATGCCGGTGCCGACGTAGGGCGCCTGGGCCCGCAGCAGCGGCACCGCCTGGCGCTGCATGTTCGATCCCATCAGCGCGCGGTTGGCGTCGTCGTTCTCGAGGAACGGCACCAGCGAGGCGGCGACCGAGACCAGCTGCTTGGGCGAGACGTCGATGAACTGCACCTGCTCGCGCGAGGCGAGGATGAAGTTGCCGGTCTGGCGGGCGTTGACGCGCTCGTCCTTGATGCGCATGTCTTCGTCGAGCGCGACGTTGGCCTGCGCGACGATGTACTGGTCCTCTTCCCACGCCGACAGGTAGAAGCAGAACGGCTCGAACTCGACGCCCTTCTTCTTGGCGCGGCCGTCGGCGCCGACCAGCTCGTCGGCCTCGACGATTTCGCCGTTCTTGTACTTGGGGTGGCCCCCGGCGTTGGTCACCAGCACGTAGTCGATGACCTGGCCGTTCTTGACCTTGCGGTACGGCGACTCGATGAAGCCGAACTCGTTGATGCGGGCGTACGAGCTGAGCGAGCTGATCAGGCCGATGTTCGGGCCTTCCGGCGTCTCAATCGGGCAGATGCGGCCGTAGTGCGTGGTGTGGACGTCGCGCACCTCGAAGCCGGCGCGCTCGCGCGACAGGCCGCCCGGCCCGAGCGCCGAGAGACGCCGCTTGTGCGTCACTTCGGAGAGCGGGTTGGTCTGGTCCATGAACTGCGACAGCTGCGACGAGCCGAAGAACTCGCGGATCGCGGCCATCACCGGCTTGGCGTTGATCAGGTCGTGCGGCATGGCCGTGGCCATTTCCTGGTAGACCGACATCTTCTCCTTGATCGCGCGCTCCATGCGGACCAGGCCGATGCGGAACTGGTTCTCCAGGAGCTCGCCGACCGAGCGGACGCGGCGGTTGCCCAGGTGATCGATGTCGTCGACGTTGGCCGCGTTCTTGCGCAGCTTCAGCAGGTAGCTGATCACCTCGTAGAAGTCCTGCGGGTGCAGGATGCGCTCGTCGAGCGGGGTCGTCAGCTTCAGCTTGGTGTTGAGCTTGAGCCGGCCAACGCGAGAGAAGTCGTACTTCTGCGGGTTGAAGAACATGTTCTCGAACAGCGAACGCGAGCTGTCGAGGGTCGGGGGGTCGCCCGGCCGCAGGCGGCGGTAGATCTCGATCAGCGACTCTTCGTGCGTGCGGATCGGGTCCTTCTTGAGGGTCGCCGACATGATCGGCCCGACCTCGTCGCGCTCGGGGAAGAACACGTCGATCTTCTCGACGCCCTTCTCGTGCGCCATCGCCACCACGCGCTGGCTCAACTCGTCGTTGGCCTCGAGCAGCACCTCGCCGGTGGCCGGATCGACGATGTCGGCGGCGGCGAAGGCGCCTTCGAGCGCCTCGTCGGTAATCGCGATGTCCTTGACCCCGGCCTTGCGCAGGCCCTCGATGTGGGTCTTGGTGATCTTCTTGCCTTCACCGATCGAGACGTCGCCGGCCTTGACGTCACGGCGCGAGCGCTGGCCGACCAGGCCTTCGCCGACCGACCAATAGAGCGCGTTGTCGCGCAGGTTGAGGCGATCGACCTGGTGGAAGGTGCGGATGATCTCGTCGGCGCCGCGCAGCCCGAGGGCGCGCAGGAACACCGAGGCGAGGAACTTCCGCTTGCGGTCGATGCGGACGTAGAGCAGGTTCTTGGTGTCGTACTCGAACTCGACCCAGGAGCCGCGATAGGGGATGATCTGCGCGACGTAGAGGTTCTTGTCTTCCGAGTGGAAGAAGGCGCCCGGCGAGCGGTGCAGCTGCGAGACGATGACGCGCTCGGTACCGTTGATGATGAAGGTGCCGTTGTCGGTCATCAGCGGGATGTCGCCGAAGTAGACTTCCTGCTCCTTGATGTCGCGGATGGTCTTGACGCCGGTCTCGGGGTCCTTGTTCCAGACCACCAGGCGGATCGTCACCTTCAGCGGCACGGCGTAGGTCATGCCGCGCTCCTGGCACTCGTCGACGTCGTACTTCAGCTTCAGCGCGACCGCGTTGCCGCAGATGTCGCACATGTCGCCGCGGGCGTGGTTGCCGGTGCCGCATTTCGGGCACAGCACGTCCTTGTCGCCGTACGGATCGCAGATCAGGGTGTGGCCGCAGCTCTTGCACGGCTTGCGCAGGTGGTGCAGGCCCTGGAGCTTGCCGCACTTGCATTCCCAATTGCCGATCGAGTACTCGATGAATTCAAGCGACGAGTTCTCCCGGAAGTCGCTGATCGGGAAGACCGACTTGAACACCGACTGCAGGCCCTGGTCCTCGCGCTCCGAGGGCAGACGGTTCATCTGCAGGAAGCGTTCGTAGCTCTTCCGCTGGATCTCGATCAGGTTCGGAATCGGAACCGTCGTCTTGATCTTCGAGAAGTCCTTACGCTCGCGGTAGACGTTTTTCGGAAGGCTGTACATGCGTCGCTCGGGGTCCCGGGAGGTGAAAAAAAGTACGGCGGACACCAGGGGCTCACCCCTGGTGTCCGTCACCACGGTCGTAAACTGTCCGCGTCGGTCGAGGTGTTACTTGACTTCGACCTTCGCGCCGGCTTCCTCGAACTTCTTCTTGATGCTCGCGGCCTCGTCCTTGGTCACGCCTTCCTTGATCGGCTTGGGCGCGCTCTCGACGAGGTCCTTGGCTTCCTTGAGGCCGAGGCTGGTGACTTCGCGGACCGCCTTGATCACGTTGATCTTGTTGCCGCCAATGTCGGTCAGGGTCACCGTGAATTCGGTCTGCTCTTCCGCCGGCGCCGCGCCGGCGGCGGCGCCGCCGCCCATCGGCATCCCCATCGGCATCGCCGCCGCGGCGGACACGCCCAGTTCGGTTTCGAGCGCCTTGACGAGCCCCGAGAGCTCCATCACGGTAATGCCCTTGATGTAGTCGATCACCTGCTGCTGATTCACGTCGGCCATTGCTATCGCTCCTTAAGTAAAAAACGGCTGGGGTCCTGGGGCTTGGGGCTTGGGCTCATGCCCGCGCCGCCGCGACCCTATGATTCTTTGCGCTTCGTTTCCGCCTGCACGAGCACGCTCATCAGATCCCTCGGCACCGCGTTCAGCACGCGCACCAGGTTCACCATCGGCGCCTGGAGGAGGAAGAGCAGCTTCGCGTAGAGTTCGGGCTTGCCCGGCAGCGTGGCGAGGCTCGCCACTTCCGCCGCCTTCAAGGTCTGCCCCTGCACCACCGCCGCCTTGATCTGCAGCGCCGGCACCGTCTTCATGAAGGTCGTCAGCGTCTTCGCCAGCGCCACCGGATCGCCGTCGGTATAGGCCACCGCGGTGGTGCCCTCGAAGTATCCCGCCAGCGTCTCGTAGGCGGTGCCCTTCAGCGCCCGCTTGGCCAGCGAGTTCTTGACGACCTTGTAGCTGGCCTTCGACTTGCGCAGCTGCGAGCGCAGCTCCGTCACCTGGGGCACGTTGATGCCCTTGTAGTCCACCAGGATCGCCACTTCGGCGCCCTTGAACATGCCTTCCAGTGCTGTCACTGCGGCGGTCTTGTCGGCTCGTGTCACTGCCATGATTTCTGCCCCGCCTACTTCTTCGCGGCTGTTTCCACGCCGCTTTCATCGATCTTGACGCCGGGGCCCATCGTGGACGACACCGTGATGCTCTTGAGGTACTTGCCCTTCGCCGCCGCCGGCTTGGCCCGCACGATGCTGTCGATCAGCGCCGTCGCGTTGTCGACGAGGTTCTCCGCCGAAAAGGAGGTCTTGCCGACCGGGGCGTGGACGATGCCGGTCTTGTCGACGCGGAACTCCACCTTGCCGGCCTTGATTTCCTTGACCGCCTGCGCCACGTTCGGCGTCACGGTGCCGGTCTTCGGGTTCGGCATCAGGCCGCGGGGACCGAGCACCTTGCCCAGCTTGCCCACCGCGCGCATCATGTCGGGCGTCGCCACCACCGCGTCGAACGCGGTCCAGCCGGCGTTGATCTTCTCGACCAGTTCCTCGCCGCCGACGATGTCGGCGCCGGCCTCGAGCGCTTCCTTCTGCTTGTCCGGGCCGGCAATCACCAGCACGCTCTTGGACTTGCCGAGGCCATGCGGCAGGACCACCGTGCCGCGCACCATCTGGTCGGCGTGCTTGGGGTCGACACCGAGGCGAATCGACAGCGCCACGGTCTCGTCGAACTTGGCGAACTTGATCTTCTGCACGAGCGGGAGCGCGTCAGCCAGTGGATACACCTTGTTCTCCACCTGCCCGCGGGCCGCCGTGTACTTTTTGCCGTGTGTTCTCATGTTTCTCCAACCGTGGTGTTAGCGGGTGGCCGAAGCCAGCCCTCCCACTTGCCTATCCGACTACGTCGAGTCCCATCGAGCGCGCCGTGCCGGACACGGTGCGGACGGCCGATTCGATCGAATCGGTGTTGAGGTCGGGCATCTTCAGCTTGGCGATCTCCTCGACCTGCTTCGCCGTCACCTGGCCGACCTTGTTCTTGTTCGGCACCGCGGACCCCTTGGCGAGGTTCGCCGCGCGCTTCAGCAGCACCGACGCCGGCGGCGTCTTGGTGATGAAGGTGTACGAGCGGTCCGAGTAGATCGTCACCACCGCGGGAATGATCAGCCCGTCGTCCTTCGCCGTCCTGGCGTTGAAGGCCTTGACGAAGTCCATGATGTTGACGCCGTGCGGGCCGAGCGCCGTGCCCACGGGCGGGGCCGGAGTGGCCTTGCCGGCGGGAATCTGGAGCTTGACCATTGCCTGAACTTTTTTCGCCATTACAGTTTCTCAACCTGCAGAAAATCGAGCTCCACTGGTGTCGCGCGGCCGAAGATCGTAACCATCACCTTCAGCGTGTTCTTCTCGACGTTGACCTCGTCGACCGCGCCGTTGAAGCCGGTGAACGGGCCCTCGTTGATGCGCACCTGGTCGCCCTTGTCGAACGTGTACTTCGGCTTCGGCTTCTCCGCCGCCGTCTTGACCTGGTCGAGAATCTGCTCGACCTCTTCCTTGCTGAGCGGCGTCGGCTTCGAGCCGGCGCCGACAAATCCGGTGACCTTCGGCGTGTTCTTGACGACGTGCCACGCGTTGTCGGTCATGTTCATCTCGACCAGGATGTAGCCGGGGAAGAAGCGCTTGGAGGAGACCACCTTGCGGCCCCCGCGCATCTCGACGACATCCTCGGTCGGGATCAGGATCTCGCCAATCTCGTCGGCGAGCCCATATGCCTTCTTGCGCTCCTCGAGCGACTCGGCGACCTTCTTCTCGAAGCCCGAATAGGTGTGGACGATGTACCAGCTCTTGGTCGCGACGTCGGTCATTACGCGCCCCCGAAGCGGCGGAAGACCCATTCGGCCGCGCGGCCGAACAACAGGTCAACGCCAAACAGGTACACCCCGAAGAACACCGACGTGAGAATCACCACCACGGTTGTCGCGTAGACCTCGCGCTGCGACGGCCACGTGACCCGCTTCATCTCGTTGCGCACCTCGGAGAAAAACTCTCCCGCGCGCTGCCACCAGCCCAGCGGACCCTTCAGGGTCCGCTCGCCGGACTGTTCAATAGTCTCGGTGCTCATCGGTTCGCAAAGTGCCGCGTGCCGCAGTCATGAATGGCAGGCCAGGAGGGAATCGAACCCCCAACCCCCGGTTTTGGAGACCGGTGCTCTGCCAATTGAGCTACTGGCCTACGCGCCTACTTCTGCTCCTTGTGCGGCTGGTGTTTCCGGCAGAAACGGCAGTACTTCTTCATCTCGAGCCGCTCGGTGGTCTTCTTCTTGTTCTTCGTCGTGCTGTAGTTGCGGCGTTTGCACTCGCCGCACGCCAGCTGGATGATGTCTCTCATTGCTCAATCCTTGATTGTGCCGGGGTGCTGAAGCGCTGAAGGGCCGAGGTGCTTCCGCACCCGGGCACTCCATTACCGCAGCACCTGAGCACCAAACTACTCGATGATGTCCGTGACCGAGCCGGCGCCGACCGTGCGGCCGCCTTCGCGGATGGCGAACTTCGCGCCCTTTTCGAGCGCCACCGGGGCAATCAACTCGACGTTCACGCTGGTGTTGTCACCGGGCATGATCATCTCGACGCCTTCGTTCAGGTTCAACGTGCCGGTCACGTCGGTGGTGCGGAAGTAGAACTGGGGGCGGTAGCCGTTGAAGAACGGCGTGTGACGGCCGCCCTCTTCCTTGCTCAACACCACGACTTCGGCCTTGAACTTGGTGTGCGGCTTGATCGAACCGGGCTTGGCCAGCACCTGGCCGCGCTCGACGTCTTCCTTTTCCACGCCGCGCAGCAGGATGCCGACGTTGTCGCCCGCCTGGCCCGAGTCGAGCAGCTTGCGGAACATCTCGACGCCGGTGACGATCTTCTTCTCGCTCGGCTTGAAGCCGATGATCTCGACCTCTTCGCCGACCTTGACCTGGCCGCGCTCGATACGACCGGTGACCACCGTGCCACGGCCCGAGATCGAGAACACGTCTTCAATCGGCATCAGGAACGGCTTGTCGACGTCGCGCTGCGGCACCGGGATGTAGGTATCGAGCGCTTCCATCAGCTTGGTGACCGACTCGACGCCCTTGGGGTCGCCGTTGAGCGCGCCGAGCGCCGACACCCGAACCACCGGCAGGTCGTCGCCCGGGAAGCCGTAGCTCTTGAGCAGCTCGCGGACTTCGAGTTCGACCAGGTCCACCAGTTCGGTGTCGTCCACCGCGTCCACCTTGTTCAGGGCGACGACGATGTACGGCACGTTGACCTGCTTGGCGAGCAGGATGTGCTCGCGGGTCTGCGGCATCGGGCCGTCGATGCAGCTGACCACGAGGATGGCGCCGTCCATCTGCGCCGCGCCCGTGATCATGTTCTTGATGTAGTCGGCATGGCCGGGGCAGTCGACGTGCGCGTAATGACGAGTCGCCGTGCCGTATTCCACGTGGCTCGTCGCGATCGTCAAAATCTTGGTTTCGTCGCGGCGCCCCTGCGATTCCGAGGCCTTGGCGACCTGGTCGTAAGGGACGAACTTCGCCCAGCCCTTGTCCGCCGAAACCTTGGTCAGCGCCGCCGTGAGCGTCGTCTTCCCGTGGTCGATGTGGCCAATGGTGCCAACGTTGACGTGCGCTTTGGACCGATCAAACTTCTCTTTCGCCATGACTCGCCTTCGCTCGCTTCCTTACGACCCGGCCCCGTGCCGGCGTCGGTATCAAAGAAACCGGGGTACTGTTTCCCTGCCTGCTTACCTACGCGAAAAAGAATCCCGGTTTCTTTTTCGCAACAACTGGAGCTGATGACCGGGATCGAACCGGTGACCTCGTCCTTACCAAGGACGTGCTCTACCGACTGAGCTACATCAGCCTGAACGTTCATCAGCCGATTGTGGAGCGGGAGACGGGGATCGAACCCGCGACCAACAGCTTGGAAGGCTGTGACTCTACCACTGAGTTACTCCCGCCTTCGCGCCTCGCCACTCCACTTGCTCGGCGCTCTTCACGCCCTTCAAATCGTCCCCTTACGGGGGGTCTTGCCCGCCGAAGCTCGAAACGCTTTCCTGGCAACCCTCGCCTGCTTCAGGAGCGAGAGTTGGTGGGCAGGGAAGGATTCGAACCTTCGTAGCCACTGGGGCGACAGATTTACAGTCTGTTGCGATTGACCGCTCCGCCACCTGCCCCTTGTTACTTCCGAACCCTCCGGCGACACGGCATGCCAGCCGCATTGCGCGATGGGTTTCACGGTTAATGCTCGTGTTGAGGGTGACCCCTGCTTGTTGCTCCGTCCGTGTCTAGCGCGCGCTCAAAACAATGGAGCTGGCGAAGGGATTTGAACCCCCGACCGGCTGATTACAAATCAGCTGCTCTACCGGGCTGAGCTACGCCAGCCTAGACAAAACGGAAATGCTAGCACGTCTTGTGCCAGCCATGCAACCTGAAGGGACACGTATCTCGTACAGCAGTTCCTACTCTCCTCCGGGGTGCAAACGGCCGAGTCATCCTAGGACGACCCTGGCCTCCCCCGGCTCCGGCTCCGCCGCTGCCTGACCGCCTCATACAAGACAATCGCAGTCGCGGCCGAAACATTAAGACTTCCCACGTGGCCCAGCATGGGGATGCTGACCACCTGGTCACACCGTTCCCTCACGAGCCGTCGCAGCCCGTGACCCTCGGCGCCAACAACCAGCGCCGTCGGAAGAGTGAGATCCCATTCATAGTAGGACATTTCCGCGTCGGCGTCGAGTCCCACCGTCCAGACCCCCGCCTTTTTCAGCTCTTCGAGGGACCGGGCGATGTTCACCACGTCGGCCACCGGGACGTAATTGACGGCCCCGGCCGAGGCCTTGGCCGCCGCCCCGTCGAGCGCGGCCGCCCGGCGGGTCTGGCGCACCACGCCGGTGGCCCCGGAGGCGTCCACGGTCCGCAGGATGGCGCCCACGTTCTGCGGATCTTCGACCTCGTCGAGCACCACGATCAGCGGCGGCCCGGCCTCGCCCTTCGCCAGATCGTCAAGGGTGACCTCCGCGCGCCTGGCGACATCGGCCACCACGCCCTGGTGCGATCCGCCGCGCGACTCGTTGTCCAGCACCTCACGCGACACCCGCCGTACGCGAACGCCGCGGCGCGCGGCGTCGTCCAGGAGGCGCTGCAGGCGGTCGTCGGAGCGCTCCGCGACACGGATCTCCGTGACGCGGCCGCTCTTGATCGCCTCGGCGACCGGGTTGATTCCGTAAATGAGCATGGCAGTTCAGGAGGGTTTAACAAAAGACCTGACTCCTTGACTCTTGATCTCCTGTTAAGTCTACCGCTTCGGCGAAACGAGCTGTTCGACGTCGTGCATGCGCCCGTTCGCCATCACCTTGCGGACCTTCACGGTGTTGGCGATGTTGGCGAGCGGATCGCCGTCGATCATGATGATGTCGGCGAGCTTGCCCGCCTCGATCGTCCCGGCCTCGAGGCCAAGCGCCTTCGCCGGGTTCACCGTGGCGGTCTTGAGGATGTCGAAGGGCGCCATGCCGGCCATGCGATACGACATCAGCTCGCCATGTAGGTTCACCGCATTCGGCGTGTCGGTGCCGGCCACGACCAGACCGCCGGCTTTCATGATGTCGAGCACCATCTTGCCGCTGCCGCCGGTGGGATCGACGCCGCCGCTCGGACTTGGGGCGTTGGGCTGCGCCGCCACCTGGCGCTGGATCCAGCCCGGATAGAGCTTGAAGCGCGGATCCAGCTTCAGCGCCGGATCATCCTCGAACAGCTTGCGCGCGCCGCCGCCGGAGATCATCGGGCAGAAGATCCGCTGGCTCTTGCCGAACAGCTGCACCACATCCTCGTACGCGGTCTGCAGCGTCGCCTGCTTCGGCGAGTAGCCGCGGCGACTGGTCGCGGCGGTGTGCTCGGTGTTGTCCACGCCGACGAGCGAGGCCGGCCAGATCTCGTGCGTCGCCACCGGCACGCCGATGCTGTGGGCGAACTCGACCATGCGCTTCTGCTGCAGGTCGGGGAGGCGGACGTAGCTCTTGATCAGGTCGTGCTCGAGCACCTTGGCGCGCTGCAGTTCCATTTCGAACTGGCTGACGCTGGAAATCGCGATGCCCATCTTGTAGTAGACGCGGTTCCATTCCATCAGGTAGCCGGTGCCGTAGACGCGCGGGCCGGGGCGCACGCCCGCCTCATTCGCCTCGCGATCCTCCACCGCCTCGTACGGCGTATTTCCCGGGCTGCGCACCGTCGTCACGCCGAAGGCCAGCCAGGCGCGGCCCTGCGCTTCGCCGTAGTCCTTCTGCAGGTGCGAGTGGAACTCGACCAGGCCCGGCATCACGGTGAGGTTGGAGGCGTCCACCACCTGCGCCTTGGCGTGGTTCGCCGCCGCGTGCGCGACCACCGACACGATCTTGTTCCCCACCACCGTGATGTCCACGTTGCTCCGCGGCGTGGCCGTCTTCATGTCGAGCAGGCGGCCGGCATGGATGACAATCCGGGTCTTCGGGATGGCCGGCGTCCACGTCAGGTTCAACGGGACCGTCCTGGTCTCGCCGGTTTCGATGTCGACGATGCGCAGCTGATCGAGCGACTGGTAGAGGAGGTGCCGCGAGTCGCCCTGCCAGCTGGGCGCGTGCGCGCTTTCGGAGGTGACACGCCGCGGCGGCCCCTGGGGCTCCCCGCTCGCCGCCACCGGCCACACCGACAGCACGCCTTCGTAGATGGCCGCCATCTTGGTGCCGTCCGGCGACCACACCGGCCCGCCGCCGCCGCGCGAGTCGATCGAGAGCATCGGCACCGGGGCGTACCATTTGACGTCGCCGCCGGAAGCCGAAATCGTCTGCACCTGGTTGGTGCCCTCGCGGAAGCGCACCGTCATCGGCGCAATGCCGGCCAGCGCGATGCGCTTGCCGTCGGGCGACCAGGTCGGCGTGCCGGGCTGCGGCAGCGAGTCGTGAATCTTCGTGATCCGCCCGCTGTCGAGATCGAGGATCGACATCTCGGCGACGCGCCACATGCCGTCGACGTTGAAGAACGCGATGCGCTTGCCGTCGGGCGAGAACGAGGCGCCCTGCGGCTGCGTCGGGATGTTGGTCACCTTGCGGCTCTGACCGCTCTTCATGTCGCGAATCCAGAGCTGCAGCTGCTCGCTGTCCTTGTCGGAGGAATACACCAGCGACGAACCGTCGGGCGACCACGACGGGTCGGTGTCGAGCGCCGCGTCCCTGGTGACGTTGACGGCGGCGCCGCCGATCGGCATCACGTAGATGTCGCCGACCGCCGCGAAGGCGACCTGGGTGCCGTCCGGCGAAATCACCGGCCGCACGATGCCGAGCGCCTTGCGCGGCGCGGCGGAGGTGAAGTCGCGGACGCGGCGCGCGTATTCCGGGTGCGTCACCTGCATGGTCGCGGCGAAGTCGACCGTCTGCATGGGCAGGCCGGCGATGGAACGCTTGCGGATCCTGCCGTCAGACACGTAGATGATCTCCGTCGCCGATGCCCATGACGCGCGGAACGCGAACACGTTCTCGGGGCCGGTCACCGCCTTGCCGTCGATCTCGTAGCGGGTCTGGTTGGCCGCGGTCACGTGATACAGGAGCTGGCCGCCCGGTCCCCACGACGGCGCGTCAACGCGGCCGCCGGCCACGGTGCGCACCTTGCGCTCCGCTCCCGTCGCCACGTTGCTGACCCAAAGGCCTTCGTAGTTGTCGCGCGACGACGCGAACGCGATCTCGGTGTCGTCCGGCGACCACGTCGGCATGAAGTCCTCACCCGCGGCCTTGGTGACCTGGGTGATGGCGCCCGACCGCGTGTCGAGCATCCAGATGTTGTAGTCGCTGCCCAGCGGGTTGCCGCGGTCCGACGAGAACGCCACGCGCGTGCCGTCGTGCGACCAGATCGGCTCGCGATCGTCGAAGGTGCCCCACGTGAGCTTGCGCTGGTTGGAGCCGTCGGGGTTGATCGACCAGAGGTCGTAGCCGCCGTCGCGATACGCGAAGAAGGAGATGGTGCGGCCGTCGGGCGACCACATCGGCTGGCGCGCGTCGTTGAAGACGTCGGTGATGCGCGTCATGGCGCCGCCGCCGGCTGGCAGCGTCCAGATGCTGCCTTGCATGTCGGTGGCCAGGGTCCGGCCATCCGGCGAGATGGCCACGGACATTGACGTGCCTTCGTGGACGGTGACGTCGATGGCGGCGGGCGCCGCCGCCGCGGCGCGGCGAACCATGGGCTTCTGTTGAGCCTGGGCGGCGAGGGTGGCAACCATCGCCGCCGTGACGAGCAGAATGAATTGGCGCTTCATTGAGCGCATCTTACAGGAGGTCAGGGATTTAGCATCCTCGCCGCGAAAAGCGCCCGCTCCTGGCAACTCGCCACGCCTGCCAGGCCCGAGTCGCGCAGGTCAGCGGCGCGATCGATCGCGGGGACGATGAGGTCGAGCTCGGGGCCTTCGGCGGCGCCGGTCAGGATGACGCGAATGGGATGAAACAGCCCCTTGCCCTTGAGGCCGGTGCGCTCCTTCACCCGGCCCGCCACCGCGCGAAACGTGTCCTTGTCCACCAACCGTGCCCCGCCGCCAAGTTCGGCGGCGAGCGCGAACGCAACCTCGGGAAGGCCCGGCTCATTCTCGAGAGGAGCCCCCGGCTGCCGGAAGACGGCCTCGAGCCGATCCGCCAGCTGCGGCAGTCGGTCAACAGAGGTCGCCATTGCGGGGAGGACCTGCTCGAGCCAGGCGCGCGCGTCCGCCGACACCGGACCGACGATCTGGCCGCGCGCGCGCAAGTGCGGCTCGGCGAGCTGGGCCAGGCGATCGGGCGCGCACAGTTTCAGGTAATGCCGGTTCGCCCACGCCAGCTTGTCTTCATCAAACACGCCCGAGCTGTGGGACACATCTTCGAGCCGGAAGCGGCGCGCCAACTCCGCGGCCGGCAGCAACTCCTCGTTCTGCCCGGGCGACCAGCCAATCAGCGCCAAGTAGTTCACCAGCGCCTCGGGCAGGTAGCCCTTCTCCCGGAACTCGCGGACCGAGGTGGCGCCGTGGCGCTTCGACAGCGGCGCGTGGTCGGGCCCCATCACCAGCGACAAGTGGGCAAAAGCCGGCGGCGTGTAGCCGAACGCTTCGTACAGCAGGACCTGCCGCGGCGTGTTCGAGATGTGGTCCTCGCCGCGGATCACGTGCGTCACCTTCATCAGCTCATCGTCGATGACCACCGCGAAGTTGTAGGCGGGAATGCCGTCGGAGCGCACCAGGACCGGGTCGCCAATCACATCGGTGTGGAACGTAACCGGCCCACGGACCACGTCGTTGAAGGTGACCTCGCGGCCTTCGGGCACGCGCAGGCGGATCACCGCCGGCTCGCCGTTGGCGCGGCGGGCGGCCGCCTCGGCGAGCGGGATGTTCCGGCAGGTGCCGGCGTACTTCGGCGGCAACGCCGCGGCGAGCTGCGCCTTGCGCTGCGCCTCCAGCGTTTCCGCGGAGCAGAAGCAGTAGTAACCCTGGCCGTCCGCCAACAGGCGTTGGGCGTGGTCCGCGTAGGTCTGGAGCCGCTCGGTCTGGCGATACGGACCGAAGTCGCCGCCCGCCTCGACGCCCTCGTCCCACTGGAGGCCCATCCAGCGGAGATCGTTCAGGATGGCCTGCTCGGATTCCCTGGTGGACCGCTCGACATCGGTGTCTTCAATGCGCAGGATGAACGTGCCATTCTGACCGCGCGCGAGCAGCCAGTTGAACAGCGCCGTGCGCGCGTTGCCGACATGCAGGTGGCCGGTGGGCGAAGGGGCGAAGCGGACTCTCATGGACGTGCAGTCGATCTTACCAGCTTGAATCGCCTGCTTTGGCGTATCCTCGCGTGAAGCCGGAGTCCGGCTCGGTGTGGCACGATGCGCCGAACCCGGCACCCACCGAGAGGTGGCCTCCCAAGACGTCGAGGCGAGACTGACCATGTCGATCGAAGAGCTGCGGCTCGAGAGCGATCGCCGGCTGGCGACCGTGGTGTTCGTCGTCGTCCTGATCCCGGCCGTGTGGTTTGGCGCCGTCACCCCCAGCGACCGGGGCTTCTGGACTCTGGATGGCCTGGCGCCTCACGTGGCGTCGGCCGTGGTGGCGATCCTGGCACTCTGGTTCGTGCGGCGGGCGCGGACCCGGGCGCAGTTCTCCGGCGCCGTCTTCGCGGCTACGCTGGCCATTGTCCCGGTGTTCGTCACCATCGCCCTGCAACAGCCACAAGGCTGGTTCTACCAGCCGAGCCAGGCGATCCTGCCCTTGGTCGCGATGTACGGCGCGCTGCCCAACAGCGTGCTTCGGCAGGTCGTTCCACCGCTGCTGCTGACGGCGTTCTTGATGTTCGCGCGAATCTGGATGCCCGGGCGCGCCGACCAACCGTTGGGGGCCGATCTCGTCGTGCTCGCGCTCATCAATGCCATCGGCGTCGTCATGGTCCGGCGCCGCGCCGGCCTGCAGAACTGGGTGTCGGAGGCCTGGGACCGCGAGCGCGCGGCCCGGGCGGCGGCGGAACGCGCCCTCAACGAACTGCACACGCTGCGCGGCATCATCCCGATCTGCTCAAACTGCAAGAAGGTGCGTACCGACGCGGGCGACTGGCAGCAAGTCGAGCAGTATGTGCACGAGCACAGCGCGGCCCAGTTCTCGCATGGCATTTGCCCGGACTGTGCCCGGAAGTTGTATCCAGATATTCTGCCGCCCGACTCGGATTCCTGAAATCGGTCCCCGGCCCCTTCGTGCCGTTCGGGCTCAGGCCTGTGCAAGCAGCGCGACGGCGTGGCAGGCCATCGATTCGCCGCGGCCCATGCTGTCCACGCCCTCGTTGGTCTTGCCCTTCACGCTGACCGCTGCCGCATCCACCTGCAACGCCGCCGCGAGATTGGCGCGCATGGTTTCGAGGTACGGCAACAACTTCGGCTTCTGCGCGATGACGGTCACATCCACGTTCGAGACCCGATAACCCAGGGCGTGCACGTGCTCCAGGGCGCCGCGCAGCAAGGCGATGCTGTCGGCGCCTTGCCACTTGGGATCGGTGTCGGGAAACAGCCGGCCGATGTCGCCGGCCGCCGCCGCGCCGAGCACGGCATCGGTCACCGCATGGCACACGATATCGGCGTCGGAGTGGCCGTCGAGGCCGAGCTCGAAGGGAATGGTCACGCCGGCCAGGATCAGCCGCCGCCCCGGGACCAGCCGATGCAGGTCGTAGCCGTTACCGATGCGGATGCCGCCGGCACTGACGTGCCGGCCTTCCGGCACCAGGCGTCGCTGCGCTTCCGCCAAATCGTCCGGCGTGGTCACTTTGATGTTCCCTGGATCGCCATCGACGATATGGACCGGCAGGCCGAGACGTTCGACCAGCATCGCTTCGTCGGTGGCGTCGATGGCGTGACCGGCGTCGAGCGCGCGCGCCAGCACGTCCCGCCGGAACGCCTGCGGCGTTTGCGCCAGCAGCACCGACTCGCGCGGAATGGTCGCCGTGATCGGACGCGAGCCGTCAGGCGCGGTCGCTCCCGCCTGCTTCACGGTGTCGCGTACGGGGATGGCGGCAATCGCGGCGCCGTGCGCGCGCGCCGCGTCAATCGCGCGGCCAATGACCTCGCCGGTGACGAAGGGCCGGGCGGCGTCGTGAATCAGGATGATGTCGGCGCCGGCCGAGGTCTTCGCAAAGGCGTTGGCCACCGAGTCTTGCCGGCGGGCGCCGCCGGCCACAAAGGTCAGCGGCTTGCCGGCGCCGTGCGCCCACGCCGCCGCGGTGGCGTCCAGGTGGTCCGGCGGGACGGCGACTACGATCTCGTCGATGCGGCCGCTCGACGCCAGGGCGGCGATGCTCATGTCGAGAATGGATCGGCCACCGAGGTCGAGGAACTGCTTGGGGCGGTCGGCGCCGAGCCGGACGCCTCGCCCACCGGCGGCAATGATGGCGGCTACGTGCATGGGTACGGTGAATTGTACTCCGTGAGGTAGCATGGGCCCGCCGCCGTGTGCGGCGGGGAGCATTACCGATGATCACCAGACGCGACTTCGTGAAAACCGCTTCCGCCACCCTGGCGGCGGCGTCACCGCTCTCGGCAGAGATCCTGATCCAGCGCACGGTGCGCCCCGTGGTGATCTCCGACTACTCGGGGTGGGAATTCAAGAACGGCGGCACCGAGAACGCGGTGCAGCGCGCCTTCCGGCTGATCACCGAGGGCCAGGACGTCCTCGACGCGCTGATTGCCGGCGTGAACATCCCCGAGCTGGATCCGCTCGAGACCGGCATCGGCTACGGCGCGCTGCCCAACGCCGACGGCGTGATTCAACTCGACGCCTCGTGCATGCATGGCCCGAAGAAACGCGCCGGTGCCGTGGCCGCCATCGAGGGCGTCCGCACGCCGTCCCTCGTGGCCAAGGCGGTCATGGACGAAACCGATCACCACTTGCTGGTGGGGGCCGGGGCGCAACAGTTCGCGCGGGCCATGGGGTTCAAGATCGAGGACGACCTCAACACGGACCAGTCGCGCAAGCTGTGGCGCGAGTGGAAGCGACGCGTCGATCCGGAGCACTGGCTCGACCCTAACGGCGATGCGCGGAAGCCCAAGCCGAGGCACGAGAAGGACCCCGGCGACCTGGCGGCCCGCGGCCTCGCCGCCGGCCGCTCGATGGTGCGCGACGGCCTCATCCGCGAGGGCAGCTTCTGGGGCACCATCAACTGCGACGCCATTGGGCCGAACGGCGACCTGTGCGGCGTCACCACCACGAGCGGACTGGCGTGGAAGATCCCGGGGCGCACGGGCGACTCGCCCATCCTCGGCGCCGGGCTCTACGTGGACAACGAAGTCGGCGCGGCCGGCTCCACCGGACGCGGCGAGGCCAACCTCTACAACCTGTCGTCGTTCCTGATCGTCGAGGGGATGCGGCGCGGCCTGTCGCCGAAGGACGCCGGAATGGAGGCGCTCAAGCGCATCCGCGCCAACACCGTCGAGGCGCGGCTGCTCAACTCGAAGGGCAATCCCAACTACAACATCCGCTTCTTCGTGCTGAACAAGCGCGGCGAATACGCGGGTCTGGCGATGTATCACGCCGGCGAGACGAAGTACGCCGTGTGCACCGAGAACGGCGCGCAGGTCCTCGAACTCGAGCCCTTGCTGCCGGGCGCGCCGGAAGACTAGGCAGGCCGACATGAATCGACGGTCGTTTCTCAGTACGGCGTCAGGGCTGTTCGCCGCCCCGCCGTGATGAGCCGCGTGCTCCAGGAATCGGCCGGCCCGGCGATGCCCGGCGGCGTGCAGGTGGGCGACGTCACGCCGACCCGCGCAATGCTGTGGAGCGCGGCCGATCGCCCGGCGCGAATGATGGTGGAGATCGCGCGCGACGAGCGCTTCACGTCGCCGCGCCTGATCGAAGGTCCGGCCGCGCTCGCAACCACCGGCCTCACCGCCAAACTCGACCTCGGCGGCCTCACGCCTGGTGAGCCGGTCTTCTACCGGGTCTGGTTCGACGACCTCGCCCGCCCAGGGCTGCGCAGCGCGCCGGTGACCGGCCGATTTCGCGCCGCACCCACCGCCGCTCAACCGCTCACCATCTGCTGGTCGGGCGACGTCGTCGGCCAGGGCTGGGGCATCAACCCCGACTTCGGCGGCCTGCGCCTCTACGAGACCATGGCCCGGCACCACCCGGACCTGTTCATCCACTCCGGCGACATGATCTACGCCGACGGCCCGTTGCAGCCTGAGGTGAAGCTGGATGATGGCACCGTATGGAAGAACGTGATGACGCCGGCGAAGAGCAAGGTCGCCGAGACGCTGGACGAGTTCCGCGGCAACTACGCCTACAACCTGCTCGACACCCACGCCCGCGCCTTCAACAGCCAGGTGCCGATGGTGGTGCAGTGGGACGACCACGACGTGCTCAACAACTGGAGCCCAGGCACCGACCTGTCGGCACGCCCCGGCTACACCGAGCGCAGCATCGCGCTGCTGGCGGCGCGCGCCAAGCGGGCCATGTTCGAGTACCTGCCCATTCGATCGCATCCCGACGAGGCGGAACGCGTCTACCGCGCCTACCGGTACGGGCCGGTCGCCGAAGTGTTCGTGCTCGACCAGCGCAGCTATCGCGCCGCCAATGGCGCCAACCGTGAGGAAGCCGCGGGCCCCGCCACGCGCATGATGGGCGACGCGCAGGTGGCGTGGCTCAAGCAGGGCCTTGGCGCGTCCACCGCCACGTGGAAGATCATCGCCAGCGACATGCCCCTCGGCCTGCTCGTCGGCGATGGGCAGGTGAACGGCGTGCCGGCGTGGGAAGCGTGGGCCAACGGCCCCGGCGGGCCGCTCGGCCGCGAACTCGAGATCGCCGACCTGCTGTCGTTTATTCGCCGGCAGCGCGTGCGGAACGTGGTGTGGGTGACGGCGGACGTGCACTACTCCGCCGCGCACTTTTACGATGCGAAGGCGGCGGTGTTCAAGGACTTCACGCCGTTCTGGGAATTCGTGGGAGGGCCGCTCCATGCGGGCACGTTCGGACCCAACGCCGCGGACCCTACCTTCGGCTGCACCCAGGTGTTCAACAGCCCGCCCGCGGGCATGAAGCCGAACCGACCGCCCAGTGAAGGCCTTCAGTTTTTCGGCACGCTGACCATCGACCCGCGCACGCGGCGGATGACGGCGGCGCTGTGGAACCTGAAGAACGAGCGGCTGTGGAGCCAGGAACTGGACGCCGAGAAGTAGCCGACCAACTGGAGTGACCGTCATGAACCGTACCCTCACCTTCCTCTCGGGACTCGTGCTGATCGTCGCCCTCGGTACGCTGACCTGGGCGCAGCCGGCCTCGTCCGTGTCGATCGACGCACTGATGGAGACGTCGTTCGAAACCGACCTCATCGCCGCGCCCACCGGCGGCCGCATTGCCTGGGTGTCGAGCAACAGCGGCGTGCACAACCTGTGGGTGGCCGATCCACCGGATCACAAGGCCCGCGCGGTGACGGCCGACACCGGCGATAGCGGGCTGTGGATCACCGAGCCGGGCTTCACTAGTGACGGCAAGACCCTGGTGTATGTGCGCGGTGACGGCGCCAATCGACAGGGCGAGTCGCCGAACCCAGCGCAGTTGCAGGACGGAACGGACCAGGCGGTCTACGCCGTCGCGATCGATGGCGGAGCGCCGCGCCGTCTCGGGCCCGGCAACGGTCCGGCCGCGTCGCCGCGCGGCCAGCGCGTGGCGTGGGTGTCGCGCGGACAGATCTGGAGCGTGGACCTCGCCTCGCCGGACGACAAGCCGGCGCAGCTGGTGAACGCGCGCGGTTCCGCGTCGGGCCTGGCGTGGTCGCCGGACGGATCGATGCTCGCCTTCACCAGCGGCCGCGGCACGCACAGCTACACCGGCGTGTTCACGCTCGCCGGCCGCGACTTGCACTACCTCGACCCGTCGCTCGACCGCGACGTCAACGCCGCATGGTCACCGGATGGATCGCGCCTCGCTTGGATCCGGCAGGCCGCCGCACCGCGCGCGCGAATGTTCTCGCCCCGCCGCGACGTGGATGAGCCGTGGTCGCTGCGCGTGGCCGACGTGAAGTCCGGACAGGCGCGCGAGGTGTGGAAGGCCACTAAGGGCTACGGCAGCGCCTTCCAGGGCGTGGTCGCCGACAGCCAGGTGCATTGGGGCGCGGGCGATCGCCTGGTGTTCCCCTGGGAAAAGGACGGCTGGCTCCACCTCTATTCGGTTCCGGCCAAGGGCGGCCAGGCCACGCTGCTCACGCCCGGCGAGTTCGAGGTTGAGTACGTAAGCCTGAGTCCAGACGGCTCGCGGATGGTCTACAACTCGAACCAGGACGACATCGATCGCCGGCGCGTGTGGACGGTGCCCGTTGACGGTTCGGCGAAACCGGTGGCGATCACGAAGGCCGGCATCAGCTGGCAGCCGTCGGTCACGAGCGATGGCCAGACGGCGATGCTGCATTCCGACTGGATGATGCCACCGCAGGTGCTGGTGGTGAACCCGGCCGGCGCCGGCCACTCGCTGGCCGAGACGATGCCGCCGGATTCGTATCCCGCGAAGCAATTGGTGGAACCGCAACCGGTGATGGTGACCGCCACCGACGGCATGCCCATCCACGCGCAGCTGTTCGTGCCGCGCGACCTCAAGGCCGGCGAGAAGCGCCCCGGCCTGATCTTCTTCCACGGCGGCTCGCGCCGGCAGATGCTGCTCGGCTGGCACTACAACTACTACTACCGGAACGCCTATGCGATGAACCAGTGGCTGGCGAGCCAGGGCTACGTGGTGCTGTCGGTGAACTACCGCAGCGGCATCGGCTACGGCCTCGAGTTCCGCGAAGCGCTGAACTTCGGCGCCTCCGGCGGCGCCGAGTTCAACGACGTGATGGGGGCCGGCCTCTACATGAAGAGCCGGCCTGACGTGGATCCGTCCCGCATCGGGCTGTGGGGCGGCTCTTACGGCGGCTACCTCACCGCAATGGGCCTGTCGCGCGCCTCGAACCTGTTCGCCGCCGGCGTCGACTTCCACGGCGTGCACGACTGGAACCAGGGCATCCGCACGTTTCAACCCGACTACAACGTGCTCGATGATCCGGACTTCTCGCGCCGCGCCTTCGCCTCGTCACCGATGGCGAGCGTCGATGGCTGGAAGTCGCCGGTGCTGCTCATCCACGGCGACGACGACCGCAACGTCTCGTTCATCGAGTCGATCAACCTGATCATCGCGCTGCGCAAGCGGGGCGTGGATGTCGAGCAGCTCGTGTTCCCAGACGAAGTCCACGACTTTCTGCGACACCAGAACTGGGTTCGCGGCTACAAAGCAGCCGCCGAGTTCTTCAACCGGAAGCTCAAGCACCGGTCAAACTAGGGCCGCAGATTACGCCGATTCACTCCCGCGCGACTCGCAGGACACCAGTTCGCCGAGCGACGCTTCGCGTCGCTGGTGAAATCGGTGTAATCGGTGGCTGTCTTAGGACGCCAGTCGCGCGGTTTCGCGGCCACCGGCAATATCGGCAATGCGGCTTGCCGTGATGTCGAGCACGCGCTGCATCTGCGCTGGAGCGATCTCCGCAGGCGCGTAGACCACCACCAGCGCCTCGGTGGTGGCAGTCGTCACCATCGTGCGCGCCGAATCCGAGGTCGGGTTCCCGAACGCGCCCACGCTGTCGGCCATCGTGATCCGGCCGCCCACATTCACATCGTCCTTGCGAATGCCCGCGTACGACTCCCCTGCCGCGCCCAGGCGCATGGTGACCGGACCAACGACCTTCGAGAGATCGTAAAGGCCGTACGGCAACTGGAACTCGAGCGAGCACCAGTTAACGATGTCCACCAGCGAGTTGATCCGCGGCATGGTGTCGCCCTTGCGCACGCGGCGCAGCAGCGCCTCGTTCGACGGCCGCGTCTTGGTGGGATCGATGCCGACGCGCTTGTACATGGTGCGGACCGCGGCCGACTCGGCCGGCGGCGACAGCCGAACGCGCGCCTCGGCCTCGGCCAGCAGCGGATCGAGCCGGTGTTCGTGCGACACCACCGTGGCGCCGGTCCACCACAGGAGCCCCGGCCGCACGATGCCCGCTACGTCTGACGCCAGGGTGAATTCAGCCACCCAAGTCCGCCTTCGCTCCTGAACCGTCCGAGCTTCGGCGCGACGTCGCGCCACCGGCCTCCGGCCGCGTGCGCGACGCCTCGGCTTCCACGGCGGGGCGAATCACCTCGCGCACCTGATCGGCCAGCTCGCGGACCTGGGCGGCCGACGGCTCGAGGGTGGCGGCCGGCGCAATCGGCTCGTGCACGATCAGCGTGACGTGCCCGGGCCGGGTGGTGAGCTCACCCTTTTTCATCACGTGCCGGCTGCCAACGACGGAGATCGGGACCAGCGGCAGGCCCGCCTGCATCGCCAGCATGATGCTGCCGCCCTTGAACTTCCCCATCATGCCGTCGCCGCTGCGCGTGCCCTCGGGGAACACGATCAGCGACAGGCCGTTGGACGTGAGCCGGCTCGCCCACCCGAAGATCCCGGCCTTGTCGGGCCGGCTGCGGTCCACCAGCATGTGACCGGTGCGCTTCAGGTGCGGCCCCAGCATGGGAAAGCTGCCGAGCGATTCTTTCGCGATGATGCGGAGCTGAAACGGGATTGACCAGAACAGCACCGGGATGTCGTAGATGCTCTGGTGATTCGCCACGAACACGTAGGTCTTGCCCGGCACCAGCCGGTCCAGGCCCTTGACCGTGACGTCCACGCCGGTGGTCGCCAGGATGAGCCACGACCACGCCCGCGCGCACCCGTGCGCGAAGTGGCCGCGCCGATCGAAGAAGCTCGAGGTAATCGAGGCGATGCCGAGCACGACGGTATAGACGGCGATCGTCGGGATCAGCCAGAGGATCGTGCGGAGTAAATGGAACGACAATGTGGTGATTTGGTGATTTGGCGATCTAGTGATCTTTGGCGACGATCGGGGACGGCGACACCACGGCCTGCAGCGACGACGCCGGCGTGGCGGCTTGCGCGGGCCGGAGGGCCGGGGCCGGTGAGCCGCCCGGCTCGAGGTAGCGCCCGAAGATCATCTTCCCGGCCGTGGTCTGCAGCACGCTGGTCACGACGATGTCGATGGTCTTGCTGATCATCTTGCGCGCGTTGTCCACGACCACCATGGTGCCATCGTCCAGGTAGGCGACGCCCTGGTTGTATTCCTTGCCTTCCTTGAGGATGAAGACCTTCATGACCTCGCCCGGCAGCACCACCGGCTTGAGGGCGTTGGCCAGCTCGTTGATGTTGAGCACGGCGACGCCGCGCAGTTGCGCCACCTTGTTGAGGTTGAAGTCGTTGGTGACGATCTTGCCCGACAGGGTGCGCGCCAGTTCGATCAGCTTGAGATCGACTTCGCGCACATCGGGGAAGTCCACGTCGGAGATCACCACGTCGATGCCGGCCATCTTCTGGATCTTCTGCAGGATGTCGAGGCCGCGGCGGCCGCGGTTCCGCTTCATCGAATCCGACGAATCGGCCACCATCTGCAGCTCCTTCAGCACGAACTGCGGGATGACCATGGCGCCGTCGATGAAACCGGTTTCGCACAGGTCGGCAATGCGGCCGTCGATGATCACCGAGGTGTCGAGAATCTTGTAGTGCCGGTCAGGGCCGGCGGTGTGGAACAGCGTCATCAACCGCGACGGCTCGAGCCACTCGCCCTTGCGCCCGCCGAGCACCACGCCGATGTACGGGAACACCAGCAGGATGAAGCTGTGAAGGAAGGCGACGCGCGGGTCGCCGTGGTCAATCCAGAACAGCGCCGCGCTGATGCCCTTGGCGAGGAGCAGGCCGACGGCGCCGCCGATGAACGCCCCGATGATGAGGGTGACCGCGGTGTGGCGCAACTGCCACTCGAAGCCGACCGACAGCGCCGCCAGGGCGACGCCAAACCCGACGTTGAGGAGCGGATCGCTCCCCATCGGCCGCAACATGAATGCGGAAGTGGCGACCGCCGCGATGAATGCAAGCCGCGCGAGTATGAACCAGGCCATATCAAGGCCCCGCGAAACCGCGGGGAGTATCCGGCAACCTTAGAACCGCTTGGGTAGCAAGGTCAAGCAAGGAGCATGTCGAGCGCCTCGCCGACCGAGCGGACGCCGACCAGTTCCACCTTCGCGCTTTGCGCTTCGGTGGACTCGCCGAAGCCTTGGCCGAGGCGGTCAGCCTTGCCCGCTTCTTCACTCGCGTCGATGTTCGACGCCGGCAGGACGATGCGGGTGAAGCCCATTTGTTCGGCCTCGCGGATCCGCAGGTTGGCCTGGGCCACGCCGCGGATCTCGCCGCCGAGGCCGACTTCGCCGAACACCGCCGTGCCGGTGGCCACCGGGCGGTTCCGCAAGCTGGATCCGACGGCCGCGACGATGCCGAGGTCCACCGCCGGCTCGTCGATGCTCATGCCGCCGGCGATGTTCACGAACACATCGTCCGACACCAGGTGGAGGCCGGCGCGCTTTTCGAGCACGGCGAGCAGAAGCGACAGCCGGTTCTGGTCGATGCCCACCGCCATGCGGCGCGAGGTGCCGTAGCTGCTGGTGCTGACGAGAGCCTGCACCTCGACCAGGAGCGGACGCGAGCCTTCGAGGCAGCACAGCACGGCGGAGCCGGGCGTCGCCGTGGGTCGCTCGGCCAGGAACATCGCCGACGGGTTCGCCACCGGCCGCAGCCCGGCGCCGGTCATCTCGAACACGCCGAGCTCGCTGATGGCGCCGAACCGGTTCTTGACCGCGCGCACGACGCGGTGCGAGTGATGCCGCTCGCCTTCGAAGTAGAGCACCGTGTCGACGACGTGCTCGAGCGCCTTGGGGCCCGCGATGTTGCCGTCCTTGGTGACGTGGCCAACCAGGAAGGTCGGAATGTTGTGACCCTTGGCCATGAACAGGAACTGCGTCGCCGCCTCGCGGACCTGGCCAATGCTGCCGGGCGCCGACTGGAACTTCAGCGAGAACACCGTCTGCACCGAGTCGACGATCAGGAGTGCCGGCTTGACGCGGCCGACTTCCTCGAGGATGCGCTCGATGCAGGTCTCGGCGAGCAGGTAGAGCGGCGCGTCACCGACGCCGAGGCGATCGCCGCGCGACTTGATCTGGTGCTCGGACTCCTCGCCCGACGCGTAGAGCACCGGGCCGAAGGTGTTGGCGAAGTTGGCCGCCGCCTGCAGGAGCAGGGTGGACTTGCCGATGCCGGGCTCGCCGCCGAGCAGCATCAGCGACCCCGGCACGATGCCGCCGCCCAGCACGCGATCGAATTCGTTGATGCCGGTGGTGAGGCGATCGGCGTCCGAGGCCTCGATGTCGGCGTACTTCTTGGCGCCGTGCGAGACCACCCCGAGCGTCGAGTAGCGATGCTCGGTCGGGCCGGCGCTCGGCTCGACCACCCGTTCCTCCACGAACGAGTTGAACGCGCCGCAGTCGTGGCACTTGCCCTGCCACTTGGGCTGCTGGGTGCCGCACTCCTGGCAGACGAATACCGGTTTATTGGCTTGCTTCATTTCCAGTCAATACTTTCGCTCAACGCGGGCACCGAGGCGGCAGAGAATCTCATACGGGATGGTCCCAATCCACGCCGCCATTTCACGGGCATCAATGGACTGCTGCGGCTCGCTGCCCTGCGATCCGAGAAACACCACTTCATCTCCCGGGCCGACGGCGTCGATGTCGGTGACGTCGGCGGTCAGCATGTCCATGCTCACGGCGCCGACGATGGGCGCGCGGCGGCCGCGGATCAGCACGGCACCCCGTCCCTCCAGCCGCCGATCCAGTCCGTCAGCGTAACCCGCGGGAATGACAGCCAAGGTCACGGCCCGATCGGCGGTGAACCGGCTCCCGTAGCCAACGCCCTCGCCGGCGCGCACGCCCTTGACGGCGACTACCCGGCTGGTCAGCGACATCACCGGCGTCAGCGCCAGCGTCGAGGCGAGCGGCGGCGGCACCAGCCCGTACAGCAGCAAGCCCGGGCGCACGAAGTCGTACCAGACGCGCGAATCGCGCAGCAGCGCCGCGGAGTTCGCCGCGTGGCGCACCCGCGGGCCCGCGCCCAGGTCGTCGAGCACGCGGCAGGCCGCCTCGAACCGCGTGCGCTGTTCATCAAACAGCGCGTGGCCCGGTTCGTCGGCGCTGCCGAAGTGGGTGTGCACCGCGTCCAGCGACAGGTTGGCGCTCGACAGCAACGCCGGCAGCGTCCGCCGCAGGTTGTCGTGTCGGAACCCGAGACGGTTCATCCCGGTGTCGATCTTGAGGTGATAGTGCAGGGTGGTCTTGCGCTGCGCGGCGGCGGCCTGCAGCGCCGCGCCGGCGGCCGGGCTGGAGATGGTCGGCGTCAGGCCGTGAGCGAACACCCCGTCCACGTCACTCACGCTCAGCGCGCCAAACACGAGAATGGGGGCGTGAATGCCCGACCCGCGCAGGTCCACACCCTCTTCGATGTCGGCGACGGCGAGCATGGTGGCGCCGGCCGCCTCCAGCGTCCTGGCGACATGACGCGCGCCATGGCCGTAGGCATTGGCCTTGACCACCGCGATGATGCCTGGCGGCCGCACCGGCCCGCGGCCCGCCCCGCGGTTGAGCGACGCCTCGTCCTGCAGGTATGAGCCGATGGCGCGGAAATTCCGGTCGAGGGCGGCGAGGTCAACGCGCGCCGCGGTGCAGCGGGTCATGGCGAGGGCCGTTAGTCGTCGGAGGTCGCGTAGCCGGGGCCCGAGTAGTTCGCGAACCGGGTCTGCTCGCGCAGGAACGTCAGCTTGATCGTCCCGGTTGGGCCGTTGCGCTGCTTGGCGATGATGATCTCGGCGACGCCATCGGAGTCGGCCGGCTGATCGTCGGTCTTGTACATCTCCTCGCGGAAGATCATGGCGACCACGTCGGCGTCCTGCTCGAGGGCGCCCGACTCACGCAGGTCAGACAGCATCGGCCGCTTGTCGGAACGCGCTTCCGGGGCCCGCGACAGCTGCGACAGCACGATGATCGGCACGCTCAGTTCCTTGGCCAGGCCCTTGAGCGAGCGGGAGATTGACGCCAGTTCGAGGTTGCGGTTCTCGAACCGGCCGCGGCCGGTCATCAACTGGACGTAGTCGATCGCGAGCAGGTTCAGGCCGTGCTCGGCCTTGAGGCGGCGCGCCTTGGCCCGCATCTCCATCACGCCGATGCCGGCGGTGTCGTCCACGAACAGCTGCCCTTCGCTCAAGGTCTCCAGCGCGTGCGTGATCTGCCCGTATTCCTTCTGCCCGATCTGTCCGCTCAGCAACCGGTAGGTGTCGATCTTCGCCTCCGACGCGAGCATGCGCATGAACAGCGATTCTTTCGACATTTCCAGGCTGAAGAAGCCGGCCACGCCGCCGTGCGTGGCGACGTACTGGCAGATGTTGAGGACCAGACTGGTCTTCCCCATCGACGGGCGGGCCGCGACGATCACCAGATCGCCGGGCTGCAGGCCGCGGGTCTTCTTGTCGATGTCGTCGAAGCCGGTGGGCACGCCGGTGACGAAGGTCTTGTTCTCGAACAGCTTCTCGATCTTCGGAAAGCTGTCGCGCACCAGGTCGCGCATCGGGACGAAGCCGGTCTTGATGCGGTCCTCGGCCACCCCGAAGATCGCCGCCTCGGCCTCGTCCAGGATCAGGTCGGCTTCCTGGTCGGCCTCGTAGGCGCTGGCGGTGATCTTGTTCGCCGAGAAGATCAACGCCCGCAGGGTCGCCTTCTCCTTGACGATTTGGGCGTAGTACTCGACGTTGGTCGACCGCGGCACGCCGTCCACCAGCGACGCGACGTAGGCGGGGCCGCCGACCTCGTCCAGCTCACTTGCCCGCTCGAGCTCTTCCTTCAGGGTGACCAGGTCGATCGGCTGGCTGCGCTCCGACAGGTCGGCCATCCGCTCGAAGATGCGGCGGTGCGCATCGCGGAAGAACGCCTTGGCGTCGAGCATCGCCGCGGCGACGTTGTAGGTGTCGTTGTCGATCAGGATCGCGCCCAGGACGGACCGTTCCGCTTCGAGGTTGTGCGGGAGCGTGCGTAGAGCTGGTGCGGTTGCGGTTTCGGCCATGTCGTGCGGGATCGAAAGTATAGCGCGGACAAACCTCGCGGGTTGTCGCGGCGCGGCGGGTTGACCGCTGGAAAAAAGAAAAGGCCGGACGCCCGTGGCGCCCGGCCTTGAAACCAACGTTCGGTCGTACGCCCTTTAGGCGGCTTTGACGACCGTGATCTTGAGCTGCGCCGTCACGTCGCGGTGCAACTTCACCGGCACGTGCGCTTCACCTAGTGCGCGCAGCGGGTCCGGCAACAAGATCTTGCGGCGATCGACGTCGAAGCCCTTTTCTTTCAGGAGCTCCGCGATGTCGGCGTTGGTCACCGAACCGTAGAGGGTGTCGTTGTCGCCGACCTTGCGGCCAATCTGCAGGTCGAGCGCCACGAGCCGATCGGCCAGCGCTTCGGCGGCCACGCGCTCTTCACCTTCACGCGCTTCGGCAATCTTCCGCTCGCGCGCGATCCAGTTCTTGTTCGCGGGGGTGGCCAGCAGGGCCAGCTTCCGCGGCAGCAGGTAGTTGCGGGCGTAGCCGTCGGCGACCTTGACGACGTCGCCGCGCTCACCCACGTGTTCAACGTGGTCTCGGAGAATGACTTCCATGATTCGCGTTCTCCCTTAATCCGCCGCGTACGGCAGCAGCGCCAGCTGGCGCGCCCGGACGATGGCCACGCGGAGCCCGCGCTGATGCTTCGCGCAGGTCCCGGAAATCCGGCGCGGCAATACCTTGCCACGCTCGGGAACGAAGCCGCTCAGCAGCTTGACGTCCTTGTAGTTGATGTCGTCGATCTTGTCCGCGCAGAACTTGCAGACCTTCCGGCGCCGGAAAAATCCGCCGCCTCGACGCTTGTCGCCGCCCTTGGCGTCCTTGGCATCCTTGCCACGGGCTCCGCCCGGGCCGCCTCGCTTGGGTCCACCGAATGCCATGTTAAGCCTCCATCTCCCCGCCGTCGAACATCAAGTCGCCGGAATCGTCGTTATCTTCACCCTGCGGTCCCTCACCCGGCTGACGGTCGGGGGGGAGGCCACGCGCCACGCGGCGGCGGCGCGATTCTTCGGTGCGCTTGGTGCGCATGCGCTCGGCCTTGATCGCCGCCTCGTCGACGCGGACGATCAGGTGGCGCAACAGGCCTTCGGTCACCTTCAGCCGGCGATCGATTTCCTTCATCAACTCGGCCGAGCCGGTGATCACTTCGAGGACGTAGAAGCCTTCTTTGTGATGCCCGATCTCATACGCGAGCCGGCGACGCCCCCAGGGCGCCACGTTCTCGGTCTTGTCGATGGTGCCGCCCAGGCGTTCGACGATGTCGGCGACCTGCTTGTGCATGTCGGCGACCTCCGTCTCGGGCGCGTCCGGCTTGAGGACGTAGATCAATTCGTACGTTCGACTGCTCATTCACTGTCTCCTTGTGGACACGCCTTCGCGCTTCGCGCTTCGGCGGTGCAGGCACCGTGAAGCAGGTCACGTTCGACGAGGCCACACTCGTGGCAAGGAGAACCGGTCTGCACTACGCAGGGTCCGGGTCTTGCTTTTCCGCTGCGTTGAACACGTTCATCACGCGTTCGATGCCCTCGGAGAGAAACATCTCCGCGGCATCGGCGGCCCGCAACACGGCCGCCGAAACTGTTTCGCGCTCGCCGGCTTCGAACCGGCCCAGCACGTGATCCGCGAGGTCGCGGCGGTTGTCGCCGCGCCCCACCCCCACCCGCACGCGCGGAAACGCCGGCGTGCCGAGGTGCTCGATGATCGACTTCAACCCGTTGTGCCCGCCGGCGCCGCCGTCACGCCGCGCCCGCAACCGCCCGAGCGGCAGCGCCACGTCGTCGGTCACCACGAACACCTCGGCGGGCTCGATCTGGTAGAAGCCCGCCAGCCCGGCCACCGCGTGGCCGCTCAGGTTCATGAACGTCAGCGGCTTGGCGACGAGCACCGGCTCGCCGCCCGCCACCGTCTTGATGTACAGCGCCCCGAACTTCTCGCGCCACCCATCCTGCACCCGCCAGCGGTTGGCCAACTCGTCGGCGACGAGAAAGCCCACGTTGTGACGGGTGTCGCGGTACTCGGAACCGGGATTGCCGAGCCCGACGACAAGCTTCATTACTTCTTCTTGTCGTCCTTCTTCTTGTCGTCCTTCTTCTCGGCCTTGGCGCCTTCGCCTTCCTTGTCGGTCTTGCCCTTCTTGAGCACTTCCGGTTCGGCCGCGCCGCCGGCGGGGGCGGCAGCCGCCGCGCCTTCAGCGCCAGGCACCACCGCTTCCTCGACCGCCTTGATGGTGATGATGTGGACGAGCATGAGGTCGGAATCGGTCACCGGGGTCCAGGCCGCGTTGGCCGCGACGTCGCGCACGTGGATGGCGCCGCCAATGCCGAGGTCGGTGATATCCACTTCGATCGAGTTCGGAATCTCGGCCGGGAGCACTTCGACTTCAATCTCGCGGTGCACGAAGTCGAGCACGCCGCCGTCCTGCTTCACGCCACGGGACTCGCCACGCAGGGTGATCGGCACGGTGACCTTGATCTTGCGGTCCATGTTGACGCGGTAGAAGTCGGCGTGGAGCAGGTGATCCGACACCGGGTCGAGCTGCACGTTGCGGACCAGCACGCGGGCCTCGTTGCCACCGGCGATCTTCAGCGTGATCAGGGTGTTGAGGCCTGAGCTGGAGTGGAGGATCTTCATGAACGGCTTGGGATCCACCGCCACCGCTTCCGGCGCCGGCGCATCGCCGGCCTTCTGGGCGCCGTAGACCACGGCCGGGATCTTGCCGGCCACGCGGAGACGCCGCGCTTCGTTCTTGCCCCTGGTGTTGCGGGTGACTGCGTCGAGAACTGCTTCCATGACCTGACTACCTTCCTCGGGCTTCGGCTGCGGCCTACACCCTTTGCCGAGTTAAACGAACAGTGATGAAACGGAGGTTTCTTCGTGGATGCTGCGGATGGCCTGGCCGAGCAGTCGCGCCACCGACAGCACGACGATCTTCTGGCACTTGGCCCGGTCCGCGGTGAGCGGAATCGTGTTGGTGATGATCAGCTTGTCGATCGGCGCCTTCTCGATGCGATCGATCGCCGGACCGGAGAGCACGCCGTGGATGGCGCAGGCCAGCACCCGCTCGGCGCCCGAGTCTTTCAGCGCCTGCGCCGCCTTCTGGATGGTGCCCGCCGTGTCGATGATGTCGTCGGCGATCACGCAGGTGCGGCCGGCCACCTCGCCGATGACGTTCATCACTTCGGCGGTGCCGTCTTCGCTGCGGCGCTTGTCGATCACGGCCAGTTCGGCGTCGAGACGCTTGGCGTAGGCGCGGGCGCGCTCGGCGCCGCCGGCGTCGGGCGCGACGATGGTCAGCTTCTCGTACGACTGGCGCGAAAGGTAGTCGATGATCACCGGCGCCGCAAACAGGTGGTCCACCGGCAGGTCGAAGAAGCCCTGGATCTGCGCCTTGTGCAGGTCCATGGTCAGCACGCGGTTCACGCCCGAGGCGGTGAGCACGTTGGCCACCAGCTTGGCGGAAATCGGCACGCGCGGCTTGTCCTTGCGGTCCTGTCGGGCATAGCCGTAGTACGGAATGACGGCGGTGATCCGGGCCGCGGACGACCGGCGGAACGCGTCGGTCATGATCATCAGCTCCATCAGGTGAGGATCCACCGGAGCGCAGGTCGGCTGGATGATGAAGACGTCGGTGCCGCGGATGTTTTCGTCGATCTGGAACGAGACTTCGGTGTCGGGAAACCGGCGGAGGCGTGCCTGTCCGAGCTCCACCCCGAGGAACTCGGCGATCTCAGCCGCGAGTTGCGGGTGAGCACTGCCTGAGAAGACTTTCAGTTCTCCGAAACCGGTTGGTCGCATTTGCTCATCACTGGAGTTCAGTTCAATTGCCCTGCGGGCCGTTCCGACAGAACGGCCCCAGTTTCGTCGGTCGAGCCGTCCTGCCCGACCGGGCGATGCTGAAACGCTCCAATCGAATGGTTGGGGCGGAAGGATTCGAACCTTCGAATAAGGGTTCCAAAGACCCTCGCCTTACCGCTTGGCCACGCCCCAACACCCCGGGGCAAACACTTATCGTAGCCGAGTTTACGGGAGTTGGGCAACCCAACAATCCGCCTGACGGCGGATGCTACAGGTGGCGTCCGGCATCTTGGGCGCCAGGCCTTGGCAAAGGCGGCTAGCCCGAACTACTGCCTACAGGCCGGCGGCAACCCGCCTGGCGTACTCGCGGCGCGCCATCGTGCGGGTATGGAGCGACAGCCAGCCAGGCCGGGCCAGATCGTTGGCGGTGCGGCGGGCCGCGTCAGCCCGCTCGAACAGCCCAAATACCGCGGATCCGGACCCCGACATGGCGGCAAAGTTGGCCCCGGCGTCGAGCAACGACTGGCGAATCCGCGCAATCGCGGGATGGTGGCGCACGACCGGTACCTCGAGGTCGTTGCGCAGGGTCGCCGCCCAGGCCGGCCAACCGGCCGGGTACGGGCGCGGCGCCGGCTCGCGGCTGGAGCGGCGGGACTCATCGTCGAACCACTGGTAGGCGTCGGCCGTCGCCACGCCGAACCCCGGCCGCAGGATCACGACGTGCACCGTCGGCAGGTCGGCCAGCGGATAGATGTCGTCGCCGCGGCCGAGGCCGAGCGACGTGCCGCCGCCCAGGAAATACGGCACGTCGGCGCCCAGTCGCGCGCCGATGCGCGTCAGCGTGGCGACGTCCAGGTCCATCTTCCAGAGCTTGTTCAGCGCGAGCAGCGTCATCGCCGCATCGGCGCTGCCGCCGCCCAGCCCCGCCTGCATGGGAATGCGCTTGCGCAGGTCGATCGAGATGTTGCGAGCGGCCGTGGCCTTGCCGGTCGCGACGCGGTGCAGGAGCGACGCCGCCTTCCACACCAGATTGCGACGGTCGGTCGGGATGTCGGGCTGGTCGCACACGATCTCGAGCGGCCCGCGCCGCCGCGTCACCGTCACCGTGTCGAACAGCGCAAGGCTTTGAAAGATGGTGCGCAGGTCGTGATACCCGTCGGGCCGCGTGCCGAGGATCCGCAGGTCGAGGTTGATTTTCGCGAAGGCGGGGAGACTGACGGACTGGACCATATCAGGACTTGGGCACGAGAGGAGCGACCGACCGCAGCTCGTCGAGCGTCATCGGATCGGCGTCCGATGGTATCTCGAGCGCGAACGCGCGCGGGTCGATCGTGGTGTTCACTTCGAGTTCGCCGACGCGGGCGGTCACGTCGGTCGTGGCGTCGCCTTCGCCAAGGCCTGGGCGCCCAGGGGCGCGGCGCACCCGCACGAGGCGCGGGTAGCCGCCCAGGTGTTCCGAATAATCCAGCCGCCACGGGCCGTAGTCGGCCGCGACCACCACCGGCTGTCCCTGCCGGAGGCGAAGATAGGCGACGCGATCGGGCCCGAGCGTGACGGCCTGCCAGCCGCCGGGCCACTGCTTCCCTTCCGCGGGCGCGGCATTGTCGGCCAGACAGCCGGACACCATCAGCCGCAGGTCGTCCGCGCCGAGGGCGAGGCCCGTCAACCGTTCGAGCACGGCGGCCACCGCGGTCTCCCTGAGCACGCGACGCTCGCGCGGCAGCAGCAGCGTGGCGCGTTCCGCGCGGCCGGCGAGGATGAACACGGGAGGGCCGAAGGGCGCGACCCCCTCAAGGCGGATCGAGCCGCCGGCCTCGAGGCCGGCGATCACGCGGCCGCGAATGCGCTCGCCGCCGGCCTTGCCTGACAGTGACAGCTCACCGGTCAACGAGCGGAAGCCGCGGCACGACGCGGTCGCCCTGGTGAACGCCTCGATCGCGGTCGGATCCGGGCCGGGCGTGCCGGTGGGACGCGGCGGCGTCCGCGCGGCGCACGCCGACAGCGCCAGCACGATCGCCAGGGTGGCGAGGCGCCTCATTACTTGACGCGGGCGCGCGCGGCCTTGATCTTCTTCTCGATGGCGGCGCGATCGATCTGATCGCCGTCGCCGGCGAGGGCCCGTTCCCAGGCGGCAATCGCGTCGGCGTGGCGGCCGCGGCGCGCCAGCACGTCGCCGTGGTGATCCTGGATGATGGAGTTGGCGGTCAGCACGGCGGCGGCCTTCGCCAGCGGCGCGTCGGCTTCGTCGGCCTTGCCCTGCTTGAACAACGCCCAGCCCAGGGTGTCGAGATAGGAGGGGTTGTCGGGCTCGATCTTCACGGCGCGCTGCGCCAGGTCCACGGCCTCGGCCAGCCGCAGGCCGCGATCGGCCAGCATGTAGCCAAGCGAGTTGAGGGCGCTGGCGTTCAGCGGGTCCTCGGCCATCAGCCGCCGCAGTTCCTTCTCCGCTTCCGCGTACTTGCCGCCGCCCTCGTAGGCGTTGGCCAGGCGCATGGTCAGCACATCGTCGTCACCGAACGTCTTGCGGGCCTGCTCCAGCATGCGCACTGCATCGTCGGTGCGCTTCTGTTCAGCGTAGAGGTCGGCGAGCCCGACCACGAATTCGCGGCTGGTGGGATGCTTGGCGGCGCCGTCTTCCATGAGCTGCAGGGCCTCGGCCGGCTTGCCGCCCTTCGCCAGCGCCTGCGCGCGCAACCGGGTCATGCGGGGCTGGTCGGGATTCTTCGCGAGGTTCTCGCGGGCCAGGGCTTCCGCGCGATCGAAGCGCCGCGCCGCCAGGTGCGCCTGCACGAGGTAGGCGTCGATTTCGGTGTCCCTGGGCGTCAGCGCCCTGGCCGCCGTAAACGCCGCAACCGAGGCGTCCCACTGCGCCAGCTGCTGCTGCGCGATGCCCAACTGCACGAGCACGGCGGCGCCTTCGACTTCGCGGCCCTTGGCCCGCGACGCGGGATCCTTCGCAAACGGCGCCACCGCCTCCACCACCTGCTTGAAGTCGTAACGATCGAACAGGATCTGCACGAGCGCGTACAGGCCGGTGACGTTGGCCGGGTCGGCGGTGAGGATCTTCCGGGCCGCGGCCTCCGCGGCCTTCAGGTCGCCGTCGGCGCGCTCCATGCTCGACAGCAAGGACAGCGCGCGCGGGTCGCTCGGATTGGTCTTGAGCAGGTCGGCGAGCACGGCCCGCGCCCGAGTGGCGCCGTCTTCGACATTCAGCAACGCGGCGACCAGGCGCAACTGCACGTCGCGGCTCGGCTGGCGCATTTCCTTGAGCGCTTCGTCGTAGGCGGCGGCCGCGTCTTCCCACTTGTTGCTGCGCTCGTAGAACTGGCCGAGCTGGGCCCAGTAGCGCGGGTTGATCTGCGCCGCCCCCAGCAGCGCGCGTTCGGCGTCGTCGAGCTTCCCGGTGGTGGCGTAGGCTTCGTACAAGAGCACGAGCGGTTCGGCCGCCCACGGCGCCTGCGCCGAGACGCGTTCGAGAATCGGGATGGCGTCGCCGGTGCGGCCGGCCCGCAGCTGCAGGCGGCCCAGCGTCATCTGCAGGTTGGGATCCACCGCCATCACCGGCGATTTCTGGATCGCCGCGAGATGTTCGATGGCCTTGAGCCGCGCCCCGGCTTGCGTCTCTCCGGCCGGCGGCCGGACGCCGGCCTCGGCCCACGACGAGTAGATTTGAGCCAGCACGTGGTGCGCCTCGACGTTGTCGGCGTCGAGCTTGAGCGCCCGCTCCGCCTGCAGGATCGCGGACTGCGCCTGGTCCTGGCGGGCGTGCGCGCCGGCCATTTCGGCGGCGATCCCGGCGGAGTCGGGGTCGAGCGCCTGCGCGCGCTGCAGCGCGGCCATCGACCCGGCGGTGTCGCCGGAGGCCTCGAGCCGCCGCGCCATCATGAACTCGAAAAACGCCTGCGCCTTGGAGCTGTCGGGGGCGGCAGCCGTTTGCCCGCCTTCGCTGCCGAAGGCAGCTTCGGCGAGGTCGCGCCGAAGCTCGCTCGGAGCCATGCGAGCGGAGGCGGACGCCAGCGCGGGCGCGGAGACGACCAGCGCGACCAGGACGAGGCGAGTCAAGAGCATGCCGCGATCTTACCCTCGGGAGGAACCGTCGTGAAGAACCTTCGCGGGGAAGCGGTGCTAGTATTTGCGTATGCCCGTCGATGCTGAACTGCTGGAAATCCTCGCCTGCCCGGCCTGCAAGACGCCGGTGGTGCTGGTCAAGGACGGGACCGCGCTCAAGTGCGGCTCCTGCCACCGGGTGTATCCCATCAAGGACGACATCCCGGTGATGCTGATCGACGAGGCGACGGTCGAGCCCTGAAGATCCTCCTGATCCGGCTGCGCCTGATCGGCGACGTGGTGTTCACCACGCCGGCGATCGGCGCCCTGCGGCGCCGGTTTCCCACAGCTCGAATCACCTATCTCGTTGAAGGGCCGGCCGAGCCCGTGGTGCGTCATCATCCGGATCTCGACGACGTGACCGTGCTGGAACGGCCGCGCGGCCTGGCGCGCATCCGCTACGACCTGCAGCTCGCCCGGCGCCTGCGCGCCGAACGCTTCGACCTGGTCGTTGACTTCCATGGCGGCCCGCGCAGCGGATTCCTCACCTGGGCCAGCGGCGCGCGGCAGCGCGTCGGCTACGCGCTGCCCGGACGGCGCCTGGCCTACACCACGCGCGTGCCGTGGACCCGCTCGCTCGTGCCGCCGCGGCATTCCGTGTTGAATCAATGGGACCTGATCGCGCCGCTCGGGATCGAGTCGCCCACGGGCGCGGCCAATCCGGTGGTGATGCCGGTGGACGCCGGCGCCGCGGCGCGCGTGGCCGCCCGCCTCACCGCGGCCGGCGTTGGCGAGTCCGCCCCGGTCATCGTGCTGCACGTGAGCGCCGGCAACCCCTTCCGGCGCTGGCCGACCGCGTCATTCGCCGCGGTGGCCGCGGCGCTCGCCGCCGAGGATCACGCGCGCCGCATCATCATCACCTCCGGACCGTCGGAAGCCGACGCCGCGCAGGCGGTGGCCGATCAGGCGCGCGCGCTGGCCGGTGCGGCGGCGGCGGGCATCGTCCGCACCGGCGAGTTCGACCTCTCGGAGCTGCGCGCCCTCGTCGGCCGCGCCGCCCTCTACATCGGCGGCGACAGCGGCCCGCTCCACATCGCCGCCACCACGACCGCGCCGGTCGTGGCGCTGTTCGGGCCAACGCTGCCGGAGCGGTCGATGCCATGGCGCGACGCCGCCATCGGCGGCATCGCGGTTGACGCGGGGCCGCTGCCCTGCCGGCCGTGCCATCAGCGCCACTGCGTGCCCGGCGACTTTCGCTGCCTGACCGGGATTTCGCCTACCATGGTGGTCGCCGCGGCGCGGACGCTGCTGACGAGACCATGATCACCTTTTCCCTGACGGCCGGCATGCCGCCACGCGATCGCCTGGAGCAGATCGGGCTGATCGCCCTGGTCGGCATCGTCGCGGCCATGCAGCTGTCGATTGCCGCGGCGCAGATCCTGCTGGCCGTGGCGGCCGTGACCTGGATGGCGTCGCACGTGTCGCGCGGCGAGCGGCTGCAGGCGCCGCCGTTCTTCTGGCCGCTGGTGACCTATGCCGCCCTGACCCTGGCGTCGGCGGGCTTCTCGCTCGATCCGGAAGTCAGCTTCACCGACTGCAAGCAGCTGGTGCTGTTCATGCTGGTGCCGATCACCTACGACCTGGCCCGCGGCGCCCGCGCCAATTCGGTGCTGAGCATCATTCTCACCATCGGCGCCGCCAGCGCGCTGGTGGGCATCGTGCAGTACGGCGTCTTGAACTTCGACGGCCTCGGACGCCGGCCGCAGGGCACGCTGTCGCACTGGATGACCTACTCCGGCACCCTGATGCTGGTGATCTGCGCCGCCACCGCCCGGCTGCTCTACGGCAACTCGGGCCGCCTGTGGGCGGCGTTCGTGATGCCGGCCCTGCTCGTGGCGCTGAGCCTCACGCTCACCCGCGGCGCCTGGGTCGGCGTCGCCGTCGGCGTCGCGGTGCTGTTCCTGAGCAAGGACTTCCGCCTGCTGGCGGTGATTCCGATCGTGGTGGTCACCGGCATCCTGCTGGCGCCGCAAGCCCTGACCGATCGCGTCTATTCCATCTTCGATCGCAACGACCTCACCAGCCGCGACCGCGTCGCCATGCTGCAGGCCGGCGTGGCGATCGTCAGGGACTATCCGCTGATGGGGGTGGGGCCGGATCAGATCGAGCGCGTGTATCCGTACTACCGTGTGCCCGACGCCGTGAAGCCGACCAACCCGCACTTGCACAACGTGCCGATGCAGATTGCCGCCGAACGCGGCCTGCCGGCACTCGGCGCCTGGATCTGGTTTCTCGGGTCGGCGTCGATCGGCCTCTTCAACCTCCTGCGGCGCTCGCGGCACAAGGGCCTCGCCGCCGCCGGCCTCGGCGCCATGGCGGCGATGCTCGCCGCCGGCCTGACCGAGTACAACTTCGGCGACTCTGAATTCCTCATGCTGCTGCTCGTGATGATCACCCTGCCGTTTGCCGCCAACCGTGATGGAGGCCTGCCGACATGAGCGCGTCGCAGCTGCCGGAGATTGCCTCGTCGCGCGCGCACGAGTTGATCGACCGCTTCAACTCCCGTCGCATCACCGTGGTCGGCGACGTCATGCTCGACCACTTCGTGATCGGGCGGGTCAGCCGCATCTCCCCCGAAGCGCCGGTCCCGGTGGTGGTCTTCGACCATGAGGAGTGGCGCCTCGGCGGCGCCGCCAACGTCGCGCACAACCTGCGGGCGCTGGGCGCGGCCGTGGACCTGATTGGCGTGGTCGGCCAGGACGAGGCCGGCACGCAACTGCGATACGAACTGGCCGCGAAGGGCATCCACGCGACCGGACTGATTACCGACGTCGACCGCAAGACCACCACCAAGATGCGCGTGGTGACCACACGGAACCAGCAGGTGGCGCGCGTGGACTACGAATCCGATCACGAGATCGGCACGGCGATCGAAGAGGCGGTGGCGGCGCAGGTGGACCTGCGCGCCAGGAGCGCGCAGGTCATCCTGGTCTCCGATTACCAGAAGGGCGTGGTCACGCGCCGGTCGATGGCGCACGTCTCCGCCTATGGGCAGTCGGCCGGCATTCCCGTGATTGTCGATCCCAAGGTGCCGCACATCGACTACTACGCCGGCGCCACGCTGGTGACCCCGAACCACATCGAGGCCGAGAGCGCCACCAACATGCGCATCGTGTCGCACGACGATGCCCGCACCGCGGCGGAGTCGTTGCGGAAGCGCCTGGGCGTGGAGAACGTGCTGATCACGCGTGGCGAGCATGGCATGTGGCTCACCCACGCCGGCGTCGACGGCTTCCTGCCCACCTTCGCGCGCGAGGTGGCCGACGTCACCGGCGCGGGCGACACCGTGATCGCGACGCTGGCGCTGGCCATCGCCGCCGGCGCCACCATGGTCGAGGCCGCCCGGCTCGCCAACGAAGCCGCCAGCCTCGTGGTCGGCAGGTTCGGCGCCGCGGTGGTCGATCCAGACGAGCTCAAGGGCCGTTTCCCGATCTAGTACGGCCACCGAGACACCGCGCTGCGGCCCCGTCAGTCTTGCGGAGCTGTGGTCGCCGGATAGCCCATGCGGATCACGCCCGTGCGGGCGTCACCCACCGCGCCCCTGGTCAGCCAGTCGAGCGACGTCTGGAACATCAGCAGCCGGTTCTTCTCCCACATCGCGTTGTGCGACGAACAACCCAGGTCGATCAGCACCTTCTGGCTCGAGCCGAGGTCGTCGTAGAGCGGCCGGACGCGCTCGGGCGTCACCTGCTTGTCGTGGACGCCGGCGATGATCAGCGCCGGAATCTTCGTCGCCGCCGCCATCGCCGTGTTCCAGCCCCACGTGGTCGTCGCCGGAGCGCGGCGAACACCCGCCCACCAGGTCGCGCCCACCGGATCCGACGCAATCATGTCGGCCCATACGGCATCGCGCACCGATGGCTCGAACTGATCGGTGCATCCGACCTGGCGATCCCAGTTGGCCACGAACTCGGCGCGCGACTGCGTGTTGAACGCGACACCGGCTCTCGGCAACGGCGGTGCCGCGGCATCGGCAGTGCGGTTATACGCCGGCGCCAGCAGCACCATCGACCGCACCTTCTCCGGATGTTGCGCCGCATAGCCGCCGGCGCGCGGGCCGCCGAGCGACCACGCCACGAGGCTGACCTTCTCCACCTTGCGCAGCGCGCGGATGTAGTCGACGACGCCGTCGATGTCGTTCCAGTCCGAGCCGATGTTGGTGAGCTGGTGCGGATACGCCGGCGCGCACGGCGCCGTCATCAGCGCCGGCACCAACAACTTCTGTTGCTCGGGCGACAGGTTGCACGGATCGTTCATCGCCGCCGGACGCGTCGAGCGGCCGTAGCCGGTGGTGTCCATGGCGAACACGTCGAAGCCGGCGGCGGCGAGATACGCCATCCAGCTGTAACCGGGCGCCGACGGATCGAAGGCGACCTCGGCCGGGGTGCCGGCGCCGTGGACGAACAGCACCACGCGATCGGCGGCCGGTGCCACGGCGCTGGCCGGCATGCGCTCGCGCACGTAGATGTTGGCAATCTGCCCGGCAATGGACGGCACGGTTGAGGTCACGCGCACGTAGTGATCGGCGGACTTGACGGTACCGGCCGGCCGTTGCTGGGCAACACCCGTCAGCACGGCGGTCGATGCGATCAGGACGACGAGGGCGGGCAGCTTCATCGGATACCTCGGGGCGGATTCTCTCACAGCCCCCTAGACTAGTCGTCCTCGAACGAGAACGCGATTGTGACCCGGGCGCCCTCTTCCTTGCCGCCGCGGATCCGCTTGGGCACCGGCAGGAAGCCCTCGCCCGTCTTGGCTCGCCAGACGCTGGTGTCCCACTCGATCCCGTCGATCGAGGCGTGGACCGGCGTGCGCGCCCAGGCGCGGGTGATGGGCGGCGTCAACTTCCTGGGAACGCTGACATACGTCCATCCGCCCTTGCCGGGAATGCGGCGCAGCGTCGTCTTGAAGCGCCGGGTCGTTGCCGTCACCGCGATTCAGTCGACGATGAACAACTTGGCGCCGGCGTCCGTGCTGGATCGGTGTGGCTCCGCGCTATCCGCCACCTGGTAGCTCATGCCGGGGGTAAGCGTGAAGCGGCGGCCGTCTTCGAGCTCGGTGTGCAGCTCGCCCTCGAGGCACAGCAGGATGTGACCTTTCACGCACCAATGATTGGCGACGTAGCCGGGCGGGTACTCCACCATCCGGACGCGGATGCCGGCAAACTGCTGCGTTCGCCAGGTCGCCACGCCCTGGTCGCCCAGGTGTTCCGTCGGCTCGATCCGCGACCAATCCGTCGTCCCGAACGGGATATCAATCATCCGCATATGTGCTCCAGTCACCGATCCAAGAGCCTGGCCGTGGACGAGTCTGGGACGGCCAGCTGCCGCGTCCGACCGTAACGTGTTCCGGAACGATGGCATGAAGGCCACGGGCCGTCAACGCCACGGGGTTCTGGTATTCTTGGGCCCGAAGGCCATGGCTCCTGACCCCATCAAACCTGCCGGCCCTGCCAACGAACCTGACCGCGCCGAAGAGCAGCGGGCGCTGGCCGAGGAACTGACCGCCGTGGCCAGGCACCAGCGTGACGTGGCGGAGGAACAGCGCGCCGTGGCGGAGGGCCAGCGTGCGGTGGCCGAGGGGCAGCGTGCGGTGGCCGAGGGACAGCGCGACGAGGCGGAGGGGACGCGGAACACGGCCGAACAGAACCGGCGGAACGCGGAGCACGCCCGTCAGGCGGCCGAAGACTCGCGCAACCTGGGTCCCCACCCAAAGGGCTTGCCCGCGAAGGATTCAAAGGACACCGCCTGAGCTCACGCCTCTCGTGAGCCATCCCCCCTGAGTCCGGCCAGGACGAAGACACACACCAGTACCATCGCGACCGCAAGGGAGAGCAACAGCGCTTGTACGACGCCCTCTTGCGACGTCGTGCCGGTCCGTCCCTGCCCCGCGATCGGCATCATCGCTCCGGCCCCCCACGCGGCGGCGAGCAAGGTCGCCGTCCAGTTCGCGAACGTCCCGTAGCACGCGAGCCAGAACGTGGCCGACAGGAGCCGGTCAGACAGAACAAGCCGCGGCCAGATAAGGCCGAGCGCGATCAGGAACAGCCCGTTCATGAGCCCTTCAAGATGGCTCGCCAGGCCCATTCGCGGATTGGCTAGAGCCGGCACCGCAAAGCCGACGAGCAGGCCGAGCAGGAAGAGCGCGATGCCGAGCTGCAGCAGCCGGTGACCGCCGCGATGTCGCGATGACGCTGTCATGCCATTACCTAATCCTTCTGCCCCACCTCGACGAACGCGGCCAGCTTGTAGTGATTCAGCGCGCCCGCTTCAGAGCGGCGCTATGGCCGCTGCAACGGCCGCAATTGCTTCCAACGATCAATGAAGCGGACCGCCGCATCGACGAACGCATCGGTCGCGCGTTTGCCTTGTTCCGCCGTGGCCTCGCGGGGGTCGCGTTCACTCCACGCACCGGTTGTTGACATTTCAGCGGTCGACGTTCCCTTCCCTGTGGCTTTCGGCTTGAGTGCTTCGGCCAGGAACACCAGCGTCGCGGCGCGATCTCCGGTCGCGACCAGTGGTGGCAACGACGCCAGCGCCGGCGGCACGCTCAACGTGGCCCGCTCTGCCTTGTCCATCTGCACGAGAGTCGGAAACAGATACAGCGCACCCGAGGTTTCCCCCACGCCGCCATGGCGGTCGAACGGCACAGGCTGATTCGCCGTCGATTGGCGGCCAACCGGCTGGTCACGCATCGCGGTGACGCCATCGGCCAGGTTCACGGCAACCGCGCGCGTTTCCTGATTGATTCGATCCGCCACGTAACTCGCGATGTACTGGTTGCCGGCGTGGCTGGCAAACAAGAGGATGCGCCGGAATCCCTGATTGATCAGGCTCTGCGCCGCCTCGAAGTACACCTGCTGGAGGGTCCCCGCTGACAGGGCAATGCTCCCTGGGAATTCCAGGTGGTAAGGCGACTGGCCGGCAAACACAACTGGCGCCACCAGGACGTCCGTCCGCTGCGCGATCAGCTTCGATTGCTCGATCCCGGAGTAGTAATCCGTTCCGATGGGTCCGTGGAGGCCGTGCTGCTCCAGGGCGGGCATGGGAATCAGCACCATATCGGTGCGACTCAAGAGGTCTCGCACTTCCGGCGAGGTCATGTGGGGCAAGAAGTTCTTGACCTTCTGCTCGGACCACAGAGGGTTGGTCTGCGCGCCGGCCTGGGCCGGAATGCACGCAGTCACGACGACTACGAGAGCGAGCCAATGACGCATGGATTCTCCTATCGAAGTGGAGCTGGTCGTGTCCGTCCGACAAGGGAGTCTAAACCATCCGGCCAGAGGTGAGAATGCCACCGCAGGGCCGGCCACCACGGACCCAAGCAGACCGATCCCTACGGCAGTGACGAGCGGGTCAAGCATGAGTGACCCGTACGCTCACAACGACCTGTTCTCCGGGAATTCTGGACTCGCACAAAACACCGCAACCTTGTACCAATCCTCGGCGGGGCTCCTGGGGTCGCCGGCGGCCCCGCCGTCCCACGTACCCCGAACCAGACACGCCACTCCCGCCTTGCGAAACGCGAACGACGTCCCGTCCGTGCCGTCAGCGCTGTACGCCGCCATCTCCTGCCACCCTCGAGTCTGAAAGTCCTGGCGCAGGCGCACCGCCGCGTCGCCACTCGCCCTTGCCCGAGCGAAAGAACCAGACATCGCTAATCCGCAGCCGAAGACCGGCTCGCGAATCGTCTCGTCGCGGAAGGTTCCTGTGCGTCGCTGGACCGAGACGCCGGGTGTCTTCGAAGCAATGGCGTATGCCGCATCGCAGGCGGCGCGAACCTCACCCGACACCGCCCTCGGCGCCGGCGGCTGCTTCTGCGGTGCCTCACCATCCAAGCCGCTTGGAACAACGAGGAGGGCGAACAGCGAGGCCGTCAAGAAATCACGACAGCTCGGCATGACTTTCCAAAATCTACTGTTCCACTCCGCACCGCTGACGCTCACACCGCCAGCGGCGGCCCGAGCAGTTCCATGCCGTGCGCCCGCCAGAACGCGGGATCCTGCGGCGGCATGTTGTTGGTCTTGGCCACGGCCTGGAAGAACGCTTCCATCCGGCCCGGCGGCGTAAACGTGATCAGCAGCCGGCCCATGCCGCTGCCGGTGTACGCCCACACGTGCGGGACCTGCCGCGGCGCCAGCAACGAGTCACCAGGCGCGAGCGTGAAACGATCGCGTCCCACCTCCACCTGATACTCACCCTCGATCACATAGAACAGCTCGTCTTGCTCGAGGTGCCGGTGGCGCGCCGGTCCGCCCTTGGCGCGGTTGGTGTTCTCGATCACCAGCACGCCGCCGTGGCTGTCGGCGCCGGTCACCTTGAAGTCGATGGTGCTGATGCCCAGCCCCTTGGGGGCGCCCAGCCGGTCGGTGCCCGCCGCCACGCGCACGGCGCCGCGGTCCGCGGGCGTTTGCGCGCCCACCGCGGAGGCCAACGGCCACCCGGCGGAGAGCGCGAGGAAGCCTCGACGATCGATCACATGCACGCCACACCTCGAACGCCGTCCCGCCTCAGTGGCGGAAGTGCCGGCGTCCCGTGAAGACCATCGCGAGCCCGTGCTCGTCGGCGGCCGCGATTACTTCCGCATCTCTCACCGACCCGCCCGGCTGACGTTGCGCGCTGAGCCGCAGCGCACCCTCATACACCGGGCGCTGGGAGGTTCCCCAGCCGTCGGGTGCAGCCGCGGGTTAGGTCTCACGTCTGCGCCTTTGGTGACGGGCTGAAATGGCGATCGAGGAATTCGCGCGTCAGCCGCTCGCCCTCTTCGGTCAGCGCGACCGACTTGGCCTTGCCTACGGGATCTTCGATCCAACCCCGCTGGTGCAACACCGCCAACAGGTCCCAGTCCATGCCCTTCCAGGCTCGAGTCTGGGTGTGGAATCGATGCGCGGTCAGGCCGAGAATGGCCAGCGCTGCTTCGGCGAGTTTCTGTTCGTCAACAGTATCGGGGAGAGGCATGAGAAGCTCCCATCATTCGGCTAACCAAAGAAAATGCCAGTCGGATCGGCTTCGACCTCGCGAAGGAGATCGCGGAAGTGCGGCCGGTTCTCGAAGCCATCGTACTGATGCCACTTGGAGTTGCGATCGGACCACCGGAGCGACCAACCACCGACCTTCGGACTGTACACGAACTTCGCGATGGTCAGCTCTGTGTTCCGCGACGAGTCACGGAAATGTGGTCGGCGCTCGAGGAGCAGCACGGTGGTGCGCTCGACGCGGTAGCCGTAGGACAGCTCATGTCGGATCGCGACCGGCACCTTCTCGCAGAACGCGTCGAGAAGCCGGTTCACTCTCGCTTGTTCAAGTTTAGGAATCGGCATTCGTGCTCGGTGTTCATTGCGCGGTCTAACGTACTCGGCCTGAGCCGCGGCGGCCCAGACGCGGCTGAGAATGTAACACCACCAACCGCCGTCGGCTCCAGGCCGGTGTTAGCCTGCGTCGCAAGATGCTATGGAGCATCTTGATTGCGCCGAAGATCAGCGAAGTCACGGGCACCGTGCACAAACGCCCTCACTTCCACGCGATCGGGCGCAACGTGGTACATCAGGCGATAGCGGAATACGAACACTTCCCTAATGGCCGGGTCCTTCAATTCAGGGACCACGCGGCCGCGCTCGGCCAATGTCGAGAGATGCTTGGCTGCTTCGAGCGCGCTCTCAAGCACTCGAAGAGCGTTCTCGCGCGAATCGCCCGCGATGTACGCGACTACTTCGTCGAGCGCAAGTTGCGCCGACTCGGCCCAGATTACCCGACGTTCCCGAGGAGCCACTTGCGACGCATCTCGGCTTCAACTTGTTCGTGCGGCACCGCACGGCCATCCGCGATATCGGCTTCGCCACGAGCCAGGGCCTGGAGCACGTAGAGGTGATATTGAACGTCGTCCAGGCTGCAGTTCTCCGGTAAGCGATCGAGCAGCGCGCGAACGGCGTCTTTGGTAGTCATTGGGTCGGACCTAAAGGTAACCCCAGTCTACGCCTGTAGATCCCGGAGATCAAAAGTCGAATTGTCGAGGTCTTCGCTCAGTCAGGCTAACTAGTCTTGCAGTAGACCGCTGGCGTACTCTCGCAGCCTAACGCAAGTCGTTCTGAATGCCATACCCTTTCTATCTCACTGCGGGGGATAGTCTTAGCACGCCATCCCTCCGTGGTATTCCCGGGAATGGCCGCAAAGACTCGATTGGCTGCGATGACTTCGCAGCTAACCGCGGCACGCGCCCTGACCGATTTCGAGCGAAGTCGTTGACGGGCCGTTCGTTACCGACCGCCGGCGCAAGCGTGATCGGGTTTAGCCAGCGGATTCCTTGCAGCGAACGGCATCACAGCCGATCAAGCGGGCTGCGCACGCCCAGGCCACCGCGATTCAGCACGTGCGTGTACATCATCGTCGTGCTGACATCCGCGTGCCCCGGCAACTCCTGCACCGTCCGGATGTCGTAGCCCGCCTCGAGCAGGTGGGTGGCAAACGAATGCCGAAACGTGTGACAGCCAACCCGCTTGGTCACGCCAGCCAGCCTCGCCGCCGCCGTCACCGCCCGCTGAATCACCGACTCGTGAATGTGGTACCGCGACGGCGCACCCCATCGCACGTCACGACAAATGCGCCCGGCCGGAAACACGAACTGCCAACGCCACTCCGTGGGTGCGCCCGGGAACTTCCGCGCCAGCGCCTCGGGCAGCACGACCCGACCCAGGCCGGCGGCAAGATCGGCGTGATGCTGCCGGCGAACACCGTCGAGATGCTCTCTCAGATCCTTCCGCGCGGCCTGAGGCAGCATGACCCGCCGGTCCTTCTGCCCCTTGCCACGACGGACCGTCACTTCCCCACGCTCGAAGTCGATGTCTTTGACCCGCAGTTCGAGGCACTCCTGCAGCCTGAGGCCAGCGCCATATAGCAGCGTCGCCACCAGCCGCGGTACGCCCGTCAGGCAACCCAACACCAACCGCAGCTCCTGCGGGCCCAGCACCACCGGCACCCGCCCAGGAACCCGCGCCCGTGGGACCTGCTCGATATGACCCAGCTCGATCCGCAACACATCTCGATACATGAACAGCACGGCGCTCAGCGCCTGATTCTGCGTGGAGGCCGCAACCTTTCGGTCTGTCGCCAGCCACCCAAGGAACGCAGACACCTCGGGCGCCCCCATCTCGGACGGGTGCCTCTTGTGGTGAAACAGAATGAATCTCTTGATCCAGAAGACATAAGCCTCCTCCGTCCGGCGGCTGTAGTGACGCGCCCGAATCGCCTCGCTCACGCGCTCCAACAACCGCGGCTTGCCCGCGACAACCTCGTGCGCCATCACATCACCCCACGACGACGATGCCATCGTCGCGCGCGAGGTGCAAGACGACTTGACAAGCCGTCGACGACGATGGCAACGTCGTCGCCATGACACACATCCGACACCGTCCTGAAGGGAGGTCCAAATGAACCAGCTAGCCTAGGAGGGCTTCGACATGCGCTTGAAGATTCACGGAGGCACCGTTTCAGACGGACACGCCTCGCTCTGCTCGACCTGCCGCTCGGCCACGATCATCCGCGGAGCCCGCCTGACCGACGAAATCATCTCGTGCGGCAAGCGGCTCGTTCGCGACGAAATCCGCTTTTCGGTCGCTTCCTGTACCGGCTATTCAGATCGGTCGCTGCCCTCCCTCTACGACTTGGAAGACATCGCGTGGGTCCTGCGCTCCGACGCACGCACGAAGAAGATCGGCTTCGTCCGCGCCCACGACCTCAAGCTCGCCGACCGCCACGTCCTCGACGAAGACGACTGGGCGTAGCCCTGACCCTCGAGCCGCAGGCCCCACGCCTCAAACGGTGCTAGTGCCTGAAGTGCCGGCGTCCCGTGAACACCATCGCCAGCCCGTGCTCGTCGGCGGCCGCGATGACTTCCGCATCCTTCACCGATCCGCCAGGCTGCACCACCGCGGTGGCGCCGGCGGCGGCAACGGCGTCAAGACCATCCCGGAACGGGAAGAACGCATCCGACGCGGCCACCGATCCCTTGAGAATCATCGCCACATCGCTGGACTTCCATCCCGCGGCCTTCATGGTCGCCACCTTGACCGCATCGACGCGGCTCATCTGGCCGGCGCCGATCGCGAGCGTGCGGACGGCATCGGTGAAGATCACGGTGTTCGACTTCACGTGCGCCATCACCCGCCAGGCAAAGCGCAGCGCCTGCCACTCTTCAGCGGTGGGCTGGCGCCTGGTCACGACCTTCAACACCTCCGACGGCCACGGCATGTGCGCTTCGAGCACCTGGTCGCGCTGCTGCACGAGCAGGGCGCCGAGAATGGATCGATACTCGCTCCCACCAAGGGTCGTGAAGTCGGCCTCCAGCACCCGCAGGTTCGCCTTGGTGGCGAGAATCGGCTTCGCCGCCTCATCCACCGACGGCGCCACCACGGCTTCGATGAAGGTGGAGACAATGGCCCTCGCGGTCGCTTCATCGATCGGCCGGTTGAGGCCGATGATGCCGCCGAACGCGGCCAGCGGATCGGCTTCGCGGGCGCGGACGTAGGCCTCCGCGGCGTTGGCGCCCGTCGCCACGCCGCAGGGATTGGTGTGCTTGATCACCGCGGCCGCCGGCTCGTCGAACTCGAGCACGATGCGGGCGGCGGCGTCGAGGTCGAGGAGGTTGGTGAACGAGAGCTCCTTGCCCTGCAGCACGGCGGGCGCGCCGAGGCCCGACGCCGGCTCGAGCGCGTACCACGCCGCCGGCTGGTGCGGGTTCTCACCGTAGCGGAGGTCGCGCAGCTTGTGCGCGGACACGGTCAACTCATCCGGCGCGAACGCGGCGGCCGGAGCGGGCCCTCCGGCAGCAGGCCCCCGCGCGAACTGCTCACCGTGCACGCTGACCTCATCGAGCGTGCCGGCAATGGCGGTGTCGTAGCTGCCGGTGTGCGCGAACGCGCGCCGCGCCAGGTCGAACCGGAACTCCACCGACGGCCCGCCGGCACGATCGAGCTCGGCGATCACCTCGTCGTAATCCTTCGGCGACACCACGATCAGCACGTCGCGGAAATTCTTGGCCGCCGCGCGCACCAGGCTCGGGCCGCCGATGTCGATCTGCTCGATCAGGTCGTCGAAGTGGATGCCGGGCTTCGCCGCGGTCTCGACGAAGGGATAGAGGTTGACCACGACCAGGTCCACCAGGCCGATGCCATGTTCCGCGGCCAGCTGGAGGTCTTCGGGATGGTGCCGGCGCGCCAGGATGCCGCCGTGAATCTTTGGATGGAGCGTCTTGACGCGGCCATCCATCATCTCGGGAAAGCCGGTGACGTCGCTCACGTTGACCACCGGCAGGCCGGCGTCGGCCAGCGCCTTGGCGGTGCCCCCGGTGGACACCAGCTCGAAGCCACGTTCCGCCAGCGCCCGCCCGAACGGCACCAGCCCACTCTTGTCAGAAACACTCAAAATCGCACGGCGCATCGACCTCAGCCCCCAATGAAACGAATAAAACATGAAAACACATCGGTATCTGGCCCGATTGCCATTTGACACCAAATGTAACGGCCCAGTATCATCCCCGCAGTCCATTTATGCGGACCAGAAAGGCCGCACGTTGCGGCCTTTTTTTGTTTCCCCTAGCTCATCCACAAGTGAGACAGGGGTCGATCACTACGGTGGCTTCGGCCACCTGCAAGACAGGAACAGAACGATGCGTATTACAGGCAAGGTCAAGTGGTTCAATAACGCCAAGGGTTACGGCTTCATCGAGCGCGAAGGCGGCAGCGATGTGTTCGTGCACTACTCGGCGATTCAGGGCGCTGGCTTCCGCTCTCTCGAAGAGGGTCAGCCGGTTGAGTTCGAAATCGTCGACGGACCCAAGGGTCCCCAGGCCGGCAACGTGACCCGCGCCGCCTAGTACCGCATTGACCAGGAACGGTGCCGGGCTCCCTCCCGGCATCGTTTCCCCGTAAGGTTCAGTCCTCCCCCGCTTTTACCGGCCTCACCGTCAGCGACACTTTCCCGTCTTTCAAGGCCACCCGGAACGCCACCTCGCTGCCCTCGGCCGCGTACTTCTCGACCTGTGCCTTGACCAGCGCGGCGACGCGCTCAATCGGCACGGTCGCCTCGCCAGCCGCCTGTTTCACCGCGGCCAGCTTCTCGTAGAGGTCCTTCACCCGCTCGGCGTCGGCGGCGAGGTCGCGTCCACTCGAGAACCTGACCACCCGCTCGCCGTCGGCGGCCGCCTGGGCCGGTTCGGCCTTCTCGGCCCGGCGGGGCTCGGGGGGCGGCTTCGCGCCCCGCCTGGGCCGTCCGCCTTCCATCTGGCTAAGCTGCCGCTCCCACAACTCGCAGAACTTGGCGTAGCGGTTCTGCATCGTCTCGAAGCGGAACCGGTCGGCGGTGTTGCGGATGAACGACCGATCGTGTTTCTTGACCAGCGCTTCGACCTTGGTCCGCGTCTCCCAGGGCAGGCGCGGCAGGCGGCCGGCGAAGAACATGTTGTATTCCGCTTCGAGCCGCCGGATCTCGGCGTCGAGCAGCTGCATCTCGCGATCGAAATCAGACTTGGGAGACGCCACGTGCTGGGGCTAGTCGAGAAGCAGGAACCAGATCAGTGGCAGCCACAGCTCCCGTGAATACGGGATGGGCCGGTCGTCGATCAACACCTCGCAGCCGGGCACCGGCCCGATCAGCTCGAAGAGATCCCTGAGGCTCAGCGCATCGCCGGAAAAGAACCGGGCGCGATGCCGGCGGTTGGCGCCCTCCCCGGTCTCGAGATACTCAGCCGACGCGCGGGCCTTTGCGACGGCCGGGTCGTAATTGGGGCCCTCGAAGGGCGGGAAGACGAGCGTGACCGAAAACGGCAGGTCGCGCGGCCCGAACAGGGTGATATGGAGAACTGGATCGAGCGCGGCCAGCTCCTCGGCCGTGGGCTCTTCCGGCTTCTCGACGTACGGCCAGAACTTCTCGGCCGGACGGTGCGTTCGCTGCGTCATCGGAAGGGGAATCGTACTATATTTCCCTGGTGCGAGACTTCCGGGTCATTCCCTCAATCGATATCCTCCGCCAGCGAGACGAGGTCCGAGCGCTCGAGGCCGCGTACGGCGCCGACGCCACGGTGAACGCGCTGCGGGCCGGGGCCGGGCGGCTGCGCGAGGCCATCGCCGCCGGAACGGGGCCGGCCGACGCCGACACCGCCGCCGCCATCATCGAGCGCGGCGCGCACGAGGCGCTGGCGTCCGGCGCGCGCGGGTCGTTGCGGCCGGTCATCAACGCGACCGGCGTGGTGATCCACACCAACCTGGGGCGGGCGCCCATTGCGCCAGCCGCGCTCGCGCGGGCGACGGCCATCGCCGGGGGATACTCCAACCTCGAATACGACCTGGCTGACGGGACGCGCGGCTCCCGCACCGTGCACGCCGAGTCGCTCATCACCGCCTTGACCGGCGCCGAAGCCGCGGTGGTGGTCAATAACAACGCCGCCGCGATTCTGCTGATCCTCACCGGCCTGGCCGCCGGACGCGAGGTGGTGATCTCGCGCGGCGAGCTGGTGGAGATCGGCGGCGGCTTCCGCGTGCCCGACGTGATGCGGCAATCCGGGGCGACGCTGCGCGAAGTGGGCACCACCAACCGCACGCGGGTCAACGACTACACCGCCGTGGTCTCGGCGGCTACCGCGCTGTTCCTGCGCGTGCATCCCTCGAACTTCCGGATCGAGGGCTTCACCGAGCGCCCGGCGCTCGCCGGCCTCGTGCAGGCGGGGCGGGCCGTGGGCGTGCCGGTGGTCGAAGACATCGGCAGCGGCTGCCTGCTGGACGACCTCGCCGGTGAGCCCTCGGTGCAGGCCTCGCTCGCCGCCGGCGTGGACCTGGTCTGCTTCAGCGGCGACAAGCTGCTTGGCGGTCCGCAGGCCGGCATCATCGCCGGCTCGCGCGCGCTGGTCGATCGGCTGCGCACCCACCCGCTGATGCGCGCCCTGCGCGCCGACAAGATCACCTTTGCCATCCTGGAAGCCACGCTCGCGGAGTATGTCGCCGGACGCGCCACGGCGACCGTGCCGGTCCAGCGGATGCTGCACGTGACGGCGGATGAGATCGAGGCCCGCGCGATAGCGCTCGGTGAGCTGCTCACCTCGAGCGGCTGGCGGACCGCATTGACGAGCGGATCGTCGGCGGTGGGCGGCGGCAGCGCGCCCGGGCTGGGCCTGCCGACCGTGCTGCTGTCGATCGCGCGAGAGGGACAATCGGCGGACGCGACAGAGGCCTGGCTCCGCACGCTGGATCCGCCCGTCGTGGCGCGCATCGAGGACGACCGGGTGGTGCTGGATCTGCGGACGGTGTTGCCGGAGCAGGACGAATTACTGGCCGACTTGCTAGGGGTCTGACCCCGAGTGGGATGTGCCGAGGGGTCTGACCCCTTCGTAGAGAGAGCCGCGGGGTCTGACCCCGAGTGGGATTCGTCGCGGGGTCTGACCCCATCGCAGCGCTGCGGAGGGGACAGACCCCTCGGCATCGCCTGCTCGGGGTCAGTCCCCTCAGAAGATGGTGCTGATTGACGCCTGAGCGAAGTCGATGATGGCCGACGGCAGCACGCCGAGGTAGAGCACGCCGATCAGCGACAGGATCAGGCCGGCATACGCCACGTTGGTGATCGGCGGCGGCACCGGGCGCGCATCGCGCTCGGTCATGTACATCATCACCACGATGCGCAGGTAGAAGAACACCGAGACCACGCTCGACAGCACGCCGATGATGGCGAGCCCGTAGTAGCCGGAGCCAATCGCGGCGCTGAACACGTACCACTTGGCGATGAAACCCGCGGTCGGCGGGAAGCCGCCCAGCGACAGCAGGAAGAACGTCATCAGCGTGGCCAGGGCCGGGTGGCTGTGGAACAGGCCGGCGTAGTCGCGCAGGTCGTCGTTGGCGCGCTCGCGCGTGCCCAGCAGCGCGATGACGCCGAAGGCGCCGAGGTTGGTCACGGCGTAGGCGGCCAGGTAGAACAGGATGGCGGCCTTGCCGACGTCGTTGCCGGCGACCAGGCCCGCCAGGATGTAACCGCCGTGCGCGATGCTCGAATACGCCAGCATGCGCTTGAGGCTGGTCTGCGCCACGCCGACCACCGTGCCGAGGATCATCGTCGCCGCCGCAATCACCCACAGCACCGGCGCCCAGTCGGCAATCATCGGCTCGAGCGCCGACAGGAACACGCGCACGAACGCCGCCACCGCCGCCGCCTTCACGCCCGTGGACATGAAGCCGGTCACCACCGCCGGCGCGCCTTCGTAGGCGTCGGGCGACCACATGTGGAACGGCACCGCCGCCACCTTGAAGGCGAAGCCGACGATCAACATCCCGACGCCCAGCAGGATCATCGGGTTGCCGCTCATCGACTGGGCGGCAATCACGGTGCCGATGCGATCGAGGTTGGTGCTGCCGGTGACGCCGTAGAGGAACGCCACGCCGTAGAGGAAGAAGGCGCTGGCGAACGCGCCCAGCAGGAAGTACTTGAACGCCGCTTCGGTGCTCTGCTGCTGCTCGCGCCGGATGCCGGTCAGCACGTAGACGGCAAGCGACATGGTTTCGAGCGCCAGGAAGATCACCAGCAGGTCGGTGGCCTGCCCCATCAGCATCATGCCGACGATGGCGAACAGCATGATGGCGTAGTACTCGCCGGCCGGCAGCCGGTCGCGGTCGATGGTCTGCGACGAGAACATCACCGTCAGGATGCCGACAACCACCAGCACCAGGTTCACGAACAGCGAGAAGTTGTCGGCCGTCACCACGCCGAAGCTGGTGGCGTTGCGGTTCCACAACAGGATCGAGGCCGCGCCGGCGCCGATCAGGCCGATGATGGCGAGCCCGCCAATCGGCATCTTCTCGTCGCGCCCGCGGAACGCTTCCGCCAGCAGGACCACCAGGCCGGCCAGGGCCACGCACAGAATCGGGATGATGGCGTCGAAGGAGGAACTGATCATTGCTTCACCGCCACCGACGTGTTCTGAACGGTTCCGAGGGGTTCAGAAAGGTTCGGAAGGGTTCTGACCGGTTCAGGAGGGTTCGCCACCGTCAGCGGCTGGTGCGCTTGCACGCGATCGACGAGGCGCTGAATTGCCGGTTCCATCGGTTTCAGGAACACGTTCGGCACCACGCCCATGGCGATGGCGACCGCCGCCAGCGGGCCGATAATCGCCCACTCGCGGAACGACAGGTCCGCCAGGTTCTTGTTGTGGTCGTTGGTGACCTTGCCGTAGAACACCCGCTGGAACATCCACAGCATGTAGACCGCCGACAGGATCACGCCGAGCGCGGCGATCACCACGAAGCGCGGGTCCCACTTGAAGGCGCCGAGCATGATCAGGAACTCGCCGATGAACCCGTTCATGCCGGGCAGGCCGATCGACGACAGCGTTAGGATCAGCATCACCGCCGTCAGCCTCGGCATCACCGACTTGAGGCCGCCGAACTCGCTGATCAGGCGCGTGTGCCGACGGTCCGACAGCATGCCGACGACGCAGAACAGGCCGCCGGTGCTGACGCCGTGCGCCAGCATCTGGTAGGAGGCGCCCTGGAGCCCTTGCATGTTGAACGCGGCAATGCCGAGCACGACGAAGCCCATGTGGCTCACCGAGGAGTAGGCCACCAGCTTCTTCAGGTCCGGCTGCACCATCGCCACCAGCGCGCCATAGACGATGGCAATCACCGACAGCGTCGCCAGCAGCGGCGCGAAGTAGAGCGCCGCCTCCGGGAACAGCGGGAACGCGAAGCGGATCAGGCCGTAGCCGCCCATCTTCAGCATGACGCCGGCCAGGATCACCGAGCCGGGCGTCGGCGCCTGGACGTGGGCGTCGGGCAGCCACGTGTGGAACGGGAACAGCGGCACCTTGATGATGAACGCGATGGTGAAGGCCAGGAACATCCAGTACTGCGTGCCTTCCGGAATCTGCAGCTCATACAGCTTGAGCAGGTCGAAGCTGTATTCCCCGGTCATCGACTGGTGCAGCCACGACAGGCCGATGATCGCCACCAGCATCAGCACGCTGCCGGCCATGGTGTAGAGCATGAACTTGACCGCGGCGTAGATGCGCTGGTCGTAGCCCCAGATGCCGATCAGGAAATACATCGGGATCAGGACGAAGTCCCAGAAGATGTAGAACAGGAAGACGTCGAGCGCGCTGAACACGCCGATCATCGACGCCTCGAGCAGCAGCATGAAGATCGAGAATTCCTTGACGTGCTTCCCGACGCTTTCCCACGAGGTCAGCAGCGCCAGCGGCGTCAGGAAGCCGGTCAGCACCAGCAGCATCAGGCTGAGGCCGTCGATGCCGACGTAGTAGTCGATGCCGAAGGCCGGGATCCAGGCATGGCGCTCGACGAACTGGAACGCCGGCGCGGCCGCCGACGGGTCGAAGCCCGCCCACAACAGCAGCGTGACCGCAAACGTCACCAGCGAGATGCCCAGCGTCAGGTTGCGGACCAGCCCGTTGTTCGAGCCGTCGCGGTTCGACACCAACAACAGCAGGGCCGCCCCGATGACGGGGAGCAGGATGGCGATGGAGAGTAGGGGCAACCCGTTCACGTCGCGCTATCTCCAGAGGTAGAAGGCGAGGATGGCGACCGCGCCTGCAAAGATGGATGCCGCATAGGTCTTAACCGACCCGTTCTGCAGCAGGCGGAGCACGATGCTCACCCCGCTCACGAAGTAACCGGCGCCGTTGACGGCGCCGTCCACGACCTTGACGTCGAAGCCGCGCCACAGGCCCTCCTGCGACACCACCTTGATCGGCTGCACGATGGTCGCGTCGTAGATTTCATCCACGTAGTACTTGTTCAGCAACAGCTTGTGGACTCCCGAAAACTGGGTGGCCATCTGCGCCGGGATGTCCTTGCGCTTCAGCCACAGGAACGTCGCCAGCCCGATGCCGGCAAAGGCGATCAGTGACGACACCCCCATCAGCGACAGCTCGAGGCCGGTGTGGTCGCCTTCGGCGCCGGCTTCCTCGCCGGGCAGGCAATTCTCGATGGCCATGCCCGCCAGCTCGCCGGTGGTGACCGGCTGGCCGCAGTTGGTGGCCTGGAATGCCGGCTCGAGCCAGGCGTCAAGGTTGTTGTGGCCGCCGAGCGCGTGCGGCACGCCGACGTAGCCGGCGAGGATCGAGCCGACCGCCAGCACGATCAGCGCGAACGCCATCGGCGCGGGCGCGTCGTGCAGGTGCATGCCATGCGCCGGGGCGGCATGGGCGTCGTGCGCGTGACCGTGATCGGCGTGGCCGGGATCGTCGTGGCCATGGCCGGCCGAGGCGAACCGCTCCTCGCCGTGGAAGGTCAGGTGGACCAGGCGGAACATGTAGGTGGCGGTCAGCAGCGACGTCAGCGCGCCCACGCCCCACAGGATCTGGTGGCCGTGCAGGAACGTCTCGAACAGGATCTCGTCTTTCGAGAAGAACCCTGACAGGAACGGAATGCCGGCGATGGCCAGCGCCGCAATCACGAACGTCCAGTAGGTGATCGGGATGTGCTTCTTGAGGCCGCCCATCCTGCGGATGTCCTGCTCGCCGTGCAGCGCGTGAATCACCGCGCCCGAGCCGAGGAACAGGCAGGCCTTGAAGAAGGCGTGGGTCATCAGGTGGAAGATGCCGGCGCCGAACGCGCCGACGCCCATCGCCAGGAACATGTAGCCCAGCTGCGACACCGTCGAATACGCCAGCACGCGCTTGATGTCGTTCTGCACCAGGCCGATGGTGCCGGCAAACAGCGCGGTGGCGGCGCCGACCACGGCGACCACGGTCAGGGTGATCGGCGCGTGCTCGAACAGCACGGCGTTGCGGCCGATCATATAGACGCCGGCGGTGACCATGGTGGCGGCGTGGATGAGGGCCGACACCGGGGTCGGGCCTTCCATCGCGTCGGGCAGCCACACATACAGCGGAATCTGCGCCGACTTGCCGGTGGCGCCGATGAACAGCAGCAGCGTGATCAGCGACAGCGTGCCGAAGGTCGCCTCGGGCGGCAGTTCCTTCGCCGCCAGCGCGATGGTCGTGAAGTCCAGCGAGTTGAACGTCACCACCATCAGCAGCGCGCCCAGAATGAACGCGAAGTCGCCGACGCGGTTGACGATGAACGCCTTGTTGGCCGCGTCCGACGCCGACTTCTTCTGGTAGTAGAAGCCAATCAGCAGGTAGGAGCACAGGCCCACGCCCTCCCAGCCCACGAACATCACCAGGACGTTCGAGCCGAGCACCAGCATCAGCATGAAGAAGCAGAACAGGTTCAGGTACGAGAAGAACCGGCCGTATTCGGCGTCGGTTTCCTCGTGCATGTAGGAGATCGAGTAGATGTGAATCAGCGAGCCGATGCCGGTGATCACGAGAATCATCACCGCCGACAGCGCGTCGAGGCGCAGCGCCAGGTCGAGCGTGAAATCGCCGGCCGTGATCCAGGTGAACAGGGTCTGGTTGATCTGGCGCGATTCCGGCGGCATGCCGGCCAGCGCCCACACCTGCATGGCGGCAATCAGGAACGACAGCACCATGACGGCGGACGCCAGCCCGCCGGTCACCGCCTTGGGCAGCCGCCGCCCCATCGTCGCGTTGACGAGGAAGCCGGCAAACGGCAGCAATGGAATGAGAGCTAGCACGTCGTTATCCCTCGGCTCCCAACGTAATCGGCGTCATCTGTGTCATCTGCGGCCCTGGTGTCCCCATCTGTGTTCACCATTTCAACGACGTGAAGGCTTCAGGGTTGAGCGTTTCGCGGTGGCGGAACAGGCCAATCACCAGGGCCAGGCCCACCGCCGCCTCGGCGGCGGCCACCGTCATCACGAAGAAGGTGATGATCTGGCCGTCCACGGTGCCCAGCTGGCGGCCGAAGGCCACAAACGCCAGGTTGACCGCGTTCAGCATGATTTCCACCGACAGCAGCAGCGTAATCAGGTTGCGGCGCAGGAAGACGCCGGCGGCGCCAATCGAGAACAGCAGGCCCGAGAGCACGAGATAGTGGCCGATTGACATGGTCAGTCCTCCCTCTTCTTGGCGAGGACGACGGCGCCGACCATCGCCACGATGATCAGGATCGACGTCACTTCAAACGCAAACATGTAGTCGGTGAACAGGACGCGGCCCAGCTCGGCGACCGACGCCACCGCCGGGTGCGCCTCGGCGACGCCGCCGCCCAGCCCCGCCGTGCGCGACAGGGCCCAGCCCAGTTCGAGCGCCAGCAGCAGCGCCAGGGCGCCGCCCACGCGCACCGCCAGCGGGCGGTAGAGCGGATGCGACCGGTCCCACTCCGAGGTGTCTTCGCGCGGCACGTTGAGTAACATCACCACGAACAGGAACAGCACCATGATGGCGCCGGCGTAGATGATGATCTGCACCACCGCCACGAACGGGGCCTCGAGCAGCACGTACAGGCCCGACAGCCCGAAGAACGACCCGATCAGCGCCAGCACGCTGTAGACCGGGTTCCTCTGGGAGACGACCAGCAGCGCGCCGAGCACCGCGGCGCCGGCGAACAGGTAAAAGAGCAGCGCGTCAGAGGCCAAAGTAGAGCACCCCCGCGGCTGAGAGAAGCAGGTTGACCGTGGCCAACGGCAGCAGCACCTTCCACCCGAACGACATCAACTGGTCGTACCGGAAGCGCGGCAGCGTCCAGCGCAGCCACAGGTAACAGAACAACAGGAACGCCAGCTTGATCAGGAACCAGATCCAGCCGTACTCAGCCGGGATGAACGGGCCATGCCAGCCGCCCAGGAACAGGTTGACCGCGACCGCCGAGACCGTGACCATGTTGATGTATTCGGCCATGAAGAACATGGCGAAGCGCATCGAGCTGTACTCGGTGTGATAGCCGGCCACCAGCTCCTGCTCGGCCTCGGGGAAGTCGAACGGCGCGCGGTTGGTCTCGGCAATGCCGGCGCACGCGAACACGAAAAACGCGATCGGCTGGAGGAAGATGTTCCACTGCGGGATGAAGCCGAACCAGTAGCCCTGCTGCCCGCCGACGATCTCCCGCAGCGACATCGAGCCGGCGAACATCACCACCGTGGCCAGCGACATGCCGTAGGCCAGCTCGTAGCTGATCATCTGCGCCGAGCTGCGCAGGCCGCCCAGCAGCGAGTACTTCGAGTTCTCGCCCACCCGGCCAGCACGATGCCGTAGACACCCATCGAGGCGACGGCGAAGATCACCAGCACCGCGACGTTGACGTCCGAGATCATCAGCGCCATCGGCTCGTCGAGCAGGCCGAAGAAGGTGGTGGGCGCGCCGAACGGCACCGGCGCGAACGCCAGGAAGGCGGTGGTCACCGAGATGATGGGCGCCAGCGAGAACAGGAAGGCGTCCGCCGCCTTCGGCCGCAGCTCTTCCTTGAAGAACAGCTTGACGATGTCGGCAATCGGCTGCAGCAGGCCCTTGGGACCGACCAGCGTCGGACCCATGCGCTGCTGCATGAACGCCGCGACCTTGCGCTCGGCGTAGACCATCACGGCCGCCGAAATCTGCAGCGCCATGAACACCACGCCAACCAGCGTGGCGTAGGCGATGAAGGTCGGCGACGTGACCCAGGCGATGATGTCGGCCACGTTAGTGCGCCTCCGCCTTGGTGTGCGCGCGATACGCGGCCGGCTTGGGCTGCGTGCCCTTCACATACGCCTCGAACTCTGGCTTGAACAACTTGAGGGTCGTCAGCACCGGCGTCGCGGCCGCATCGCCGAAGGCGCACAGCGTCTTGCCGTTGATCTGATTAGCCACGCTGCCGAGCAGCGCGATGTCCTTTTCCGTGGCCTGGCCGTTCATCATGCGGTGCAGGATGCGATACAGCCAGTCGGTGCCTTCGCGGCACGGCGTGCACTTGCCGCACGACTCGTGGCGATAGAAGTGCAGCAGGTTGTCGGCCAGCCACACCATGTCGGTGGTCTCATCGAGCGCCATGATCGCCGCCGAACCGAGCAGCGATCCCGCCCTCTGGACGTCGTCAAAGCTCGCCGGGATGTCGATCTGATCGGGCAGCAGGATCGGCACCGACGAACCGCCCGGGATCACGGCCTTCAACGTGTGGCCGTCGAGCGGGCCGCCGGCGTAGTCGAAAATCAGTTCCCTGAGCGTGACTTTCATCGGCGCTTCGAACACGCCGGGGCGCCTGACGGCGCCGCTCACGCAGAACAGCTTCGGGCCGCCGTTCTTCTCGGGGCCGAGGGCGGCAAACCACTCGGCGCCGCGGGTCATCACCAGCGGCACGTTGCACAGCGTCTCCACGTTGTTAACCGCCGTGGGGCACCCCCAGGCGCCCTCCACCGCGGGGAAGGGCGGCTTGAAGCGCGGCTGCGCGCGCTTGCCTTCAAGCGATTCGAGCAGCGCGGTTTCTTCACCGGCCTCGTAGGCGCCGGCGCCGCGGTGCAGGTAGACCTCGCAGTCGAAGCCCGAGCCCATGATGTTCTTGCCGACGTAGCCCGCCTGGCGCGCATCGTCGATCGCCTTCTGCATGGCGGGGAACAAATGGTAGAACTCGCCGCGGATGTAGATGTACGCCGCCTTCGAACCAATGGCGTAGCAGCCAATCAGGCAGCCTTCCACCAGCAGGTGGGGGTTGCGCTCCATCAGCAGGTGGTCCTTGAAGGTGCCCGGCTCGCTCTCGTCGGCGTTGCAGACGATGAACTTCGGCTTGGGCGACTTCTTGTCGACGAACTGCCACTTGAGGCCGGTCGGGAAGCCGGCGCCGCCGCGGCCGCGCAGGCCTGATTTCTTGACGTCTTCAATCACGGCGTCGGGCGTCATGCCGAGGGCCTTCTTCAGCCCTTCGTAGCCCGCCTGGTTCTTGACGTAGTGATCGAACTCCGCACCACCCGGCGTGAACGCGTACTTCGTCAGCACGGGTTCGTAGTCGGGCACCGCCTTCGGCTTCACCGGCGTCGTGGTCTTGCCCCGCCACTCGCTTTCGGGACGGCCCTCGATGGCGAGGTGGCAACCGCCAAGCGCCTTGAGGCCCTCGGTCTTCATCTGGTCGATCAGGGCGCCGGCCGACTCGGGCGCGAGGTGTTCATGCCAGTGGTCGTTGTTCACCATCATCACCGGCGCGCGATCGCAGGCGCCGAGGCATTCCATCTGCTGGATGGTGAACATGCCGGTCGGGTCGGTCTGGCCGGCCTTGATGCCAAGCTTGTGTTCGAGCTCTTCAACCACGCGCTCGGCGCCGGCCAGCGCGCACGACAACGTGGTGCAGACCTGCAGCACGTACTTGCCCACTGGGTTGCGGTGGAACATCACGTAATAGGAGACGACGTCCTCGACCTCGGCGGTGGTGCAGCCAATCACCTGGGCCACGTGCCGGGTCACGTTGTTGCTGATGTAGCCCTGCTGCTCCTGCGCCAGGTACAGCGCGTGCAGCGTCGCCGACTTGCGATGCTCGGGCGCGTAATGCGCGGCAAACTCCTCGAACTTCGCGCGCGCCTCGGCGCGGTACGCGAACTCCGGGCCCTCCGGCAGCGTGGCCCGCATCGAGCGATGCCAACCCTCCGTGCCGTACGGCATCGTCGGATGAAAGCTCATCGATCGACGTCTCCCATCACGACGTCAAGCGAGCCGATCACGGCAATCACGTCCGCGATCATGCCGCCGACGACGAACTTGTGCAGGGCCTGGCAGGCAAACAGTCCGGGCGCGCGCATGTGCACCCGCCACGGCCGGTTGGTGCCGTCCGACACCACGTAACAGCCATGCTCGCCGCGCGGGCCTTCGACCGGGACGTAGGCATCGCCCGCCGGCACCTTGAAGCCCTGCGAGTAAATCAGGAAGTGCTGAATCAGCGCTTCCATCTCGGTGTAGACCTGGTCCTTGGGCGGCGGCACGACGCGCTTGTCGTCGCACGCCCACGCCCCGACCGGGTCGATGCGCTCGAGGGCCTGGTTGCAGATCTTGACGCTTTCGCGCATCTCGGCCATGCGGGTGAGGTAGCGATCGTAGACGTCGCCGTTCGAGGCGCCAATCACGTCGAACTCGTAGGTGTCGTAATCACAGTAGGGAAACGCCCGGCGCACGTCGTAGTCGCCGCCGGCGGCGCGGGCGATCGGGCCGAAGAGCCCCCACCGGCAGCAGTCGTCGTAGCTGATCACGCCGACGCCGCGCGTGCGGTCCAGCCAGATCGGGTTCTTCGTGATCAGCGTTTCGTATTCATCGATCTTGCCCGGCAGCCGATCGAGGAACGCCTTGACCGCTTCCTTGTAGCCACGCGGGATGTCTTCTTTCAGGCCGCCCACCCGGATGTAGCTGGGGAAGAACCTGAAGCCGCCGAGCATCTCGTTCAGGTTCATGATGATCTCGCGCTCGCGCAGCGCGTGGAGCAGGCCGGTGATCGCGCCGATCTCCATGGCGTGCGTACCGAACCAGACCAGGTGGCTGCTGAGGCGCTGCAGTTCGGCGATCATCACGCGGATCGCATTGACCCGCGCCGGCATCTGCTCGTCGAGGCCGAGCATCTTCTCGACCGACAGGCAGAACGCCAGGCTGTTGGACTGGGCGCCGAGGTAATCCATGCGCTCGACCAGCGGGATCACCTGCTGCCACTTCTTCTGCTCGCAGGTCTTCTCGATGCCGGTGTGCAGGTAGCCGACGGTCGGCGACACCGACACCACGGTCTCACCATCGAGCTCCAGCACCAGCCGCAGCACGCCGTGCGTGCTGGGATGTTGCGGCCCCATGTTGACCGTCATCGTCTCGGTGCGTACGTCAGCCATTCAGCTCGTCCTCAACCCACTCGCAAAGGATGTGCAACATCGTGATGTGCACCTCCTGAATTCTCGGCGTCCGGTCGTCATCCACCGCGAGCTGGATCCGGGCCAGCCGGCCGGCCTCGCCTCCCCGCCCGGTCAGGGCGATGGTGACCAGCCCGCGTTCGTTCGCCGTCTCGAGCCCGCGCAGCACGTTGGGTGAATTCCCGCTGGTGGTAATCCCCAGCGCGATATCGCCGGCCGCGCCATGCGCCTCGACCTGCCGCGCGAACACCCGATCGAACCCGTAGTCGTTGCCGAGCGCGGTCAGGATGCTGGTATCCGTCGAGAGCGCGATCGCCGGCCACGCCCGACGCTCAACCCGGTACCGTCCCACCAACTCGGCGACGAAGTGCTGGGCATCGGCCGCACTGCCGCCGTTGCCGAACACCAGAATCTTCCGCCCCTGCCCGAGCGCCGTCACCATCGCCTCGGCGGCCCGGGTCAATCCGCCAACGTCCTGCGCCGCCCGTTCATGTGCCCGCGCGGCCTCGCGCAGCGTCGCCGCCGCCCGGCCACTGCGCGCCGCGCTCGTCATTTCGGCTTGGCAGCGGTGCGCTGGAACCGATCGCGCTCCATGTTCGCCTGGAACTCTTCCTGCGTGACCTGCAGCGGCATGTAGGTCTGCGCGTCCTTCCGCAGCTGCACGGGGTAGTCCTTGCGCAGCGGATGGCCGTCCCAATCATCGGGCATCATCAACCGGCGCAGATCGGCGTGACCGTCGAACACGATGCCAAACAGGTCGTAGAGCTCGCGCTCGGGCCAGCCGGCGCCCGGGTAGAGCAACGTCAGCGTCGCGACCGCTTCCTGCGCGTTGATCTGCACCTTCAAGCGGACGCGCGCGCGGCGGTGCGGCGACACCAGGTGATAGACAAGATCGAAGCGCGGCAGGCGGTTGGGATGAAAGTCGACCGCGGTGACGTCGGAGAACGCGACGAACTCGAGGCCCGGGCCCTGCAAGGCGCGGCACGCCTGGACGATGAACTCGCGCGGCACCCCGATCGTCGGCGTCACGGCGGCGTCCGCCGAGGCCAGCGCTTCGAGCCTCGCCCCGGGAATCGCGGGCGCGATCGCGGCGATCAGTTCGTCGGCGGTCATGCGATGCGGACCTTCGGGGTCTGATCGAGCTTCGAGGCGGCGATCTTCTTCTGCAGCTGCACGATGCCGTAGATCAGCGCCTCGGGACGCGGCGGGCAGCCGGGAATGAACACGTCAACCGGCACGACCTGGTCGGAACCCTGGACGATGGCGTAGTTGTCGAACACGCCGCCGCACGACGCGCAGGCGCCCATCGAGATCACCCACTTCGGCTCGGGCATCTGGTCGTAAATGCGGCGCATCGCCGGCGCCATCTTGCGCGACAGGCGGCCGGCAATGATCATCAGGTCTGCCTGCCGGGGCGAGCCGCGGAACACTTCGGCGCCAAAGCGCGCCAGGTCGTAGCGGCTGGCGCCCGTCGCCATCATCTCGATCGCACAGCAGGCCAGACCGAACGCCACCGGCCAGATGGCCGAGCGGCGCGCCCACTGAATCATGAATTCAGCGGACGTCGTCAGGACCGGGATTTCGTAATCAGTTTCGAGTCCCATAACGGTATCTCTTCACCACGGCGGGGCCGGGTTTGGGCGCGTGCCTGTAATCGGGGTCGTATTCGGGGCCCCAGTTGAGCACGCCCTTGCGCCAGATATAGATGTAGCCGACGACCAGGATCAGGAAGAAGACCGTGATCTGAATGAGGCCGGGCCACGACAACTGGCGCATCGCGAGCGCCCAGGGATAGAGGAATGCGACTTCGATGTCGAACAGCAGGAAGATCATCGCGACAAGGTAGAACTTGACCGACTGCCGTTCGCGGGCGTCGCCGACCGGCGGCATGCCGCATTCGTAGGCCGCCAGCTTCTCGGGAGTGGGATTGCGCGGGCCAAGGAAGTACGACAGCACCACGGAGACGATGCCGAAGCCGACTCCGATGACACCCAGTAGTAGGATTCCGCCCCAGCCGTCCATGATCTCGCGCTCTGAAGAAGTTATGTCACGCACTCAGGATTTCGGCGTGCTTGTGAAGGATATCACACGGAATACATTCGCACCGGGATAGGCGGGCGGCCTGGGCGGCCGCTGTAGGCACACCCGGCCCGGCTCGCCGATCGCCTGCGCGACCGGGCTCCGGGATGCCGCGAAGCAACGGCGAGCGCCGTTACTTTTTCTTCTTCGCGAAGTCGGCGAGACGGCGTTCGATTTCCGCCACCGCCTGCCCGATCTGGTCGCGCCGAGCCGGGTGGGTCGTC